>NZ_LT629778.1:4035000-4335000 GCF_900105485.1 Pseudomonas granadensis | reverse complement strand
CATGGCTTCCAGGCGCACCTTGACCACCGCGACGCCGATGATCTTGCCGTGTTCTTCGAGGCCGTGGGCCAGGTAATAACCGGGCTCGCCGCTGGTGCTGCCGATGCCGTAGAAGCGCCCCGGCTCGCCGCGAACGGCTTTCTGAAAGTAGGCGCGAAAGGACAGGTCCTCGCCGAGGTAGCTGTCGACATCGCGCCAGTTGCTGGTGGCCATGACCCGGCCGGTGGTGTCCATGACGTAGATGGCCCGACTGCGGCTGCGCCGGTTCAGGCCTTCAAGGTAATCGTTGACCGTGCGCCGGGTTTCCGGGGTCGGGTCGGCCAACAGCTGCGAAACACTGGTTTCCAGTTCGAGCAGGCTGGGCAGGTAGGTGTATTTGCTGATCTCGCTTTCGACCGCGCGGGCATGGAGTTCCAGCTGACGCTGGCCATTTTCGCCGAGGCTGCGGATGCCGAAATGCTCGCTCGTCCAGAAGCCGATGAAACCCAGACCGATCATCAAGGCGATGACCAGCGGCGGCAGGAACAAATGACGAATCAGACGGGGCTTCACGGCAAGTGATGGCGGCGCTGCGCGATAAAGATTGGGGTCGCATTTCATCACAGTTGCCTTGGGTCAACCACCACACTTGTTTCAGAGGCGCTGCCGCCCCTTGTAGGAGCGAGCCTGCTCGCGAAAGCGCTGTGTCATTCACATCATCATCGTCTGACAGTTCGCATTCGCGAGCAGGCTCGCTCCTACAGTTGGAGAACGACGCTTTTTAGTGCTGCAGGATTTTCTCGAGGAAGTGCTGCGCGCGTTCGGAGCGGGCGCTGATGTCGCCGAAGAACTCCTCTTTCGGGCAGTCTTCGATGATCTTGCCGGCGTCCATGAAGATCACGCGGTCGGCCACTTTACGGGCGAAGCCCATTTCGTGGGTCACGCACATCATGGTCATGCCTTCGTGGGCCAGTTGCACCATCACGTCGAGCACTTCGTTGACCATTTCCGGGTCGAGCGCCGAGGTCGGTTCGTCGAACAGCATGACGATCGGGTCCATCGCCAGCGCACGGGCAATTGCCACACGCTGTTGCTGACCGCCGGACAATTGCCCTGGATGCTTGTGGGCATGCGCCGACAGACCGACGCGCTCAAGCAGTTGCAGACCTTTTTTGGTCGCCTCTTCCTTGCTGCGGCCCAACACCTTGATCTGGGCGATGGTCAGGTTTTCGGTGATGGTCAAGTGCGGGAACAATTCGAAATGCTGGAACACCATGCCCACGCGCGAACGCAGTTTCGGCAGGTTGGTCTTCGGGTCGGCAATCGAGGTGCCGTCGACGACGATGTCGCCTTTCTGGAACGGCTCCAGCGCGTTGACGCACTTGATCAGCGTCGATTTGCCCGAGCCCGACGGGCCGCAGACCACGATCACTTCGCCTTTCTTGACCTCGGTGCTGCAATCAGTCAGCACCTGGAAGTCCCCATACCACTTGTTGATGTTCTTGATAGAGATCATACGGCGAACCTTTTTTGCAGACGCTTGACCAGCAGCGAGGCGGAAAAGCTGATGATGAAGTAGACGACACCGGCGAAGATCAGGAACTCGTTGGAACGGCCGATGATGTCGCCGTTCGAGCGCGCGGAGTTGAGGAAGTCGACCAGGCCCACGGTGTAGACCAGCGAGGTGTCCTGGAACAGGATGATGCTCTGTTGCAGCAGCAACGGCGTCATCTTGCGGAACGCCTGGGGCAGGATGATCAGGCGCATGGTCTGGCCGTAGGTCATGCCCATCGCTTGCGCGGCAGCCATCTGACCTTTGGGAATCGACTGCACACCGGCCCGGACGATTTCACAGAAATACGCCGCTTCGAACATCATGAACGCCACGACGCACGAGGTGAATGCACCGATCGGCGTGTCTTCGCCGGTGATCCAGCGCAGCACGAACGGCACCGCCAGGTAGAACCAGGTGATCACCAGCAGCAGCGGGATCGAGCGGAAATAATTGACGTATGCGCCAGCAATATTCGACAGCAGTCTGCTCGACGACAGGCGCATCAGCGCCAGGATCGTTCCGAGCACGATGCCGCCGATTACGCCCATGACCATCAACTGCAAGGTCATGACCATGCCGTTCCACAGGCCCGGGATCGCGGGGATGATGCCGCTGAAATCGAAGTCCATTATTTACCCCCCACGGAGATCAGGCCGGGCACCGCGACTTTCTTCTCGACCATGCGCATCAGCAACATCAGGCTCATGTTCAGGGTGAAGTAGATCAGCGTGGCCAGGGTGAAGGCTTCAAACAGGTTGGCGGAAAACTCGGCGGTCTGTTTGGTTTGCGCCAGCAGTTCCATCAGGCCGATCAGGGACGCCACGGAGGAGTTCTTGAAGACGTTGAGGAATTCCGAGGTGAGCGGCGGAATGATGATCCGGTAAGCCTGCGGCAGCAGCACGTTCCAGTAGATCTGCGGCAGCTTGAAGCCCATCGCGCGGGCGGCGGCTTCCTGGCCGCGTGGCAGCGCCTGGATACCGGTGCGCACCTGCTCGCAGACACGGGCGGCGGTGAACAGACCCAGGCACACGACAACGCTCAGGTAAGCCGAGGTGGTCGGGTTGAGGTCTTGCTTGTACCAGTCCTGCAGGTTCTGCGGCAGCAGGTCGGGCACCAGGAAGTACCAGATGAACAGCTGAACCAGCAGCGGCACGTTGCGAAACAGTTCCACGTAGCAGGTCGCGATGCCCGCTACGATGCGGTTTGGCACAGTGCGCATGACCCCCAGTATGGAGCCCAGCAGCAAGGCGATGATCCATGCCACGACAGCGATGCCAATGGTCCAGCCCAGACCAGCGATGTACCAGTCGAGATAAGTCTCGCTGCCAACGCCGGTGGACTTGAAGAACACGCCCCAGTCCCAGTTGTAATTCATTAGGGTCTCCCCTCGATTCGATCGATGTACAAGTGCCCGCCTGGGGAACTCCGTTCCCTCCCCAGTCCTTTTTCAAAGACCGGGCACACGCGATCGGCTCGACAGCCACCGGTTCGAGTGTTTCCAGAAAAATGCCAGCAGGGAGTGACCATTCCCTGAAAAGGCAGGAGCCTCCTCAGGGGATAAGGTTAGTCAGAAAATCAGGACTTCTTGTCGTCAGCCGCTTTGTCGGTCGGATTGGCGATCAGGGTCTTGAGCTCGTCGCTCATCGGGAAGTTCAGGTTCAGGCCTTTTGGCGGAATCGGCTGCATGAACCACTTCTCGTAGATCTTGTTGATTTCGCCCGAAGCGTAAGTGGCCTTGATCGCGTCATCCACAGCCTTTTTGAACGGCTCGTCGCCTTTGCGCATCATGCAGCCGTAGATTTCGTACGACTGTGGCGTGCCGGTCACTTCCCAATCGGCGGCTTTCTTGGCCTTGGCGGCTTCGCCGGCCAGCAGCGCGTCATCCATCATGAAGGCAACGGCACGGCCCGATTCCAGCATCTGGAAGGACTCGCCGTGGTCTTTGGCGGAGATGACGTTCATACCCATTTGCTTGTCGGCGTTCATCGCCTTGAGGATGCGCTCGGAGGTGGTGCCGGCGGTGGTCACGACGTTCTTGCCTTTCAGATCGTCGAAATCCTTGTACTTGGAATCTTTCTTGGACAGCAGACGGGTACCGATTTCGAAGATGCCGACGGAGAAGTCGACCTGCTGCTGACGCTCGACGTTGTTGGTGGTCGAACCGCACTCGACGTCCACGGTGCCGTTCTGCACCAGCGGGATACGGGTCTGCGAGGTAACGAGGTTGTATTTGACTTGCAGGTTCGGCAGGTCGAGGTCTTTCTTGATCGCTTCGACGATGGCCAGCTGGATGTCGTGCGAGTAGCCAACCGGCTTGCCGGACGCATCAGCGATGTAGGAGAACGGAATGGAGGCGTCGCGGTGGCCCAGGGTTATGACACCGGACTCTTTGATCTTCTTCAGGGTGCCGGTGAGTTCGGCGGCGAAAACTGGCGTGCTGATCAGAGCGGCAGCAATGGCTGCGCCCAGGATATGGGGAACGATGCGCATCAAATTTTCCTCGACATTGTTTTTTTTATGGAGCCAGTTTGTCGGCCCTTTTGTGCTTCGAATGCCTGACGGCTCCTGAAGTGTTGGCTCAGCGGGCATTCGTCGAGAGAGTGTAGAGCATGAGTCGTGCCAGAGCAGTGAGATGTACTTAAGTTGATGATTTGTAACATTATTAAAGTTCTGTGATGGTTTGTTTTGGCGTAACTGATCCGGTTTACCGAATCGACCGGGAGGTCGCGTTCGGAAAACCGAACAGAGAGAAGCCCCTCACCCTGGCCCTCTCCCGGAGGGAGAGGGGATTGACCGCGTTGTTTGGGCTATCTACGCCGACTTGGGATGCCGAGCCGAACTCAGGATTTGAAGAAGCCCCCGATCGGCTCCCTTCCCCCTCTACCCCTTGGGGGCGGTCCGACGTTTCGGGAGGGCTGGGGTGAGGGGGAAAAGATCTGCCTGACCCCATCGGTTTCTGCAAGGCCCACAAAACAAAAGCCCCTGAATCTCGCGATTCAGGGGCTTTCGTTCAAGCGTTGCTCACATCACGCCGCTTCGATCTTGCGGTTCTGCTCAACCTTGCCCAGATACGTCGCCAGCTTCTGCTGCTCGTCCGCTGTAGTGAACAATCCCAGCTTGGTGCGACGCCACAGAATGTCGTGCGCCGTGGTCGCCCACTCTTCGCTGCACAGATAATCGATTTCGCGGGTGTAGAGACCGCCGCCGATGTGTTCGCCCATGTCGGCCAGGCTTTCTACGCCTTCGAGCATGCGCCAGGTGCGGCTGCCGTAGGTCACCGACCAGCGACGGGCGATTTCCGTCGGGACGAAGTCGAACTGGTCACGGATCAGTGCGCTGAGTGCCTGCGGGGTGGTCATGTCTTCGCCGCCGGGCAGGGTCGCCGTGGCGGTCCAGCCAGGGCGCATCTGGGTAAAGAACGGCATCAGTTGCGCCATCGCCGACTCGGCGAGTTTGCGGTAGGTGGTCAGCTTGCCGCCGAACACCGACAGCAACGGTGCTTCCTGCGCGTTGCCGGACAGCGCCAGCGTGTAGTCGCGGGTCACGGCCGATGGGTTATCCGATTCGTCGTTGCACAACGGACGTACGCCCGAGTAGCTGTGCTGGATGTCGTCGCGGCTGAGCTGCTTCTTGAAGTGTTCGTTGACCACTTTCAGCAGATAGTCGGTTTCAGCTTCGGTGATTGCCACTTTCGCCGGGTCGCCGGTGTATTCGCGGTCGGTGGTGCCGATCAGGGTGAGGTGGTTCAGGTACGGAATAGTGAAAACGATGCGCTGATCTTCGTTTTGCAGAATATGCGCATGCTCGCCTTCGTACAGCTTCGGCACGATGATGTGGCTGCCCTGAATCAGACGGATGCCGTACGGCGACTCCATCTTCAGATCGTCGCGGATGAACTTGGCGACCCACGGGCCGGCAGCGTTGACCAGCGCTTTGGCCGTGATCGAAAACAGGCTGCCGTCAGCGCGTTCCAGGTGCAGATGCCACAAGCCTTTGGCCCGGCGCGCGCTGACGCAACGGGTCTGGGTGTGCACGTGGGCGCCTTTTTCTCGGGCGGCCATAGCGTTAAGCACTACGAGGCGGGCGTCGTCGACCCAGCAATCGGAATACTCGAAGCCTTTCTTGATCTCGCTTTTCAGCGCGCTGTCGGCGCCGAACTTCAGGCTTTTCGAGCCTGGCAGTTTTTCGCGCTTGCCGAGGTTGTCATACAGAAACAGGCCAGCACGGATCATCCACGCCGGGCGCAGGTGCGGGCGGTGCGGCAGCACGAAGCGCATCGGTTTGACAATGTGCGGCGCCTTGGCCAGCAGCACTTCGCGCTCGGCCAGTGCTTCACGCACCAGACGGAACTCGTAATGTTCGAGATAGCGCAAGCCACCGTGGATCAGCTTGCTGCTCGCCGACGAGGTGTGGCTGGCCAGGTCGTCCTTTTCGCAAAGGAACACCGAGAGCCCGCGACCGGCGGCATCCGCAGCGATCCCGACGCCATTGATCCCGCCACCAATGACGGCGATATCGTAGATTTCGGAGACAGGGGGCGTTCGCAAGGTAGAGGTGGACATTGGCTGGCCTCAGGCTTTTTGATTTTCTATATTTGAAATCGAACATTAATGTTCATTTGCGAAAATGGTAGCCCATAAACACGCGCACAGCCAGTCGCCTTCGATTGAAAAAACTCATCGAAGGGCGGGGAAAGGAAAATTATCGAACATGAGATGCGCGAGAAGGCGCAGAAGAGGTGATGCAGATCGTTCCCACGCAGAGCGTGGGAACGAGAGGTTAAACGACTTCCAGGCGAATCTTGTGCTGACTCAGCAGCTGCGCCAATGCCGGCACCGGTTGCTGATCGGTCACCAGGCAATCGATCAGGCTGATCGGCCCCAGCCGGATCATCGCATTGCGCCCAAACTTGCTCGAGTCTGCCGCCAGAATCACCTGCCGTGCATTGGCAATGATCGCCTGCGATACCCGGACTTCCTGATAATCGAAGTCGAGCAGGCTACCGTCCTCGTCAATGCCGCTGATCCCGACCAGGGCGAAATCGACCTTGAACTGATTGATGAAATCCACGCTTGCCTGACCGACCACTCCGCCGTCGCGCCGCACATTGCCGCCGGTCAACAGCACGTCGAAATCATCCTTGGCGCTGAGCATCGACGCGACGTTGAGGTTGTTGGTGATGATTTTCAAATGACTGTGATTGAGCAGGGCGCGGGCAATCGATTCGGTGGTGGTGCCGATGTTGATGAACAACGAGGCGTGATCGGGGATCTGCGCGGCGATG
The DNA here is from genome assembly GCF_900105485.1 of Pseudomonas granadensis. GTDB lineage: Bacteria > Pseudomonadota > Gammaproteobacteria > Pseudomonadales > Pseudomonadaceae > Aquipseudomonas > Aquipseudomonas granadensis. The sequence goes on along the minus strand of NZ_LT629778.1, from coordinate 4,328,182 downwards.
GCTTCGCCGATGCGTTGTTTTTCATCGCGCATCTGATCGGCGCGCATCGCATAGGCGGTGTTTTCGACGCTGGAATCATAAGCCGCGCCGCCATGATAGCGACGCAATAGATTGGCTTCCGCGAGCTGATTGATATCGCGGCGAATGGTTTGCGGGGTAACAACGAACAGCGTGGCCATTTCCTCGATGCTGACATAGCCGCGTTCGCGGACCAGCTCGAGGATTTGCTGCTGACGGGGAGGCAGATTCATGGGGCTTCCTTTGGGCTGCCAAGCAAAATTTGCCCATGATGACGCAGGAATCCGCTCCCTACCAGTTTCCAAACAGCGTGAAAGCTACTTCGTGCTGGGCGCCTTCGGCGTTACGCAAGCAATCCTGCGTTAAAAACAGGCTCGGACTGCTCATTTACAAACCCGTAAAGTCGAGTGCGACCCCAGCCGGTCCTCGCCTGTTTTGCCTTGTCTTGCCTTCGCTCGCTACGCTTTCACGCTGTTTGGGCCATTTCTGTACGCAAGCCCGGCTTATTCAGCGTCCTCGCGCGCCCAGTCACGGGTGCGGCTGACGGCTTTTTTCCAGCCTTTGTACAGTTTCTCTTTCGCCGCTTCGTCCAGGCTCGGTTCGAACTCGCGCTCGATCACCGCTTTGCCGCGCAGTTCGTCCAGGCTGCCCCAGAAACCGCACGCCAGACCCGCCAGATACGCCGCGCCGAGGGCGGTGGTTTCGCGCATTTGCGGGCGCTCGACCTGGGTGCCGAGGATGTCGGCCTGGAACTGCATGAGGAAGTTGTTCGCCACCGCGCCGCCGTCCACACGCAACGCCTTGAGGCGTTCGCCGGAGTCCTGTTGCATGGCGTCGAGCACGTCGCGGGTCTGGTAGGCGATCGATTCCAGCGCGGCGCGGATGATGTGATCCACACGCACGCCGCGGGTCAGGCCGAACAGTGCGCCGCGGGCATACGGGTCCCAGTATGGTGCGCCGAGACCGGTGAAGGCCGGCACCAGATAGACGCCGTTGCTGTCCTTGACCTTGTTGGCGAAGTATTCGGTGTCGTGGGCGTCGTTGACGATTTTCAGTTCGTCACGCAGCCACTGCACGGTCGAGCCGCCGTTGAACACCGCGCCTTCCAGTGCGTAAGCCACTTCACCGCGTGGGCCGCAAGCGATGGTGGTGAGCATGCCGTGCTGCGATTTCACCGCTTTGTCGCCGGTGTTCATCAGCAGGAAGCAGCCGGTGCCGTAGGTGTTTTTCGCCTGGCCTGGCTCGACGCACATCTGACCGAACAGTGCCGCTTGTTGGTCGCCGGCGATGCCGCCGATGGCGATACCGCTCTTGGTGCGACCGTAGATTTCCGACGAGGCTTTGACTTCCGGGAGCATTTCGCGCGGGATGTCGAGAATTTCCAGCATCTTCGAATCCCATTCCAGCGAATGGATGTTGAAGAGCATGGTGCGTGAGGCGTTGGTGTAGTCGGTGACATGTACCTTGCCGCCGGTGAATTTCCAGATCAGCCAGCTATCGACGGTACCGAACAGCAGCTCGCCGTTGCGCGCACGCTCGCGGCTGCCTTCGACGTTGTCGAGAATCCACTTCAGCTTGGTGCCGGAGAAGTACGGGTCGGTGACCAGACCGGTGGTGTCGCGGATGTAGTCTTCGTGACCATCACGCTTGAGTTGCTGACAGATTTCGGTACTGCGGCGGCACTGCCAGACAATGGCGTTGTACACCGGGCGGCCGGTGGTCTTGTCCCACACAACAGTGGTTTCACGCTGGTTGGTGATGCCGATGGCGGCCACCTGATCGTGATGCAGGCCCGCCTGGGCCAGCGCTTCGACCATCACCGCACTCTGGGTGGCGAAGATTTCCATCGGATCATGCTCGACCCAACCGGCCTGCGGGTAGTGCTGGACGAACTCGCGCTGCGCGGTGCAAACCACGTTCGCATCGCGGTCGAAGATGATCGCGCGCGAGCTGGTCGTACCCTGATCGAGGGCAATGATGTAGTTCTTGTTCTGAATGTCGGTCATGTCGATTGCCTTGGACGAAATAAGGGAGAGTGGGCCGTGGCGCAGGCTCGGACGGGGCAGGAGCCGGCGCCGACTGTTTCAGGACGTTCTGGGTTTGCCGTCAATGGCCGGTTCTGCATCCTTTGTAGCAGGTGTGGCGCCGGTCAGGTGGCGGGCGATGAGCCCGCGGTACCCTGCAGCGCCGAGGCAGGCACCGACAATCGGTGCAAAAATCGGAATCAGGAAGTACGGAGTGTCACGGCCGCCAGTGAAGGAAATTTCACCCCAGCCGGTGAAGAAAGTCATCAGTTTCGGACCGAAATCGCGCGCCGGGTTCATTGCAAAACCGGTCAGCGGGCCCATCGAGCTACCGATCACGGCGATCAGCAAGCCGATCAGCAGAGGCGCCATCGGGCCGCGCGGCAGGCCGTTGTTGTCGTCGGTCAGGGCCATGATCACGCCCATCAGGATCGCGGTGATGATCATCTCGACCAGAAACGCCTGAGCGGTCGACAGCGCCGGATTCGGGAACGTCGAGAACACCGATGCCAGCTCAAGGCTGGCGGCCGAACCGCGAACCATCTGGTGAGTTTGTTCGTAATCGAAGAACAGATTGCTGTACAGCGTGTAGACCAGCAGCGCGCCACAGAAGGCGCCGGCGATCTGCGAAAGAATGTAGAACGGCAGTTTGCGCTTTTCGAAATCGGCGAAAACCGCCAGAGCGATGCTCACGGCCGGGTTCAAATGCGCGCCGGAAACCCCGGCTGTCAGGTAGATCGCCATGCTCACGCCGACGCCCCAGATGATGCTGATTTCCCACAGGCCGAAGCTGGCGCCCGCGACTTTGAGCGCGGCAACACAACCGGTGCCAAAAAATATCAGCAGGGCGGTGCCGAGAAATTCGGCCAGGCATTGGCCCCAAAGCGATGGTTGCGGTAAAGCAGTGGTCATTGAATACCTCGGTTTTTGTTGTTGTCTGGCGCGTTGCCAACAGGGCAAGGCGCGATATCCGCCGGTCAGGAATCCCCATTCCGTCCCCGGGTACTGCAATATCGATAATTCTTACATTATTCAGTTTCGAAAAAATATAGACAAGAAACAAACCTGTCAAAGGTCGAAAGTGAACTGTCAGTCACAATAAAACTATTCGTAGCGTGAATGATCCCTCGTCGAAGGTGCCGTCTGGTTGGCCTGGAATCGCCGCAGGTCCCGGGAATCGTGGCGTGCACTAGAGCCTTTTGCACCGCGATCGCCTAGAATCCGGCGCAGGTTTTTTCCGTCACTGCCGAGCCCGGAGCTGCCATGACCCCTGCGTTGGACTTGTTAAAAAAAGTTCGTGCCGAACATCGCGTGCACAGTTACGAACATGACCCCAAAGCCGCTTCGTACGGGCTCGAAGCTGCAGAGAAGCTGGCGCTTGAGCCGGCGCAGGTGTTCAAGACGCTGCTGGCGGCGAGCGAAAAAGGCGAATTGCTGGTGGCGGTAGTGCCGGTCGTCGGAAGCCTTGATCTCAAAGGTCTGGCGCACGCTGCAGGGGTGAAGAAAGTCGAAATGGCTGACCCGGCAGCGGCGCAGCGCTCCACCGGTTATCTGTTGGGCGGCATCAGTCCGCTGGGACAGAAGAAGCGCCTGCGCACGTTCATCGATAACTCGGCGCAAGGCTTCGCCACCATTTATGTCAGCGCCGGGCGCCGAGGACTGGAAGTCGAGTTGGCGCCGGCAGTGCTTGCCGAACACACTCAGGCGAAATTCGCTGACATCGGCCGACCCTGAACGGCCTCGGCACTGTATGAAAGAATATCGCGGGTTCTGTCACTGGCACCGCCCGCCGCGCAGTAGCATGCTGTGCCGACTGACTTAAGGAGAAGGTTATGCAGCTTGCGTTTCATCAGGTCGACGCGTTCAGTGACCGGCCATTCAGTGGCAATCCGGCCATGGTCTATCGGCTCGATGCGTGGCTCGCCGAGGAGTTGATGCAGAAGATCGCCGCCGAGCACAATCTGGCGGAAACCGCGTTCCTGGTGCGCGAAGGCCAGGCCTGGCATATCCGCTGGTTCACCCCGACCACCGAAGTGCCGCTGTGTGGGCACGCGACACTGGCCAGCGCTTATGTGCTGTTCGAGATCTACGGCGAAACCGCCGAGCGTATCGACTTCATCTGTAAATCCGGGCCGCTGAGTGTCAGCCGTGAGGGCGATCGGTTGTGGCTGGATTTCCCGACGATTGTGCCGACAGAGATCGGCGTGACACTGGATGTGCAGCGCGCGTTGGGTGTCGAAGCGGTTGATGTGCTCGGCTCCAACGAACTGTTTGTGGTACTGGAGTCGGAGCAGGCGGTGCTTGATTGCGCGCCGGACATGGCGGCGCTGGCGAAGCTGCCGTGGCTGGGCGCAATCGTTACCGCGCGCGGCAACCAGCATGATTTCGTCTCACGTTATTTCGCCCCGGCGATTGGCATCAATGAAGATCCGGTCACCGGATCGACCCACTGCAGCCTGATTCCGTATTGGTCGAAACGACTGGGCAAATCGAGCCTGACCGCCTGCCAGCGCTCGGCGCGAGGCGGGGAGTTGTTCTGTCGACTGGAAGGTGAGCGGGTGAAGATCGGCGGCAATGCGACGTTGGTGGCGAGCGGAACATTGCTCCTCAACTAAACCCAGTCCATTGTAGGAGTGAGCCTGCTCGCGATAGCGGTCTATCAGCCAAAGCAATTTTTGCTGACATACCGCTATCGCGAGCAGGCTCACTCCTACAGGGAGCGAATCAAATCAGAGGGCTGTGCTGTGCCGGCGAACGCCGTTTTCCGCTGCCGGAATCTGCGCCGCCGTGCTGCCCGATGCCTGAAACAGCACCAGATGCTCGGCCACTACGCGGATACCCACATCGGCACCGACCTGATGGTCCGCATGGCTGGGGGAAATCGACTCCAGCTGCGCACCGGTCGGTAGCTGCAAGCGATACAGCGTCGAAGCACCGAGGAAGGTCTTGCCGACAATTCGCGCTTTCAGTGCGCTGTCCGGCGCATAGACGATGTCGTCCGGACGCAGCAATACATCCACCGCACCGCCTATCGGCCAGGTGTAAGCACGGTTGCCGCGCAGTTCACCGAGTTCGGTCTGCACCGACTCCGGACTGGCGAGTTGCCCGCGAATGAAATAACCCTGACCGATGAAACTGGCCACATAAGGTGTCGCCGGCTCGTGGTAGAGGTTGTACGGCGTGTCCCATTGTTCCAGCCGACCCTCCTTGAACACGCCGACGTGATCGCTGACGGCGAAGGCTTCTTCCTGATCGTGGGTCACCAGAATCGCGCTGGTGCCACGTGCCTTGAGAATATCGCGCACCTCATGGCTGAGCTTGCGCCGCAGTTCGCCATCAAGGTTGGAAAACGGCTCATCGAGCAGCAGCAATTGCGGCTCTGGCGCCAGGGCGCGGGCGAGGGCGACACGCTGTTGCTGACCGCCGGACAATTCGTGCGGGAAACGCTTGCCGAGGTTCTTCAGGTTGACCAGTTCCAGCAGCTCTTCGGTGACGCGCTCCTTGTTCGGGTGCTTGCGAATGCCGAAGGCGATGTTGTCGGCCACGCTCAGGTGCGGAAACAGCGCGTAATCCTGGAACACCATGCCGATTCGGCGTTTCTCCGGCGCCAGGGTGAACCCGGCGCTGGACAAGGTTTCGCCACCCAGGGTGATTTCGCCTTCATGCACCGGCTCGAAACCGGCGATGGCGCGCAATGTGGTGGTCTTGCCGCAGCCCGACGAGCCAAGCAGGCAACCGATGTCGCCGGCGTTGAGGTGCAGATTGAGATTCTGCACCACACGTTGATCTTGATAGCCGCAAGCGAGGTTGCGCAGGTTCAGCAGTAATTCATGACTCATGCGTGGTGATATGCCGGTTCGACGAGGAACTCGAGCAGGGCCTTCTGTGCGTGGAGACGGTTTTCTGCCTGATCCCAGGCAACGGAGCGCGGGTCGTCAAGCAGGTCGAGACTGATTTCTTCGCCGCGATGCGCCGGCAGGCAATGCATGAACAGCACGTCCTCGGCGGCGAGGTCGAGCAGGGCACGGTTGACCTGAAACGGCGCGAACAGCTTGAGGCGCTTGGCAGTTTCCTCCTCCTGACCCATCGAAGTCCAGACATCGGTGCTCACCAGATGCGCGCCACGCACGGCATCCTGCGGATCACGGACGATGGTCACGCGGTCACCGGCACGGGCGACGAACTCGGGGTTCGGCTCATAGCCATGCGGGCAGGCAACGCGCAACTGGAAGTCGAACTGGATCGCCGCTTCTATATAGCTGTTGCACATGTTGTTGCCATCGCCAATCCACGCCACGGTCTTGCCCTGAATCGAGCCGCGGTGTTCGAGGAAGGTTTGCATGTCGGCCAGCAACTGGCACGGGTGCAGGTCGTCGGACAGGCCGTTGATCACCGGCACGCGCGAGTTGGCGGCGAATTCGGTCAGGGTGCTGTGGGCGAAGGTGCGGATCATCACCGCATCGAGCATGCTCGACATGACGATGGCACAGTCGCCGATCGGCTCGCCACGGCCCAGTTGGGTGTCACGCGGCGACAGGAAGATCGCCTGACCACCGAGCTGGATCATCCCGGCCTCGAAAGAGATGCGGGTGCGGGTCGAGGACTTTTCGAAAATCATCCCCAGCACGCGGTTTTTCAGAGGCTCGAACAGTACGCCGCGCTTACGCAGGTCCTTGAGCTCAACGCCTCGACGGATCACGCTGACCAGCTCTTCGGGCGTGCAATCCATCAGGGAGAGAAAGTGCCTTGCGCTCATCATTGACTACCTTTTTGCTACCAACCGCAGATGCTCAAAGCCTTGTTTATCGGAACAACGGGCGAGACCTGCGGCGTAAGCCGCACGGGGCGACGGAATAGGGGAAGGCGCGATATTGACATTAAATGTCGCGTTACGCCAATAGGCTACGGTTTACAAGGGAATCGAAGGGCGCGCCGCCAATTGCAATCGCGCATTTGAAGCCGGCTTCAGGGCGGCAGCGAGCCTCTTTGTACACTGGCCCCGCCGCGCTTGGCAATGCGCCGCGCCGCACACGGCGTGGCTTTGGTCGGTTTGAGGCGGGGTCGCGGCGGATTCTCTTGGTCGGATGTCCGGGCTGAAACATTTGCTAAAGCAAAGTGCTGGGTTATAAATAACATTCGAGCGACGCAGGAAGCCTCCGCATGGAATCGAAAGAACAATTGTTAATGGAACTGCTGGGCCACACGGCTCGCTCCTTGACCCACCTTACCGCGTCGGTCACCTCGATGTCGTTCGAACTGCTGCGCAGTGAAGACGAAGTGGTAAAGACGGCCGGTCGGCATATGATTGACCGCATGGCCACTATCAGCGCCGGGCTCGACGAGCATTGGCGCCTGATTGGCGAACTGACCGGCGTGCACGTCGCTCACGAGCAGATCGAAACCATTCAGGAAATTCAGCTGGCGCCGCCACCCCAGTTGCCGTCGAACTGACGGCTGCAGCGGTATCGGCTCGCCTGATAAGCCCCGATTCACAAGACGAACGTCGCTGGCGCCATGGTGTTGGCGGGGCCATAGTTTTGTTCCCGCGGGCGCAATCGCCCGCCCCGAACAAGACAGAGACTGGCCATGACCAAGACTCTCCATCACCGTGCCTGCCACCTGTGTGAGGCCATCTGTGGCCTGACCATCGAGACCACTGAAACCGATGGCCATGTCGCAATCACTTCGATCAAGGGCGATGCCCTCGATACCTTCAGTCGCGGCCACATCTGCCCTAAAGCGGTGGCGCTGCAAGATATCCAGAATGACCCGGATCGCCTGCGCCAACCGATGCGGCGGGTGGGTAGCGAGTGGCTGCCGATCGGCTGGGATGAAGCGTTTGCGTTGGTGGCATCGAAGCTGGCGGCGATTCAGGAGCGTCATGGGCAAAACGCCGTGGCGGTCTATCAGGGCAACCCGAGCGTACACAATTATGGGCTGATGACCCACAGCAACTACTTTCTCGGCTTGCTGAAAACCCGTAATCGCTACTCGGCGACGTCGGTTGACCAGTTGCCCCATCACCTCAGCAGTTACCTGATGTACGGCCACGGCTTGCTGCTGCCGATTCCGGACATCGATCACACCGATTTCATGTTGATCCTCGGCGGTAATCCGCTGGCGTCCAATGGCAGCATCATGACCGTGCCGGATGTCGAGAAGCGCCTCAAAGCGATTCAGGCGCGCGGCGGCAAAGTGGTGGTGGTCGATCCGCGTCGCAGCGAAACGGCGGCGATGGCGGATCAGCATCTGTTCGTGCGTCCGGGCGGCGATGCTGCGCTGTTGTCTGGCGTGCTGAATACCCTGTTCAGCGAGGGTTTGACTCGCGACAGTCATCTGCCAGTCGATGGCCTCGACGAAGTGCGCGCTGCGGTGGCGACGTTTACGGCGCAGGCGATGAGCCCGTTGTGCGCCGTTCCGGCCGAGCAGATCCGCCAACTGGCGCGCGATTTCGCCGCTGCGCCAAGTGCGGTGTGCTACGGACGCATGGGCGTTTCGACCCAGGCGTTCGGCACGCTGTGTCATTGGCTCGTGCAGTTGATCAATCTGGTCACCGGCAACCTCGACCGGGCCGGCGGTGCGTTGTGCACAGAGCCCGCTGTCGATCTGGTGGCCTCGACCTCGGGCGGGCATTTCAACAAATGGCAAAGTCGCGTCTCGGGCCGTCCCGAATACGGTGGCGAGTTGCCGGTGTCAGCGCTGGCCGAAGAAATGCTCACCGAAGGCGAAGGGCAGATCCGCGCATTGATCACCGTGGCTGGCAATCCAGTGCTGTCGACGCCGAACGGGCGGCAACTGGAGCAGGCGCTGGACGGGCTGGAGTTCATGCTCAGCATTGACCTGTACATCAACGAAACCACGCGCTACGCCGATCTGATCCTGCCGTCGACCTCGGCACTGGAAAACGATCACTACGACACCACGTTCAATCTGTTTGCGGTGCGCAATGTCAGTCGCTTCAATCGCGCAATCCTCGCCAAACCTGAAGGTGCGCTGCATGACTGGGAAATCTTCGTCGGCCTCGCCAAGGCGTTTGCGGCGCAGACCGGCAAAGAACTGAAACCGACCATGCCGCCGTCGAAGATGATCGACATGGGCCTGCGCATGGGCCTTTATGGCGACGCGTCCGAACACAAACTGTCGCTGGCAACACTGTTCGATCATCCGCACGGGATTGACCTGGGCGCGCTGAAGCCGAATCTGGCTGCACGCCTGAAAACCCCTGATCAGCGCATACAGGCCGCGCCTGCGGAAATACTCGCCGATCTTCAACGCTTCGCCGCATTGCAGGCGCCCGCCATCGATCAACTGCTGATGATCGGCCGCCGCCATGTGCGCAGTAACAATTCGTGGATGCACAACTACCATCGTCTGGTGAAAGGCAAGCCGCGTCATCAGTTGTTGATGCATCCGGCCGATCTCGCCAGTCGAGGCCTCAGTGACGGCCAGCGAGTACGCGTCAGTTCGCGGGTCGGGCAGATCGAAGTGGAGGTGCTCGGCAGCGACGACATGATGCAAGGGGTGGTCAGCCTGCCGCACGGTTGGGGCCATGCGCGACCGGGTGTGCAAATGGCAATTGCCAGCGGCCAGCCGGGCTCGAGTGCCAACGACCTGACCGATGAATGCCAGCTCGACGAGTTGTCCGGCAACGCGGCGCTCAATGGAGTGCCGGTGACGGTGGTGGCGGCCTGAGCATGTGTCTGTCGGGGAGACCGAGCAGCGCGCTCGGGATTCCGTTACAATGCGCCACCGTGCCGACCCATGAGTCGGAAAGTTCAGCCGAGGTGCTCCATGGATATCATCGAAACGATTAAAGAGCAGATTGCCAACAACACCATTCTGCTTTACATGAAAGGCTCGCCGAATGCCCCGCAGTGCGGCTTCTCCGCAAAAGCTGCGCAGGCTGTCATGGCCTGTGGCGAAAAGTTTGCGTATGTGGACATCCTGCAGAACCCGGAAATCCGCGCCAACCTGCCGAAGTACGCCAACTGGCCGACTTTCCCGCAACTGTGGGTCGGCGGTGAGCTGATCGGCGGCAGCGACATCATGACCGAGATGGCGCAAGACGGTTCGCTGCAGACCACCATCAAGTCGGCTGTCGAAGCCGCTGCGGCGAACAAGTCCGAAGCCTAAGCAGGCTTGTGTAGGAGCGAGCCTGCTCGCGAACGCGGTCTGTCAGTGACGTAGCTTTTGGCTGACACGACGCCTTCGCGAGCAGGCTCGCTCCCACAGGGACTTCGGCACTGACCGAAGTCCAGGCAATAAAAAGCCCCGCACCTCAACAGAGGGCGGGGCTTTTTCGTGTCTGGCGTTCAGCGGGCGCTGACTTACTCTTCGCCCATCTGCGACTGCAGATAGTTTTCCAGACCGATCTTGTCGATCAGGCCCAGCTGGGTTTCCAGCCAGTCGATGTGTTCTTCTTCGGACTCGAGAATGTCTTCGAGCAGTTCACGGCTACCAAAGTCGGCAACGGTTTCGCAATGGGCGATGGCAGCCTTCAGGTCGGCGTGGCCGGTCTTCTCGATACGCAGATCGCACTCGAGCATTTCGCGGGTGTGCTCGCCGATGTGCAGCTTGCCCAGGTCCTGTACGTTCGGCAGGCCTTCCAGGAACAGGATGCGCTTGATCAGTTTGTCCGCGTGTTTCATCTCATCGATGGATTCTTTGTATTCGTGCTTGCCGAGCTTGTTCAGACCCCAATCTTCGTACATGCGCGCATGCAGGAAGTACTGATTGATCGCGACCAGCTCATTGGCGAGGATCTTGTTGAGATGCTGGATGACGGTAATGTCGCCTTTCATGATCGGAGTCCTGCCCTGTAATCGCGGTATATAAGGCGGAGTTTGAGCTTCACACTTATAAGTGTCAAACCTAAGTTATTGAATAATATATGAAAATTAATCGGAATAAGAATGTTTGTGTTCCGCGTCTTGACGCTAAGCGATTGATTTTCAGGCATAAAAAAGCCGGACATAAGTCCGGTTCCTTGAAATTGGGCTGATCAGGCGGCAGTAAATTCTGCAGGATAAGGAATCGAGGCCTGAGCGGTTTGCAGCTTGGTCAGGGTTTCGCGAACCACTTCCTTGGCCAGGCACGCACATTTGCCGCACTGGCTGGCGACGCCGGTCGCCTGGCGAACTTCCTTGTAGCTGCAGCAACCTTCATAGATCGCTTCGCGGATCTGTCCGTCGGTGACGCCAGTGCAGAGGCAAACATACATAAGTAAGAACCGTCGCTGGTTGTGACTCAATTGCGATGGATCTTAATGTTAACGAGAATGATTGTCAAACTGCTTTGCGGCAGCTTTTGGCGTTATTTGGCTCATGACTGACGAACGGTGTTTGAGCGTTGCATGCCTCTCCTTATAAATGCTCAACGGACAGCCGACATGGAAAATCCGTTGAGGACAGGCCAAAAACGCAGTGTATGATGGTCGTCCCTTGCGAAGAGGGTTCGTGTCACAGGGCTGTCGCCTGAGGGTGGCAGGCTGGCCCGGACCCTGAACTTCAAGTCTTTACACCAGGAGATATCAATGAGCGTACTCGTAGGCAAACAAGCCCCTGACTTCACCGTCCCGGCCGTACTCGGCAATGGCGAGATCGTTGACAGCTTCACCCTGTCCTCGGCCATCAAAGGCAAATACGGCCTGGTGTTCTTCTACCCACTGGACTTCACCTTCGTCTGCCCGTCCGAGCTGATCGCTCTGGACAACCGCATGGCCGATTTCAAGGCACGTAACGTGGAAGTGATCGCTGTGTCGATCGACTCGCACTTCACCCACAACGCCTGGCGCAACACCCCGGTCAACAATGGCGGCATCGGCCAGGTGAAATACACCATGGCAGCCGACATGAAGCACGACATCGCCAAGGCCTACGACGTTGAATCCGAAGGCGGCGTGGCGTTCCGTGGCGCGTTCCTGATCGACGACAAGGGCGTTGTCCGCTCGCAGATCATCAACGACCTGCCGCTGGGCCGTAACATGGAAGAGCTGATCCGTCTGGTCGACGCACTGCAATTCCACGAAGAGCACGGCGAAGTCTGCCCTGCCAATTGGAAGAAAGGCGACAAAGGCATGAACGCTTCGCCAGAAGGCGTTGCGGCTTACCTGACCGAGAACGCTGCTGCCCTGTAAGGCGCAACGTCGAGGTACAAAAAAACCGGCCCAAGTGGCCGGTTTTTTCATGCGCGGGTTTTATTCGATGAGGATCAATCGTCGAAATCTTCCCAGCCGCCCATCTGCTTCCAGCGGTTGACGATGCCGCAGAACAGCTCAGCGGTTTTCTCGGTGTCGTAACGCGCCGAGTGCGCCTCGCGGCCATCAAAATCGATGCCGGCGGCCTGGCAGGCCTTGGCCAATACGGTTTGACCGTAGGCAAGACCGGCCAGCGTCGCGGTGTCGAAGCTGGAGAACGGGTGGAACGGGTTGCGCTTCATGTCCAGACGCGCAACGGCTGCGTTGAGAAAGCCCAGATCGAAGCTGCTGTTATGCCCGACCAGAATCGCCCGCTTGCAGCCGTTGGCCTTCAGCGCCTTGCGGATGCCGCGGAAGATGTCGGTCAGCGCGGTTTCTTCGCTGACGGCCATGCGCAGCGGGTGATCGAGTTTGATCCCGGTGAACTCCAGCGCCGCTGCTTCGACGTTCGCGCCTTCGAACGGCTCGACGCGGAAGAAGTAGGTGTGATCCGGGTACACAAACCCTTTTTCATCCATGGCGATGGTGGTCGCGGCAATCTCCAGCAAGGCATCGGTGGCCGCGTTGAAGCCACCGGTTTCTACGTCGACGACTACCGGCAGGTAGCCGCGAAATCGTGCTGCCATCGGATGACGGGAACCGCCGCCGCCATTTTGACCGTCCAGTTCGTCGTCGAAATGCTCTTCACTCACGCGTGTTCCTCCAGCAGGCGCCAGCGCAGTTTTTCACCGGCGCGCAGCGGGATAACGGTCAGCTCGCCGAAAGGCAGGCTGGTCGGGGCGGTCCATTCTTCACGAACCAGGGTAATGCGATCGGTGTTCGTCGGCAGGCCATAGAAGCGCGGGCCGTTGAGGCTGGCGAAGGCTTCGAGCTTGTCCAGCGCGTTGCGTTGTTCGAACGCTTCGGCGTACATCTCGATCGCGGCGTACGCGGTGTAGCAGCCGGCGCAGCCGCAGGCAGCTTCCTTGGCGTGCTGGGCGTGCGGTGCCGAGTCGGTGCCGAGGAAGAACTTCGCGCTGCCGCTGGTGGCGGCATCGAGCAAGGCTTCCTGATGCGTATTGCGCTTGAGAATCGGCAGGCAATAGAAGTGGGGTCGAATTCCGCCCACCAGCATGTGGTTGCGGTTGTACAGCAGGTGATGCGCAGTGATGGTCGCGCCGACGTTGGCCGAGGCCTCGTTGACGAACTGCACGGCGTCGCCGGTGGTGATGTGTTCGAACACCACTTTCAGCGTCGGGAACCGCTCAACGACACGGCGCATGTGCTCATCGATGAAAATCTTCTCGCGGTCGAACACATCGACGTCGCCACGGGTGACTTCACCGTGGATCAGCAGCGGCATGCCGACGTCGGCCATGGCTTCCAGCGCCGGGAAAATCTTGTCGATGCTGGTCACGCCGGAATCGGAGTTGGTGGTCGCACCGGCCGGGTACAGCTTGGCGGCGTACACAAAACCGCTGGCCTTGGCCTGACGAATTTCTTCCGGTTGGGTGCGGTCGGTGAGGTACAGCACCATCAGCGGCTCGAACTGACTGCCGGCCGGGCGGGCAGCGAGGATCCGCTGGCGATAGCCGTCGGCCTCAGCGGCGTTGCGCACCGGTGGCACCAGGTTGGGCATGATGATCGCGCGCCCGAAGGTGCGAGCCACATCGGCAACGGTATTGGTCAACACGGCACCATCGCGAAGATGAATATGCCAGTCGTCGGGACGCAGCAGGGTCAGGCGGTCGGACATGGGGGGCTTCCAGGCGGGTCAAACTGAGGCGAATGCTACCGGAAAAGACTCTTGCAGGCACTCGCTATCAAGTTTTGCAGCAAGCGTCCGATATCCCGAAGGTATGCCGTAAACATTGTGTGAATCGGTGTTTGTGTTTCACAAGCCAATGGAGCCTCCCGTGCGCCAGCGTTATCTAGCCTTGCTCAGTGTGTTTGCCAGCCTCCCTGCGATGGCGCTCACCTACCAGACCCGTCTGGAGAACATTGAGTGGACGGTCGCCGGCGACAAGTTCGAGTGCCGTCTGACCCAACCGATCACCGATTTCGGTTCGGGCGAGTTTGTGCGCAAGGCCGGCGAGCAGGCGATCTTCCGCCTCAACGCCTACAACGCCATGCTCGGCGGCGGTTCGGCGACCTTGCTGGCGGCCGCTGCACCCTGGCAGCCGGGGCGTGGCGACATCAATCTGGGCAGCGTTCGGCTGGGCAGCGGCAATGTCCTGTTCAACAGTTCGCAGTCGCAGGCTGGCGGGCTGATCAGCGGGCTGCTGGATGGTCGCAGCCCGGTCGTGCGCCGCGCATCGGGTGATGGTCGGGTCTCGGAAGTGCGCCTGCTGCCGGTCAAGTTCAGCAAGGCATTCAACGATTATCAGACCTGTGTGGCGAAGCTGCTGCCGCAAAATTTCGACCAGATCAAGCAATCACAGATCGGCTTTCCCGGCGAGGGCGTTGATCTCGACCCGGCTGCCAAAGCCAAACTGCAAGTGATGCTCGAATACATGAAGGCTGATCCGACGGTGAACCACATCGAACTCGACGGCCACTCGGACAACAGCGGCAATCGCCTGACCAATCGTGAGCTGTCGCGCCGCCGAGCGCTGGCGGTGGTCGACTTCTTCAAGGCCAATGGCATTCAGGAGTCGCAGATCACTGTGCGTTTCCACGGCGAGCAGTATCCGATCGTGCCGAACACCAACAAAGCCAACCGTGCGAAGAACCGTCGCGTCAACGTGAAACTGGCGCGCGTCGCACCGACGACAGCCCCGGCCCCGGCGCCGCAAGCGAGTACGCCTGCCACAGCTGCCACGACTTCCTGACTCGCCGGTCATCGTCGCGCTCTCGACAGATTCTGTCGCTTTGTCGTCTTAAGCTGTCGCGCCTCTGTAAATTATCGCGTTTGAGCGGTAGACTCCCCGGCTTTCCGTAGAACCCCGTGGAGTGATGGCATGGCGGACGTAAACAAGGTCGTTCTGGCGTATTCCGGCGGCCTGGACACTTCGGTGATCCTCAAGTGGCTGCAGGATACTTATAACTGTGAAGTGGTGACCTTCACCGCCGATCTCGGTCAAGGCGAAGAGGTCGAGCCGGCCCGCGCCAAGGCCCAGGCCATGGGCGTCAAAGAAATCTACATCGACGACCTGCGCGAAGAGTTCGTGCGTGATTTCGTCTTTCCGATGTTCCGCGCCAACACCGTTTACGAAGGCGAGTACCTGCTGGGTACTTCCATCGCACGTCCGCTGATCGCCAAGCGCCTGATCGAAATCGCCAACGAAACCGGCGCCGATGCCATTTCCCATGGCGCCACCGGCAAGGGCAACGATCAGGTGCGTTTCGAGCTGGGTGCCTACGCGCTCAAGCCTGGCGTGAAAGTGATTGCCCCTTGGCGCGAGTGGGACCTGCTGTCGCGCGAGAAGCTGATGGACTACGCCGAGAAGCACGCAATCCCGATCGAACGTCACGGCAAAAAGAAATCGCCGTACTCGATGGACGCCAACCTGCTGCACATTTCCTACGAAGGCGGTGTGCTGGAAGATACCTGGACCGAGCACGAAGAAGACATGTGGAAATGGACGGTCTCCCCGGAGAACGCTCCTGACAAAGCGCAATACCTGGAACTGACCTACCGTAACGGCGACATCGTTGCGCTGGACGGCGTTGAAATGACTCCGGCCACCGTGCTGGCGACACTGAACAAGATCGGTGGCGCTCACGGTATCGGCCGTCTCGACATCGTCGAAAACCGTTATGTCGGCATGAAGTCCCGTGGCTGCTACGAAACCCCGGGCGGCACCATCATGCTGCGCGCGCACCGCGCCATCGAATCGATCACGCTGGACCGCGAAGTTGCTCACTTGAAAGACGAGCTGATGCCGAAATACGCCAGCCTGATCTACACCGGCTACTGGTGGAGCCCTGAGCGTCTGATGCTGCAACAGATGATTGACGCTTCGCAGGTCAACGTGAACGGCGTTGTGCGCCTGAAGTTGTACAAAGGCAACGTGATCGTCACTGGCCGCAAGTCCGACGATTCGCTGTTCGATTCCAACATCGCGACCTTCGAAGAAGACGGTGGCGCTTACAACCAGGCCGACGCGGCGGGCTTCATCAAGCTCAACGCACTGCGCATGCGCATTGCTGCCAACAAGGGCCGCAAGCTGTTCTAGGCATCACACGCGGACGCACAACAAAAAGGGCGGCCTTGTCTTCGAGACAGGGTCGCCCTTTTTGCATTAATGGGTGATGGCTCCGACTGAGCATATTTCCAAACACCGGTGCGTGGCAGTGGCTCATTTTCAAACTCTTCCCAGACGCGTCACCGCGTGTGAGCAGAGGTTATAGACGATACAGAGCGTTTTGCCGGAGCCTTTCTTGATCTGCCTGGCTTGCAGCAGCGCATGTTGGGTAAGCAAAACATCCGATACGTGACTGGAAAGAAATACGATCACTCGTGATGTCTTGCGATCGAGGTTGCGGATGTTATTCAGAATCGTCGCCAGTTCCTTCGCTGCATCGACATTCCGTGCATCGATCAGATGCAAATGACTGACAAACGCCGGCAGTTGTATGTTGTGCTGAACGATCTGACTGGATTTTGCATTGCTATCAGTCGGCGGGTCGGCCGCATTGTGGACTTTGCACGAATCTTTGCGCTCTACACTGCCAGACTCGCTTGAGACGATACAACTGGATAGCCCGAATGTACCTTGAACGCAGGGCTCCGTGGATGATGCGCTGCGCTTGTTGTCGCGTTCATTGTTATCTATCACTTTAAGAAAACTCTTGTCTTTATCAAAGTCTGAAGGTGAATAGAGGGAACGATAATTGAAGTTCAAAGTGATAAAGAAAAGAAACAGTAAATAAAAAGGAAAGCTTATCAGGAACCACACGTATATCTCTCTGTCTTCGTTGTCCAGAAATGGCAGGGAAACCGCCGCGGATGTTTCCGAGATGGCTGCGAATATGGCGATTACCGTCATTGGGTTTGCGATCTTGTTTTTGAGTTTTATCATGTGTGTGCTCTTTATGTGTTGGATGAGTTTTTAGTTGGTTTTCAAGAGCTCATGTTTATAGAAAAAATATTGTGTTGGGTACAAATATCTTGTTTCAAGTGTTTATATTCTTGAGGGTTTTGTATGCCGGAGAAACAGTGGGTTCTGCATATGTCCAATCGTTAAAGCATATGTTTCAGGGCGCGGATTCTGCGGCTTGAATCGTCGTTTGAGCGCAGAAACAGATCGCGATGGGTCCTGCTCTCAGTTCTGTACGACGTACCCTGTAACAAAAGTAAAGGTGAAATTTCTTCGTAGGCCAAACAGTAAAAGTGATGGGTGATTAGGAAGTTATCGTTTTTTTGTAGGAATAATCCGCGATCGCTGTAGGGCATGTCTCTCGATGCAAGTCCATGTCAACCCTGGCATGCCATGGAGCAAGTGAGTGGGATATTGTGCGTGCTCTAAAAATTCGAACAGCGAAACTGGACTTGCCCATGAATAAAGTGCTGATCGTGGATGATCATCCTGTCATTCGTCTTGCGGTGCGTATGCTGATGGAGCGTCATGGCTACGAAGTCATCGCAGAGACGGACAACGGTGTGGATGCATTACAACTTGCTCGAGAGCAAATGCCGGATATTGTCATTCTGGATATTGGTATTCCGAAACTTGACGGCCTGGAAGTTATCGCGCGCCTGAGCTCGACCGCTATGCCCATAAAAGTATTGGTGTTGACGTCGCAGGCGCCCGGGCACTTTTCAATGCGTTGCATGCAATCGGGGGCCGCTGGCTATGTGTGCAAACAGCAGGACCTCACCGAATTGCTCAGCGCAATCAAGGCCGTGTTGTCTGGCTACAGCTATTTTCCCAATCAGGCCTTGCATACCGTGCGCACCAGTCTGGGCAATGCCAGCGAAGCGGACATGGTAGATCGTCTGTCCGGTCGGGAAATGATGGTGTTGCAGCAGTTGGCGCGAGGCAAGACCAACAAGGAAATTGCCGACGGCATGTTCTTGAGCAACAAGACCGTGAGTACCTACAAAACGCGCTTGTTATTGAAACTCAATGCGCGTTCGCTGGTAGACCTGATCGAGCTGGCGCAGCGAAACGGCCTGGTCTGAATATCCCGAGCACTGACGGGTCATGGGCAGGGGCGGATTTCAGCGAGTTGCAGAAAGTGAAAAGCCTCCGGTTCGGGAGGCTTTCAGGTATCAAAGATCAAAATCGTAATCAGCCAATTGCCTTTGCAGTCGGCGCTCCTCAAGCAGGTTATCGATGGTGCGGCGCTTGCTCAGGTTGGTCTTTGCAACTTCGACGACGGGCTCTACCTCGTCGGGCTCAACGGCGACAAAATCGTCTTCTACGTCCAATTGCTCTTTGTCGGTACTCATAAGGTTAACTCCCGGCCAAGATTGCCTTTGGCGCTCCTTATATCGACATTCGGAAGGCGGGTAAAAAAGATTTTTTCAATCGACGTATCAATAATGGCAATAAGCGCTCAATCGTCCGAAGTTTTCGCTTTGTACTCGCACAGGTCTTCTATCCGGCAACTGCCGCAGCGCGGTTTGCGCGCCAGACACACATAACGCCCGTGCAAAATCAGCCAGTGGTGGGAATCGAGCAGGAATTCCTTTGGTACAAATTTCATCAGTTTCTTTTCCACTTCAACCACGTTTTTGCCCGGTGCGATGCCGGTGCGGTTGCTGACCCGAAAGATATGCGTATCGACGGCCATGGTCAGTTGCCGAAAAGCGGTATTGAGCACCACGTTGGCGGTTTTGCGGCCCACGCCGGGCAAGGCTTCGAGTTCTTCACGGGTTTGCGGCACTTCGCCGCCGTGGCGTTCGACCAACAGACGACAGGTTTCGATGACGTTTTTCGCCTTGCTGTTGTAGAGGCCAATGGTCTTGATGTATTCGGACAACCCTTCGACGCCCAAGGCATGGATCGCGGCCGGTGTATTCGCCACGGGAAACAGCTTGGCCGTGGCCTTGTTGACGCCCACGTCCGTCGACTGCGCCGATAAAATCACCGCGATCAACAGCTCGAATGGCGATGAATACGCCAGTTCGGTTTTCGGCTCCGGATTGTCTTCGTGCAGACGGCGGAAAATCTCCAGACGTTTTGCGGCATTCATGGGCGATGCATTTCCTTTGAATTCAATTTCGGGCGAACCAGCGCCTGACGCGCGGCCAGCAGCAGCGCCAACACAATAAAAGCGCCGGGGATCAGACTGATCAGTGGTATTGCGTCGCTGGACAGGACGATGCCTTGCCAGCTGTCGAAAGGGCCACGGCCAAGGCTGCCGCTCCCAACGGCCTCGCGCAATGTCCCCAGCAGCAACAGCAATGCGCCGAACAGAGCGCAGAGTTTGCCGCGCTCAGTCAGTGTCTGGCGCCAGAAGCCATTGTATTCCAGCACCACGCATTGCAAGGCGATCAAGCTGGCATACAAGCCGAAGGCTTGCTGCCAGGGCAGAAACCAGCGTTGCGCCAACACATCAGTGCAACTGCTGAGCGTGGCGGCGAGCAAGACGCTGACCAGTAATCGGCCTGTTTCCGTCAATCGCGGGCGTAACGCGCGGATGCACAGACCGTACAGGCCCACGACAACGCTGAATACCCACAACGTGCCGATTGCGCTGACCAGTGAACCACTGCTGCCCAGCAGCAACGGCAGCATCATGCAATGGGCCAGACCCGGCGACGGCTTCATGTTCCGCTCCCCAGCAGTGCGGCGCGATGGTCATCAAAATAACGCAGGGCGTCATGCACCGCATTGATGACTGCGCGAGAAGTGATGGTGGCTCCGGCGATCTGATCGAATTGTCCGTCATCCTTCTTCAGTGCCCAACCTGCTGCCGTCGGCGCATCGCTCGACTTTCCGGTAAACGCCTGCAGCCAGGCATTCGGTCGGTTCGCCAGGTGCCCGCCAAGCGCTGGTGTTTCGTGCTGTTCTAACGTTTTCACCGCGAGCAACCTGCCATTCGGTTCGATGGCGATCAACAATTCGATGGCGCCCACATAGCCCTGAGTCTGACTGCGCAACAGTATTGCGACGGGCTTGCCGTTCAGGGTCGCGCGATAGCCTGCGCTCAATTGGCTGTGGTCCAGTCGAGTGTCGGTCAAGCTCAGTGGTTGTTGCAGCGGCTGGTTGTCGTAGCTCTCCGGCGCCAGCATGTCGAGCCATTTACGGCTGTCGAGCAAGTGCTGCGCGGCGGCGATTTGTGGCGCGCTCCCACGCTGTACAAGGTAAGTCGCGGTGATCCCGCTGATGGCCACCAGCAGCACGATCACGGTGCTGGCCCGGCG
The DNA here is from genome assembly GCF_900105485.1 of Pseudomonas granadensis. Lineage (GTDB taxonomy): Bacteria > Pseudomonadota > Gammaproteobacteria > Pseudomonadales > Pseudomonadaceae > Aquipseudomonas > Aquipseudomonas granadensis. Next base: position 4,307,649 of record NZ_LT629778.1, on the reverse strand, counting down.
CTTCATGGGTTCACCTTGATCTGGCGATTCGCGGCGAATCGCTCCAGTGCCGGCACGCAGAGATTCATCAGCAACACCGCAAACGCCAGCCCGTCCGGGTAGCCGCCCCACGTGCGAATCACGTATGTCAGCAGTCCGACCCCAACGCCGAAGAGCAGGCGCGCCAGCGCGGTTTTCGCGCCGGATACCGGTTCAGTGACAATGAAGAACGCGCCGAGCATGGTCGCGCCGCTGAATAGATGAAACAGCGGCGAGCCATGTGAATCCGACCCCGAGCCGTTCCAGCACAGCAGGCTGATCACCAACAGACCGGCGAGCATGCCCAGTGGAGCGTGCCAGCTGAACACCCGACGTTGCAGCAAAAACACACCACCGGCCAAAAAGGCCAGATTCACCCACTCGGCAGCGCGTCCACCAAAATGCCCGAATGCCGGATGGCTGACGAACAGTTCGTCGATGGTCAGGCTGGCGTTGACGCGCAGAGAGTCCAGCGCGGTCGCCTGTGCCCAAGCGTCTGGCGCCTGACCTGAGCCAAATATCTGCTGCAGGGTTGCTGCCAGATCCAGAGCGTGCGCCGGCCACTGCGTCATCGCGCGCGGGAACATGATCATCACCAACGCAAAACCGAGCATCGCCGGATTGAACGGATTTTCCCCCGTGCCGCCGTACACGTGCTTGCCAAACAGCAGGCCCCCGACGGTTGCCGTCACCGTCAGCCACCAGGGGCAATAGGCCGGCAGCGCCACCGCCAGCAAGGTCCCACTGACCAGCGCACTGCCGTCGCGCAGCGCTGGCTGCAGAGGCCGCCGACGCAGTTGCGCAACGCCCGCTTCGACAATCAGCGCAGTGACGACCGCCAGCATCAGGTTGATCAACACGCCCCAACCGTAAAACCACAACAGCGTCAGCAATCCTGGCATCGCGGCCAGCAGCAAGGTTTTCATCGCCTGTTGCAGGCGATCGTCCGCTGCCTCAAAGGGCGGCATGTTCGCTTACCTGACGCTCGGCGGCTTGCAGTCGCGCGCGGGCCTCTTCAAGAATCTCGGCGGGGGTGTCGGCGTTACGTTCGAGCTTGCCGTATTCTGCGCGACACATCGCCAGCTGGATCTTGGCGCGCTTCAAGTCGGCGTCTTTGGCGGGCGGCGGTGCTGGAGCTGTGGGTACGGCGGTTGTTTCCAGTTGCGCCAGCGCCGCTTCGGCCGCTTCGAACTGGCGTTGCAGGACGATCAGTTGCGCCTGCTGCTCGAAAGTCGGTGGATGGCCGAAGGCTTTCAGCGATTTGTGCAGTTGCGCGCGGCTCATCGCGACATCGACTTTGGCTTTCTTCACGGCCGCGTCCGCGTTCGCCGCTTTTTGCATGCGCACCCGTTCGAGTGCCGCTTGCACCGGGTCGGTGGTGCTCACTTGCGCTTGCGCCGGCCTTTTCGCCCGCGCTTCACGCTCAGCCTGTTTCTCCTGCTCTTCGCGGTGCAGGCGCTCTTTGCGCCGCTCGAAACGTTGCCGTGCGTGATCACGTTTGGCCGCGCGTGCGTGTTGCTCGTCGAGGCTCAGCGCCAGTCCGCCCACCACCGGTAAGGTCTCGGGTGGCAGCGGGTGCATTTCAATGCAGTCCACCGGGCATGGCGCCACGCAGAGGTCGCAACCGGTGCATTCGTCGGTCAGGACGGTGTGCATCAGTTTCGCCGCGCCGACAATCGCGTCGACCGGGCAAGCTTGAATGCATTTGGTGCAGCCGATGCACTCGGCCTCGCGAATGAACGCCACCTGGGCCGGTGCCGAACCGCGGCTGATGTCCAGTTCCAGCACCGGTACTTTCAACAGTTCAGCCAGCGCGGCGATGGTTTCCTCGCCACCGGGCGGACACTTGTTTATCGGCTCGCCGGCGGCGATGCCTTGCGCATAGGGCTTGCATCCGGGATGGCCGCACTTGCCGCACTGGGTCTGCGGCAGGAGGGCATCGATGCGTTGGATCAGACTCATGTTTTGATCAGTCCAGTGAATCCGAGAAAAATCACTGCTATCAATCCGGCGCCGAGCAGATCAATCGGCAAGCCGCGAAAGGGCAGAGGGATATCGTTACCCGCCGTGCGTTCACGCAAGTCGCTGAACAGGCTCAGTACCAACCAGAACCCCAACCCGGCACCCAGGCTCAGCGCCATTGTGTGAAGCAGACCTTGGTCGTTTAGCGCATTGATCAATGTCAGGCCAAGTACGCCCGCATTGCCCAGCAACAGCGGCCACAACCCGTCGAAGGGCAGGTTCGGCAACCCGCGCGCCAGGCATTTCAACAACGGCGCGATCAGCAAAACGCTCAACGGCAGAAACACGAACAGGCGCAGGGCTTGCAGTTGCAGCGGCGCCAGCAGCCAGTGCCAGATCGCGTAGCCGAGCACGCCGACGACAACCATCAGACACAAGGTCGCCAGTCCCAACGCATGCACCTGGCGCCGGCTGCCCGCCAACAGCGGATCGACGCCCAGCGGCCAATGCAACACGAAGTTGTTGAGCAGCGCGGCACTGATCAGCGTTAGGACGAATTCGGTCATGGTTCTGCCAGCGAAACGGGCGGGTGTCTCTCAAGGTTAGGCCTTATCCAGCCGCCTATGAAAAATCCCACCGGCATGCGGGGCACGCCGGTGGGATCGATTTACCGCAGCTTCTTACTTGATACGTTGACCTGGCTTGGCACCGCTGTCCGGGCTCAGCAGGTAGATCTCTTCACCGCCAGGCCCGGCCGCCATCACCATGCCTTCGGAGATGCCGAACTTCATTTTCCGCGGCTTGAGGTTGGCGATCATCATCGTCAGGCGACCGTCGAGTTTCGACGGATCCGGGTAAGCGCTCTTGATGCCGGAGAACACGTTGCGTTGCTCGTCGCCGATATCGAGGGTCAGGCGCAGCAGCTTGTCGGCGCCTTCAACGTGCTCAGCCTTGACGATCAGCGCCACGCGCAGGTCGATGGCGGCGAACGCGTCGAAATCGATTTCCGGCGACAGCGGGTCCTTGGCCAGTTCGCCATTGCCGGCCGGTGCGGCTGCGCCGGTGTCGGTCTGGCTGGCGCTGAGGTCTTCTTTCGAGGCGTCGGTCATGGCTTGCACCTTTACCGGGTCGATGCGGGTCATCAACGGCTTGAATTCGTTGAGCTGATGGTTCGCCAGTAGCGTGGTGTGGTCGTTCCAGGTCAGCGGCGCAACATTGAGGAACGCCTCGGCATCGGCGGCCAGCAGTGGCAGCACCGGTTTGAGGAAGATCACCAGTTGGCGGAACAGGTTGATGCCGGTGGCGCAGATCGCCTGGACTTCATCCTGCTTGCCTTCCTGCTTGTTCAGCGACCACGGCGCCTTGTCGGCGATCCACGCGTTGGCGCGGTCGGCCAGGGCCATGGTTTCGCGCATGGCGCGGGCAAAGTCGCGTGCTTCATAGGCGTCGGCAATGCTCGGCGCGGCGGCGAGGAAGGCCTCGGTCAGCTCCGGCGCGGCATTGTTGTCGACCAGCAGACCCGCGTTGCCCTTGTGGATGAACCCGGCGCAACGGCTGGCGATATTGACCACTTTGCCGACCAGATCGGAATTGACCTTCTGCACGAAGTCTTCGAGGTTCAGGTCGAGGTCATCGACGCCACGGCCCAGTTTTGCCGCGTAGTAGTAACGCAGGTATTCCGGCGACAGGTGATCCAGATACGTACGGGCCTTGATGAAAGTGCCGCGCGACTTGGACATCTTCTGGCCGTTGACAGTCAGGTAGCCGTGCACGTTGATCGCGGTCGGCTTGCGGAAACCCGCACCTTCGAGCATCGCTGGCCAGAACAGCGCGTGGAAGTTGACGATGTCCTTGCCGATGAAGTGGTACAGCTCGGCGGTGGAATCCTTGCCCCAGAACGCGTCGAAGTCCAGCTCCGGCGTGCGGTTGCAGAGGTTCTTGAAGCTGGCCATGTAGCCGATCGGCGCATCCAGCCACACATAGAAATACTTGCCCGGCTCGCCCGGAATCTCGAAGCCGAAGTACGGCGCATCGCGGGAGATGTCCCACTGTTGCAGGCCGGCGTCAAGCCATTCGGAAAGCTTGTTGGCGACGGCGTCCTGCAGGGTGCCGCTGCGGGTCCAGGCCTGTAGCATGTCCTGGAAGTCCGGCAGCTTGAAGAAGAAGTGCTGGGAATCCTTGAGCACCGGGGTAGCACCGGAGATCGCCGACTTCGGATCCTTCAGATCAGTCGGGGCGTAGGTCGCGCCGCATTTTTCGCAGTTGTCGCCGTACTGGTCTTCGGTGCCGCATTTCGGGCAGGTGCCCTTGATGAAGCGGTCGGCCAGGAACATTTTCTTTTCCGGGTCGAAATACTGAGTGATCGAGCGTTGGGCGATATGCCCGGCGTCACGCAGCTTGAGGTAGATCTGGCTCGACAGCTCACGGTTTTCTTCGGCGTGAGTGGAGTGGAAATTGTCGAAATCAACCAGGAAGTCGGCAAAGTCGGCGCTGTGTTCAGCCTGCACGTTGGCGATCAGTTGTTCCGGGGTGATGCCTTCCTTTTCCGCGCGCAGCATGATCGCCGAACCGTGGGCGTCGTCGGCGCAGACATAGATGCATTGGTTGCCGCGATGCTTCTGGAAGCGCACCCACATATCGGTCTGGATGTATTCCAGCATGTGGCCAAGGTGGATCGAACCATTGGCGTAGGGCAGGGCGCTGGTGACGAGAATCTTGCGTGGCTCGGACATGTAGGGCTTCGCTACTTGATGAAACGGAGGTCGGCCACTATAAAGCGCCGGACAAGATATTTCACCCCTGCAAATCGTTGCCGGGCATGCCGTCCGGAGGATAGAAGGGGTAGGATAGCCGCCATCTTTTCCAGTCTTGTTATCGGAGTTGCCCATGAGCGCCGTCACTCGCGCAGCGGTGGAAGCCGTCCTCAGCCAATACACCGACCCTTACCTGAACCAGGACCCGGTCAGCGCCGGTTGCGTGAAAAACATCGAGATCATCGGTGACCGCGTCAATGTGCAGCTGGAAATCGGCTACGCCGCCGGTCTGTTCAAGAGTGGTTGGGCGCAATTGCTGCAACTGGCCATCGAAAACATCGAGGGCGTGGTCATCGCCCGCGTCGAGGTCAACAGCGTGATCGCCGCGCACAAGGCCCAGGCGCAGATTCCGGGGCTGGCCAACGTCAAGAACGTGGTTGCCGTGGCCTCGGGCAAGGGCGGCGTGGGCAAGTCGACCACGGCTGCCAACCTCGCTCTCGCGCTGGCTCGCGAAGGCGCCAAAGTGGGGATTCTCGACGCCGATATCTACGGCCCGAGCCAAGGCATCATGTTCGGCATTCCCGAGCGCACCCGCCCGGAGGTCAAGGATCAGAAGTGGTTCGTGCCGCTCAAGGCCCACGGTGTCGAAGTCATGTCGATGGCATTTCTCACCGACGACAACACACCGATGGTCTGGCGCGGGCCGATGGTCTCCGGCGCGCTGCTGCAACTGGTCACGCAAACCGCGTGGGGCGATCTGGATTATCTGGTCATCGACATGCCGCCAGGCACCGGCGACATTCAACTGACCCTGGCGCAGAAAGTCCCGGTGGCGGGCGCAGTGATCGTCACCACGCCACAGGATCTGGCCCTGCTCGATGCGCGCAAAGGCGTGGAAATGTTCCGCAAGGTCAACATTCCGGTGCTGGGCGTGGTGGAAAACATGGCCGTGCACATCTGCTCGAACTGCGGGCATGCCGAGCATCTGTTCGGTGAGGGCGGCGGCGAGAAGCTTGCCACTCAATACGGCGTTGAGCTGCTGGCCTCGCTGCCGCTGTCGATGCTGATCCGCGAACAGGCCGATGGCGGCAAGCCCACTGTGATCGCCGAGCCGGACAGCCAGATCGCCATGGTCTACCAGGAACTGGCCCGCCACGTCGGCGCGCGGATCGTGTTGCAGGAAGCGGCGACGCCGGCGATGCCGAATATCACCATCAGTGACGATTGAGAGCCTGAAACCCGATCAAACTGTGGGAGCCAGCCTGCTGGCGATAGCGGACCTTCATTCAACGAAGAGGTTGACTGAACCACCGCAATCGCCAGCAGGCTGGCTCCCACACTGGTTTGTGGCGTGGCTTAAATACGCAACCCGCCATCCATCTCCAGAATCCGCCCGGTGTAGTAGTCGTTCTCGAAGATATACGCTGCCGAATGGGCGATCTCCTCCGGTTTGCCCATGCGCTTGAGCGGGATGCTCGAGGTCATTTTCTCCAGCGCTTCGGGCTTCATGCCCAGGGTCATTTCGGTTTCGATGAAGCCCGGTGCGATGCCGGCCACGCGAATGCCGTAGCGCGCCAGTTCCCTGGCCCAGGTCACCGTCGCCGCCGCAACACCGGCCTTGGCCGCGGAATAGTTGGTCTGGCCGACATTGCCGGCGCGGGAGATCGACGAGATGTTGATGATCGCGCCGCTGTTCTTCAGCTCGACCATTTTCGCCGCCACCTCACGAGTGCAGAGGAACACGCCGGTCAGGTTGACATCGATCACTGCCTGCCACTGCGCCAGGCTCATTTTGCTCATTTCGCCGTCCTTGACCTTCAGCAGCAGGCCGTCACGCAGGATCCCGGCATTGTTGATCAGCCCGTGAATTGCGCCGAAATCAGCGGCAACCTGGGCGACCATGTGCTCGACCTGTTCTTCATTGGCGACGTTGCACAGATAGCTGCGCGCCTCGACGCCCCTGACTTTGCACGCCGCGACGGCGTCGTCGAGCTTTTCCTGATTGAGATCGACCAGCGCGAGCTTCGCACCTTTGCCGGCGAGATACTCGGCCATGGAGCGGCCCAAACCCTGGCAACCGCCAGTGATAATGATTACTTTGTCGTTGAGTTGCATGCGCATGCCCCGATTGCTGGTCTGATGGTTTTTATTCTTGGCGGCTCCCGTTCCGCCCCGGCCGTGGCCGGGTTGCGCGGGAACATTGCCCGATGGCGTGGCCGAAACCTGTTTTCGCACGCCCGTCCGTTTTTACGACGGATTCTATTCAAGGAGTCATAAATTGAGCGTTGAAGTGGCGAAGAATGCCCGAGAATTGCTTCTCAAGGAATACCGTGGAGTGCTCTCGACCCACTCCAGATCGATGCCCGGTTTTCCGTTCGGCTCCGTGGTCCCGTATTGCCTGGACGAGCAGGGACGACCGCTGATCCTGATCAGCCGCATCGCCCAGCACACCCACAATCTGCAAAAAGACCCGAAATGCTCGATGCTGGTGGGCGAGCGCGAGGCCGATGACGTGCAAGCGGTAGGGCGCCTTACTTATCTTGCACAAGCGCAAAAGCTCGAAGACCCTGCCGCCATCGAAGCCGCCGCCGAACGTTACTACCGCTACTTCCCGGATTCGCAGAACTACCACAAGGCTCACGATTTCGACTTCTGGGTACTGGATCCGGTACGCCACCGCTACATCGGCGGTTTCGGTGCGATTCACTGGATCGATCAGTTGACCCTGGCCAACCCGTTCGCCGGCAAGGCCGAGATCAGCATGGTCGAGCACATGAACAGCGACCATGCCAAGGCTATCGCCCATTACGTCGAGCTCGCCGGTTTGCCGAACAGCGTGCCGGCGCAACTGGCCGGGATCGACAGCGAAGGCATGCACTTGCGCATCGGTCAGGCGTTGTACTGGCTAGGCTTCCCAAGCCCTTGCAATACTCCGACACAAGTGCGCGAAGCCCTGGTTTCATTGGCTCACGCCGAGGTCTGGCCAAAAAAAGCGGATTCTTAAGGTTGAATTCACGCAAGGGCGACGTCATCTAAGGCTTACTGCAAGGCATTTCTTGCGTTGAGGACAATTTTGATGCGCCCTTTTCTGTTGCTCTTTCTGCTGTTTCCAGTGCTGGAGCTGTTCGTATTCGTCAAAGTGGCAGGGGCGATCGGGTTCTTCCCGGCCCTGCTGCTGATTATCGTCGGCTCGATGTTCGGCGTGTTTGTGCTGCGCATCGCTGGCCTGGCCACGGCGCTGCGTGCCCGTGAAAGCCTGAACCGCGGCGAACTGCCGGCACAAACCATGCTCGAAGGGCTGATGCTGGCCCTGGCCGGCGGTTTGCTGATCATTCCAGGCTTTATCAGCGACGTGGTCGGTCTGGTCATGCTGCTGCCGTTCACCCGACGCTTGCTGGCGAACAAAATGCGTCAGCGTGCCGAAGACCAGGCCATGCGCCAGCGCGCTTTTGCCGATGACCTGCAACCCCGTGGCGGTCCGGCACCACGCGAGCCGTTGGGCCGTGAGCCGAATGTGATCGAAGGCGAGTTCGAACACCGCGACCACAAGTAACGTCAACATCGACACGGCACCTTCGGGTGCCGTGCTCGTTTATGGGGCCAAATCGCCGGACGGCGTCAAAATTTTTTTTGCCCCAGCCCTTGTAATCAGCTTGTACGCCCCTATGTATCGGTCACCGAAAGGTTTCCGGTGATTACACCGGACAGACTTGCGCGGTTCGCTCGACGAGCCGCACCCGGCACAGGCCGGATTTGTTAAACCCGCCGGGACTACACCGGCCGATGAAAACCACAATTAGGAGAGATCGACAATGAAGCTTCGTCCTCTGCATGACCGCGTCGTCATCCGTCGCAGCGAAGAAGAAAAGAAAACCGCTGGCGGTATCGTCCTGCCAGGTTCGGCTGCTGAAAAAGCCAACCACGGTGTGATTCTCGCTGTAGGCCCGGGCAAAGCTCTGGAAAACGGCGAAGTGCGTGCACTGTCCGTGAAGGAAGGCGACAAGGTTGTGTTCGGTCCTTACTCCGGCAGCAACACTGTGAAAGTCGATGGCGAAGACCTGCTGGTAATGAGCGAGAACGAAATCCTCGCGGTTATCGAAGGCTGATACTCCCGTTCATTTTCCCGTTACTACAAAGTATTTAAGGAATATCGATCATGGCTGCTAAAGAAGTTAAGTTCGGCGATGCCGCCCGCTCCAAGATGCTCAAAGGCGTCAACGTTCTGGCTGACGCGGTAAAAGCGACCCTGGGCCCGAAAGGCCGTAACGTGATCCTCGAGAAGAGCTTCGGCGCTCCGACCATCACCAAGGACGGCGTATCCGTCGCCAAAGAAATCGAACTCGAAGATCGCTTCGAAAACATGGGCGCGCAGCTGGTCAAAGACGTTGCCTCCCGTGCCAACGATGACGCCGGTGACGGTACTACCACTGCCACCGTTCTGGCTCAGTCGATCGTCAACGAAGGCCTGAAAGCCGTCGCTGCCGGCATGAACCCGATGGACCTGAAACGCGGCATCGACAAGGCGACCATCGCCATTGTCAAAGAGCTGAAAGCCCTGTCCAAGCCATGCGCTGATTTCAAGGCCATCGCTCAGGTCGGCACCATCTCGGCCAACTCCGACAACTCCATCGGCGACATCATTGCCGAAGCCATGGAAAAAGTCGGTAAAGAAGGCGTGATCACCGTTGAAGAAGGCTCGGGTCTGGAAAACGAACTGTCGGTTGTAGAAGGCATGCAGTTCGACCGTGGCTACCTGTCGCCGTACTTCGTCAACAAGCCGGACACCATGGTTGCCGAGCTCGACGGCCCGCTGATCCTGCTGGTCGACAAGAAGATCTCGAACATCCGCGAAATGCTGCCTGTTCTGGAAGCAGTTGCCAAAGCCGGCCGTCCGCTGCTGATCGTTGCCGAAGACGTTGAAGGCGAAGCCCTGGCGACTCTGGTTGTGAACAACATGCGCGGTATCGTTAAAGTCGCTGCCGTCAAGGCTCCAGGCTTCGGCGATCGTCGCAAGGCCATGCTGCAGGACATCGCTGTTCTGACCGGCGGTACCGTGATCTCCGAAGAGATCGGTCTGAGCCTGGAAAGCACCACCCTGGAGCACCTGGGTAACGCCAAGCGCGTGACCCTGTCCAAGGAAAACACCATCATCGTTGACGGTGCTGGCGTGCAGGCAGACATCGAAGGCCGTATCGCTCAGATCCGTGCCCAGGTTGCCGAAACTTCCTCGGACTACGACCGTGAGAAACTGCAAGAGCGTCTGGCCAAGCTGTCCGGCGGCGTTGCAGTGATCAAGGTTGGCGCTGGTTCCGAAGTGGAAATGAAAGAGAAGAAGGCCCGCGTTGAAGACGCCCTGCACGCAACCCGTGCAGCCGTTGAAGAAGGCGTGGTACCTGGCGGTGGCGTTGCGCTGATCCGTGCTCTGGAAGCGCTGACCGAACTGACCGGCGACAACGCTGACCAGAACGTCGGTATCGCTGTGCTGCGTCGCGCTGTTGAAGCGCCGCTGCGTCAGATCGCTGCCAACTCCGGTGACGAGCCAAGCGTCGTCGTCAACGAAGTGAAGAACGGCAAAGGTAACTTCGGTTACAACGCTGCTTCCGGCGAATACGGCGACATGATCGAAATGGGCATCCTGGACCCAACCAAGGTAACCCGTTCGGCTCTGCAAGCCGCAGCCTCGATCGGCGGTCTGATCCTGACCACCGAAGCAGCTGTTGCTGACGCACCGAAGAAAGAAGGCTCGGCTGGCGGCGGTATGCCAGACATGGGCGGCATGGGTGGCATGGGCGGCATGATGTAAGCCAGCCTTACCCCCGTAACGAAAAACCCCGCCTTGTGAAAGCAGGCGGGGTTTTTTATTGCCCAGAACTCACACCGACCCCCTGTAGGAGTGAACCTGCTCGCGATAGCGGTGTGTCATTCAACATGATTGCGACTGACACACCGCTATCGCGAGCAGGCTCACTCCTACAGGGGATTTGTATGTTCAGGCGTTGATCGGGTGTGGGTTTACAGCCGCCGCAGCCTTGCCCGCCGGGCGATACAGCACCCAGTAATAAGCCCCCAGGCAAATCAGCCAGCAGAAAATCGCCGTCCACACGTTATGCGAAAAGAAGTGCGCGCCCTGCATCATCCGGCTGATCGAAAACACCGAGCCCAGCGCAAAGGCAAAAACAAACGCCTGCCGCGCGAGCCGTGGGCGACGATCGCGCAGAACAAAAAACAGCGCAAACAAGGTGAAACCCGTCGCCGCATGCCCGCCGGGCCAGCAACGCCCCGGCTTGTCGGTGGCGGGACGATGTTCCATCAATTTGCTGTACGTTTCATGCCCACCGAACTGCTCAAGGCTCCACGGGCATTGCACCGCCGTCACGGCTTTGACCGGGGTGACGAACGAAGTGGCCAGGCCCAGCGACAGCACCAGGCAGCCCAGCTCACGCTTGAAGGGTTTGAGTCGGGCGAGGAAAAACGAGGCGATGAAACCCAGGATCGCGAACACCGAGAAGGCGATGACCACTTGTTTGGCGCGGTCATGCAGGATGTCTTCGAGAAAATAGCTGTGCCGTCCGATGAAGTCGCCGGCGACCGGGTCATAGAACAGTCGGGCCAGATCCATGTCCAGATCGGTCAGTTCGAGCAACACCAGAATGATCGCCGCAACCGCGGGTATGCCCAGGGAGAGCCAGAGGTTCAGCGGCCGGGAAACGGGACGGGTAGAGGTCAACGCCATTGGCAATTCCTTGGTCGGCAGAATGTTGAGAGGAGCGCAATCGCGCGGAGTCTGCGCGCACGGGCGTTGCCGATTCGTTAATCGAAAGTGAAAAAAACGTTGGCGGTCGGCATCGGCATTTTTATCGCCAAACAACCCGACACACGCCTAGCCGTGAGCCACACTTGGCCGTAAGCTGCGCGGGCCAAGACGGCCGTAACCCCGTTCGGAGGAGGTGCCCATGCGAATTCTGTTGGTCGAAGACAACCGCGACATCCTGGCCAATCTGGCCGATTACCTGGGCCTCAAGGGCTACACCGTCGATTGCGCGCAGGACGGTTTGTCGGGTCTGCACCTGGCCGCGACCGAGCATTACGACCTGATCGTCCTCGACATCATGTTGCCGGGGATCGACGGCTATACCCTGTGCAAACGCCTGCGCGAAGATGCACGGCGTGACACACCGGTGATCATGCTCACCGCGCGCGATCAACTGGACGACCGCTTGCAGGGCTTCAAGTCGGGTGCCGACGATTACCTGATCAAACCGTTTGCCCTGTCCGAACTCGCGGCGCGGGTCGAAGCCGTCATGCGTCGCGCTCAGGGCGGTGGCCGGCGCGCCTTGCAGGTCGCCGACCTGAGCTATGACCTCGACACCCTGGAAGTGACGCGCGACGGCAAACTACTCAAGCTCAACCCGGTCGGCCTGAAGCTGCTGGCCGTGCTGATGCAGAAGAGCCCGCATGTGTTGCGCCGGGAAATTCTCGAAGAAGCCCTGTGGGGCGATGACTGCCCGGACAGTGACAGCCTGCGCAGCCACGTGCACCAGTTGCGCCAGGTGATCGACAAGCCATTCGCCAAGCCACTGCTGCACACCGTGCACGGGGTGGGTTACCGCTTGGCCGACGTGTAATGGAGTTCAGGCAAAGCCTTTCGCAGCGGATCATCATTGCCTTTGCCTTGATGAGTGCACTGGTGGCCGGCGCGTTTGCCATGGGCATTGTCGCGACGGTGCATCTGGTCGAGGAAAAACTGATCTCGGCGGGGCTGGGCGGCGACTTGCAGCGCTTGTTGCTGATGGACAACGTTTCCGACTGGAGCCACCGCCCCGAACCGGATCAGCTGTTCTATTTCAGCGGCGGGCCGGGCGATTTCGATCTGCCCAAGGACCTGCGCCATCTCGATGCCGGTTTTCATGAAGTGTTCCGCGAGCAGCTGTCGTATCACGCGATGGTCGAGATCGTCGACGGTCGCCGCTATGTACTGCTGCAGGATCAAAGTGATTTCGAAGAGCGCGAACGCGTGCTGTTTGCCGTGGTGCTGGTGGGCTTCGTGCTCAGCCTGGCGCTGGCGGTGTTCCTCGGCTGGGTGCTGGCGCGCAAGGTGATGGCGCCGGTCGTACGGCTGGCGCGGCAGGTCCGTCATCGCGATCAGTTGCTCGGGCTGGCACCGCCGTTGGCGCCGGATTATGCGGCAGATGAAGTCGGTGAACTGGCGGTGGCGTTCGACGCGACATTGGGGCGCCTGCGTCAGGCGCTGACCCGCGAGCGCTTGTTCACCAGCGACGTCAGTCATGAATTGCGTACGCCGCTGATGGTGCTGGCCAGTTCCTGCGAGCTGCTGTTGGAGAATCCGGGCATCGATCAGCGCGGTCGCTCGCAGGTCGAGCGTATCGCTCGTGCCAGTGAGGAGATGCGCGAATTGGTGCAGACGTTCCTGATGCTGGCGCGCGCGCAAAACGAAGAGCCCGGAGCGGCGCCGCAACACAACCTTACGCAAGTGGCGCAAAGCCTGCTGTGCCTGTGGCGCGAGCCGATCGAGCGCAAGGGCCTGAGGTTGGTGTTCGAGCCGGGCAGCCCATCGGACGCCCGCTACAACGCGACGTTACTCAACGCGGTGATGGGCAACCTGCTGCGCAACGCGCTGCATTACACCGAGGAGGGTTTCATTCGCCTGACCCTGACGGCCCACGGCTTTATCGTCGAGGATTCCGGTGTTGGGATTCCCGAGGAAAAGCGCGAAGCGATGTTCGAACCGTTTGTGCGCGGCAGTGAGAAACGCGGTGACGGCCTCGGGCTTGGCTTATCGCTGGTGCAGCGCATCTGTGAAAACCAGGGCTGGACCGTGAGCTTGAGCACGATGGAACCCAATGGCTGCCGATTCGAGGTAGATCTTGGCGTGAATGCAGGCAAATAGTCGCGATAGCCTACTCCCGTCAAGCTGTCTGATTCCTGTATAACGTTGTAATACTTTGCCGGTTTACCTGACATTTTTTTCACAATTGGATGACCTGACGCTGACACGCCGCTGACTAAGGTGGCGTCATCAGACATTCAGGAGTCCAGATCATGGCCGACCCGATCAAGCTCGATTTTTCGGAAAAGTACGACGACCAGCATGCGCAGAGATATCTGCGCAAGCACAAGGAAAGTATGGGCCGTCGCTTGTCGCATTGGCGCGATGAACAGTTGGCGCGCAAGGCCTTGTCACTCGCAGGCGATCCCGGTCTGGTGCTGGATTTGCCCTGCGGTGCCGGGCGTTTCTGGCCAATGCTCGCGGAAAAACCCAACCGGGTGATCATCGGTGCGGACAACTCCGAATCGATGATCAAGACAGCAATGCAGGGGCAACCGGCCGATGTGGTCAAGCGGGTACAACCGCTGCACACCTCGGCGTTCGACATTGCCTTGCCGGACAACTCGGTCGACAGCATTTTCTGCATGCGGCTGCTGCACCACATCGGTGAGTCCGAGCACCGCCAGGTGATCCTGCGCGAATTCGAGCGCGTGAGCCGCGACAGTGTGATTGTTTCATTGTGGGTAGACGGCAATTTCAAAGCCTGGAAGCGCAAGCGCGCCGAGCTGGACCGGCCGAATCGTGATTACCAGAATCGTTTTCTGATTCCGGCGGCGACGATCGAGAAAGAATTTGAACAGGCCGGGTTCCGCATTCAGGAACAACTGGACTTTATACCGCTCTATGCGATGTGGCGGGTTTACGTATTACGCAAGAGGTAAGGGATGGCAGTGCAAGCAGCAGTTGAAGCGAACGTCGCTTCGCAAGATGGTTTCGATTATTACTGGGCCCAGCGTGGCGAATGGGTTGAAGAACCCAACGTACGCCGCGGTGGCGAAAGCGGGGTACAGCGCATCGTCGGTCGCGACGGTCAGTTGCTGTACGCCAAGCGCCAGACCGGACACATCTATCGCAGCTGGTTGCACCCGTTCGGTCGTCCTACCGTATTGCGCGAACTCGATGCGCTGACCGGCGTAAGCAAGCTCGGTGTACGCGTACCGCAAATCGTTTTCTGTGGTGCTCAGCCTGATCCGCAGCACAAATGGCGCGCACTGCTGGTGACCCAATCCCTGGACGGTTTCCAGGAACTGGAGCACTGGCTGGCCGCTGCCGGCGGTCGCGATCAATGTGGCGACGTGGTCTATGAGCGCGTGCTCAAGGACCTGGCGGAAAATCTCGCGCGCATGCACAAGGGTCGCTGGCAGCACAGCTGCATCTACATCAAGCACGTATTCGTGCGGGTGACCGGCGAGGGTGAGTCGGCCAAGGTCGAAGTAGCGTTGATCGATCTGGAAAAATGCCGTCAGCGCCTGACCGCCTATCGCGCCGCACAGCACGACATGAAGCAACTGCGTCGCCATTCGTCGTTCCGCGATGCCGACTGGAAAAAACTCGTCTATTTTTATGAGACGGCGTTTGGCAGCGCTATCAAAGGTTTATAGCGATGAAACTAGAAATTGCACGAGGTTTGTTTCTGGTCGGAGCCTTGGCAGTCGCTTCATTGGCGGTGGCTGCCTGGGAGCAGCCCCGCATGCAGGTCATCGGAGCGTCCACGACGGACGCTCATTGCACACTGCCTCGGGTGGCGAAAGCCTCCGTGGCGACCAAACCCGATCATGATCTGCTGTTGTTCATGTTCGGGCTATCTCAAGGGATGAGGCCAGCCAGTTGAAATTGATGCCCACGTGAAAGGCCTCGCAGATGCGAGGCCTTTTTTTTACACACCGCTCCCCCTGTAGGAGTGAGCCTGCTCGCGATAGCGGTGTGTCAGTCAACATTATGGCAACTGACATACCGCTATCGCGAGCAGGCTCACTCCTACCAAGGGGCTATGTCGAGGGTTTGGGATCGGGTTTCGCCAGCAGGGTATAAACGCACGGCAACACGAACAGCGTGAACAGCGTGCCGATGGACATGCCCGTGGCAATCACCATGCCGATATCAAAGCGGCTGACCGCCCCCGCGCCCGTTGCGAGAATCAGCGGCACCATGCCGAACACCATCGCCGCCGTGGTCATCAGCACCGGGCGCAAGCGAATCGCCGCGGCTTCTTCAACCGCTTCACGCGCGGTCAGGCCTTTGTCCTTGCGCAACTGGTTGGCGAACTCGACGATCAGGATCCCGTGTTTGCTGATCAGGCCGATCAGCGTCACCAGCCCGACCTGGGTGTAGATGTTCATGCTCGACCAGCCGAGAAACAGCGGAATCAGCGCCCCGCAGATCGACAACGGCACCGTCACCAGAATTACCAGCGGATCGCGGAAGCTTTCGAACTGTGCCGCCAGCACCAGAAAGATGATCGCCAGCGCCAGGGCGAAGGTGACCCACAAGGCGCTGCCTTCCTGAACGAACTGGCGGGAGGCACCGCCATAATCAAAAGCAAATCCGGCGGGTGCTTCTTCGCGGGCGATCTGCAACACGGTGTCGATGGCTTCACCCATGCTCACCAGTGGGAAACCGGAAATCTTCGCCGCATTGAGTTGCTGGAACTGGTTGAGCTGACGCGGCCGCGCTCTGTCGCTGACCTTGATCAGCGTCGATAGCGGCAACAGTTCGCCCTGGGTGTTCTTCACGTAGTAGTTGTTCAGCCAGTCCGGGTTGTCGCGGTAGGGGCGTTCGACCTGCGCGATCACCTTGTAGCTGCGTCCCTCAATGGTGAAACGGTTGATCTCGGCCTCGCCCAACAATGTCGCCAGGGTGCCGCCGAGGTCCTGCATCGACACGCCCATCTGCGCGGCCTTGGCGCGATCGATATCGACCACCACTTCCGGTTTGTCGAACGCCAGATCAAGGTCGACGAAGGCAAACTTGCCCGACTCCATCGCACGTTTCTTGATTCGGTCGGCGACTTGCAGCAGCAGTTCGTAATCGTTGGCCGTGTTGATCACGAATTCGAACGGCAAGCCTTCGCCGGTGCCGGGCAGGGAGGGCAGATTGAAGCCAAAGATCTGCAAGCCCGGAATGCTTTCGAGTTTGCCTTGCACTTGCGGCAGGATTTCCATCTGCGTGCGGCTGCGCTCGTTCCACGGTTTCAGCAGGAAGCCGCCAATCCCCGCCTGCACACCGTTGTAGCCGTTGATCTGGAACGAGGAGTAGTACTCGGGGAATTCCTTGAAGATCGTGATGAATTCGTCGGTGTAGGTGCTCAGGTAATCAAGGTTGGTCGGCTGCGGCGCACTGGCCATCATGAAAATGATGCCCTGGTCTTCGTCCGGCGCCAGTTCCGACTTGGTGAACTTGAGGAACAGCGGAATCAGGCACAGCACGATCAGTGCAAACACCAGCACCACCGGCCGTGTATTGAGCGTGCCATGCAGCATGCTCTGATAGCGGCGTTTGAGGCTGTCGAAGATCCGGTCCAGACGATGAGCCAGGCCACTGGGGTTCTGGTCATGCCGCAGCAGGAACGCGCACATCATCGGTGACAAGGTCAGGGCCACGACGCCGGAAATCACCACCGCGCCGGCCAGAGTCAGGGCGAACTCCTTGAACAGCGCGCCGGTCAGGCCGGTGAGAAAACCGATCGGCGCATACACCGCCGCCAGGGTGATCGTCATCGACACCACCGGCATGGCGATTTCGCGGGCGCCTTCCAGCGCGGCGTCGAACGGTGTCTTGCCTTCCTCGATGTGACGATGGATGTTTTCCACCACGACAATCGCATCGTCGACCACCAGGCCGATGGCGAGGACCATTGCCAGCAGCGTCAGCAGGTTCATCGAGTAGCCCATCATCTGCATGAAGAACATCACGCCGATCATCGACAACGGAATGGTCACCACCGGGATCACCACCGAGCGCAGCGCACCGAGGAAAAGGAACACCACGACGATGACGATCAGCACCGCTTCGAACAGGGTTTTCACCACTTCGTCGATCGAAGCCTGGATGAACAACGTGGCGTCGTAGGCGATTTCGCTTTTCAGGTTCGGCGGCAACTGCGCTTCCAGCTCCGGCATCAGCTTGCGCACTTCCTTGATCACATCCAGAGGGTTGGCCCCCGGTGTCGCCTTGATGCCGATGTACACCGATGGCGTGCCGCCGAATGAGCTGATCGAGTCGTAGTTTTCCGCGCCCATCTCCACCCGTGCGACATCGCTGAGCAATACGCGGCTGTCGCCATCGACCTTGAGCGGAATCGCGGCAAAGGCTTCGGCAGACTTCAGCTCGGTGTTGGCGTTGATGCTGGTAACGGTGTACTCGCCTTTCACTTCGCCGGCGGCGGAGAGAAAGTTGTACTGGCGCACCGCGTTGGTCACGTCAGCGGCGCTGAGACCGAAACCGGCGAGTTTCACCGGGTCGAGCCACAGGCGCATGGCAAACACCTGATTGCCGAGAATCTCTGCTTCGGCCATGCCCGGCAGGGTCGCCAGTTTTGGCTGGATCACCCGTGACAGGTAATCGGTGATCTGCGGGTTGCTCAGGTCCTCGCTGAAGAAACTGATGTACATCAGGGCCGAGGCGTCGGCGGATTCCTTGCTCAGCACCGGATCTTCGGCGTCCTGCGGCAGCTTGTTTTTTACCTCGTTGGCCTTGGCCAGCAGTTCGGTGAACAGGCGATCGGTGTTGGCGCCGATTCGCGCATAGATCGAAATCACCGAGAAGTTCTGCCGGCTGACCGAGGTCATGTAGTCGATGCCCTCGGCACTCGCCAGACTTTGCTGCATCGGCTGGGTGATGTAGCCCTGAATGGTTTCGGCATTGGCCCCGGGGTAGGCGGTGGTCACCGTGATCAGCGCGTTTTCCATTTGCGGGTACTGGCGCAGCGGCAACTTGCTCCAGGCCTGGAAGCCGAGCAGCACAATCAACAGGCTGACCACGGTGGCGAGCACCGGGCGGCGGATGAACGGGTCGGTAAAAGCCATGGGGATTCCTTGATCAGTCGGCGCGGGGCGGACTGTTCTGCTCGCCGAGGGTCTTGTCGTCGCTGATGGCGATGTGTGCACCGTTGTCCAGTTTGATCTGGCCGGCCGTCACCACTTGCTCGCCGCTCTGCACGCCCTTGTTGATCATCACCAGGCCATCGCGGCGCTCACCGGTTTCGATGAAACGGCGTTCGGCGATCAGCACCGGTTGGCCCTTGTCGTCTTTTTCGACGCTGCCGTCCTCGGCTTTCTTCTGCCCGACCACGTACACCGAGTTGCCGTAGAGGGTGTAGGTGATCGCGCTCTCCGGCACCACGATGTGTTTCTGCGGCTCCGGCAGCAGCACTTCGAGACTGGCGAACATGCCCGGCAGCAGCTTGCCATCGGGATTGGCCAGGGTCGCGCGGACCAGAATGTTGCGCGTAGAGCTTTCGACGATCGGGTTGATCGCGCTGATCTTGCCAGCGAAGTTCTGCTGCGGATAAGCGGCGACGGCGATCCGTACCGGTTGACCGATGGCCAGTTTCGGCACCGATTGTTCAGGCAGGTAGAAGTCGGCGTAGAGGCTGCTCAAATCCTGCAGCGTGGCGATTCTGGTGCCGCTGGCGAGGTAATCGCCGACGTCGACCTGACGGATGCCGATGGTGCCGCTGAACGGCGCGAGAATGCGTTTTTTCGCCAGCGACGCGTTGAGCTGATTGACCGTGGCCTTGTTCTTTTGCAGCACAGCGGAGAGGCGGTCGTACTCGCCTTTGGAGATGGCGCGGCTGTCGACCAGTTGGCTGCCGCGGCCGAAATCCAGTTGTGCCAGGCCGAGGTCGGCCCTGGCGGTTTCCAGCAGCGCGGTTTCGACGGCGCTGTCGAGTTGCAGCAGCGGCTGCCCGGCCTTGACCTTCTGCCCCGATTCGAACTTGAGTTCGGTCACCGTGCCGGCCACTTCCAGGCTCAGCTCGACCCCTTGCAGCGCCTTGAGCGTGCCGACTGTCGGCAGGCGCATCTGCCATGGCTGTTCGCTGGCCTTGGCCACGGCGACGCTGATCGGCGGTTTCGGTTTGGAAAAGCCCTGGATCATCGTGTAGATCGAAAAGGCTTTGTACCCGCCCAGCACCAGGACGATCAGCAACACAACACCCAACATGATCAGCATGCGGCGACGCAGCATATTTCCAGTTCCTTGGATAAATCAGGTGAGACAGGCGGGCACATTACTCCGAGTACAAGGGGTATTCCAACTGGCAGTTATTACAGGCGATGAAAAGGGCGAGGGCCATGAAATGACGCTCGCCCTCGAGATGCTGTCAGCCGCTGCCGCGCGCGGCTTATGCCATCAGATGCAGATGGTTGTCCCAGAGCCCTGCGGGCAATTCCAGCGGCTTGGCCAGTAACTCCGCCTGACGGCAATCGTAGTAACGGCAACGGCCTTGACCTGAGGTCACGACAAAACCGTCCTGCACCGCACCGACGCCGGCGCAATCGGGCAACGGCGCGTCGAGGCGTACTTCGCCGCTGTCCAGATCCCAGATGAAAAAACGGTTGCCCCGCGGCGCGGTCAGCGCGACCAGTCGTAACTCGCTGTGCACCGCGACGCTGGCGGTGTAATGCCCCATCGCTTGCAGCTGATGTTCCGGCACCGGGAATGCGACGAATGGCTGCCCCGGTCGCTTGATCGCCAACAGCTCCGAGCGCTCATGAGAGGCGCCCATGAACTGCTGACCGGCGACGATGGTGCCGTCACTGGCGATGCCCAGGTGACGCACGCTGTTCATCTGCTGGGCGAGGGTTTCCTTGCTCACCAGCGTACCGTCGCGCTGCATCAGCACCAGGCTCGGCTCCATGGCGTTGAGGTTCATGTCGACGCGGCTTTCCGCCTCGGTTCGAATCCCGCCGTTGGCCACCACCAGGGTTTCGCCGTCGGGCATCCACGACACCTGGTGCGGACCGAGGCCGTGGGTGGAAATCTCACCGCTGTGCACCAGCCGTTCGCCTTCGAATTTATACACGCCGAGCAAACCCCGACCCGGATCGGAGGTGTCGTTCTCGGTGGCGTACAAATACTCGCCATCCTTGTGCACCACGGCATGCCCGTAGAAATGCCGGTTCGGCTGCGAGGTCACGGTTTGCAGCAAGGTCCCGTCGCGCAGGTCGATCAGATAACTCTCGGTGCCCGGACGCCGGGCCACGAACAGCGCGATCGGCTGCGTCGGGTGGTTGATGATGTCGTGGCAGCGCTGGCCGACCTGCGTGGCGAACACCCGCGTACCGTCGAGCCGATAACCGACGGCGTAATGCCTGCCGTCAGTGTCGTCGCGCGCCGACAGCAGCAGCGGACTCTGATCCTTGCGTTTGAACAGCGTCCAGCCGCCCAGCGTCACTGCTCCCAGCAGCACACTACCTAAAGTCAGAGCCTGGCGTCGCAGCATGGCACTTGCCCTCATCAGTCACCGTCGTTGGCGTTGAAGCCCAGTTGAATGCCCAGCGCCTTGGCCAGTTCGCCTTCGTGCAGGCGATGGACGACGTTGAGGCTGTCGTAGATGTCGTTCAGTTGCTGGCGACCGGCGTCGTCTTCAAGCATTTCGCCGAGCGAGCGCTGGGTGCTGTCGAACAGTTTCAGCGAGGCGGCGTAGGCGGCGTCGATCTTGTCGGCCAACGGCTTCTGCTCGGCTGGCAACAGACCGCGCAGGCCTTTGTTGTCGACGCCTTCCCAAACGGTTTTGGCCGCTGCAAGGCTGGCTTGCAGTGCGGTCAGCGACGACTGGCTGCGCCACGCATCAGCCTGGAACGGCTGTGGCACGCCTTTGCTCTGGCGGCCCATCGGCGTGCCGAGCTTTTTCTTCAGGGTGTCCAGTGCAGTGACCTGCACGCGCAGCAGATCGGCGATCGCTTCGTGGGAGTCGGCATAACGCTGATTCGGGAATTTGCTCATCTGCGCGAGCATGCCGTCGGTGTTGTTCCAGCCCTGCAGAATCTCTTCGGCCAATTGCTTCTGGCGTTCGCCGATGGCAATCAGCAGCGGGCAGTATTTGGCTTTCTGCTCGGCGTTGGCCACGTCAGGCTTGGCATCGAAGAGGATGTATTCGTAGGCCGACAAGCCCTGAACCACCACGCTCGACTTGGCCAGTGCCGCGGCGTCGATCTGCGGCTGCGCTACGACCAGTTGCTCGACCTGACGGCCAACAAGGTTCTTCTTGTCCGGCCAGAACTGCACCTGCCACGAACGATTGCCCTCGGCCAGCGGGCCGATCAGCAACGGTTGCAGCTCGGCCCAGGCCTTTTGCGCGTGAAGGAAATCGGCGCGCGCGGTTTCCAGGGTTTCCTTGCCCTGGCAGTAGGCGAGGGCGCTGACTGCCAGTTGCTTGTCGGCTTCGACCCAGCGGGTATAGGTCGGCAGAATTACCGACTTGGCGATGGCCGCCGACGTGACCGCTTGCGGGTCCTGCGGCGAGCAGGCGCCGAGGGCGAGTGCGGCAAGGCTGGTGAACAGTAGCTTGGGACGGAACATGTCGGGCTCCCGATTCTTTTTTCAGTATTTAAAGTGAGTTCAAAAATGCCAGCAACGCAGCGCGCTGCTCGGCATTGAAAGACAAAACCTGTTGCTGCGCGGCTTGCGCTTCGCCGCCATGCCAGAGCACGGCTTCAAGCAGATTGCGCGCGCGGCCGTCATGCAAAAATTGCGTGTGGCCGCTGACCGCTTGCGTCAGGCCGATCCCCCACAACGGCGGGGTGCGCCAGTCGCGGCCGGTGGCCTGGAATTCGGTGCGATTGTCCGCCAGACCGTCGCCCATGTCGTGCAACAGCAGATCGCTGTACGGGCGAATCACCTGATTGGCCAATTCCGGTTCGGCGGCGTTGGCGGCAGTGGTGTATTTCGGTGTATGGCACGACTGGCAACCCGCCTGGAAAAACAGATTCTTGCCCGCCAGCACCTCGGCATCATTGACGCCGCGTCGCGCGGGCACCGCGAGGTTGCGGCTATAGAACAGCACCAGTCGCAAAATGTTGTCGCTGACTTCCGGTTCGCCATCCGGGCCGTTGCCGTTCGGTGCCTGCTTGCAGGCGGTTTGCGCGTCGGAGCAGTCATCGAACGGGCGCAGGCTGGTGGTCAGGCCCATGTCACCCGAAAACGCGTGCACATTCTGTTGATTGAGGTTCGGTTGCCCGGCTTTCCAGCCGAAACGGCCGATGACGGTTTTCTGCAACACATCGTCCCAGACCCGGTTCGGCCGGCCGTTGATGCCCTGGTTGTCTTTGGCTTGTGCGGCAGCGTTGGCGAGAATCTCCTCTTCGGGGATCGCTTCAAGCAGACCCAGACCGATCATCGGCGGTGCCACCCGCGCGGAAAACCGCGTGTCCGGGTGCATCGGCCCGTAGCCCAGTTGCGTAATCTGCAGGACCGGTTTGCGCAACTCGACCTCGGTGCCATCCGCGAACCGCACCGGCACCGGCGTGTAGTCGACGCGCACCTTGCCCTCCGGCGCAACGCCGGGCACGGCCATGTCCTGGAACTGGCCGCCGTAGACCGGTTCCGGCACTACGCCAAGTTGTTCGATGGCTTTGGCGTAGGGCGGCGCATCGGGAATCGACAGCCTGACCAGCATCGACACCGCATTGCTTGCGTCGGGTGCCGGTGGATGACCGCGACCGTCCTTGATGTGGCAGTTCTGGCAGGCGTTGGTGTTGAACAGCGGGCCGAGGCCGTCGCGGGCCGTGGTGGTCGATGGCGCGATCACCCACGGGCTGCGAAAGAAGCTGTTGCCAACGCTGAAATCCACCCGTCGCGAGGGTGGGAGATTGGCCGACGGCAGGGAAAACGCGTTCTGATCGCTCTTGCGCACCGTCGCCGCACCACCCGAACGCGCCTCGCCGGGCTCGGCCTTGGTGAAACGCGGGGCGTCATCGCAGGCACTAAGGCCCAGGGCCAGCAACAGTGCAGACAAGCGAAGAGGCAGCGAGGGCATCAGACATCCTGCAGACGGGCGAAAACAAAGGCGCAAAGTCTAACAGGGCCGGGGAGTTTGAATAAGAGGAATTATCGTTTGCTTGATACAGCACAAGCCGGAAAGCGCACGCAACCCCCTGTAGGAGTGAGCCTGCTCGCGATAGCGGACTGTCAGTTGATGAATGGGTGACTGATCCACCGCTATCGCGAGCAGGCTCACTCCTACAGGGGACGGTGAACAGCGGATATTTAGCGGTGATCCCACAGGGCAGGTATGTTGCAGACAAGAAAAAGGCGACCTCGAAGGTCGCCTTTTTTGCAGCACACGCGTTGATCAGAACTCGTGATCGGCGTTGTCCGGGTTCAGGTCGCTGATGCCCAGTTTGCCGGCAGCGGCTTCGATCGAACCGGTCTGCTTGACCAGCGCGGCGATCGCGTCACGAACGATCTGGTTGCCCGCGGTGTTGCCAGCCGCGATCAACTGGTCGTAGTGCTCGCCCTTGTTGGCGTGATCGACCATGACCTGGATCTTCGCTTCGGTTGCGGCGAGATCGGCTTTCAGTGCGGTGTCGGCAGCCGGATCAGCCTTGGCCACCAGCGACGACAGGCTGGCGCCGGTCAGCTTGGTGCCGTCGACGCGGGTGTACTCGCCCAGGTAAACGTTACGCACGCCTTTGGCATCGTAGAAATGCGAGTAGTGGGTGTTGTCGCTGAAGCAATCCTGCTCGTCTTCCGGGGAGTTGGCTTCCAGGGAAACTTTCATGCGCTCGCCGGCCAGTTCGCCGAGGGACAGGCTGCCCATACCGAACAACATTTTGCGCAGACCGGATTCACCCGGCTCGGCTTCCAGCGTGGCGCGGTAGTTGTCGGCCACGTTTGGCTTCCAGTTGCCGACCATTTCTTCCAGATCGCTGACCAGCAGCTCGGTCACGGCTTTCAGGTAGGCACGGCGACGATCGTTGTGACCGCCAGTGGCGCCGGCGCCTTCCAGGTAATCGGAGGCCGGACGGTTGCCAGCGCCCGGGCCGGTGCCGTTGAGGTCCTGGCCCCACAGCAGGAATTCGATGGCGTGGTAGCCGGTAGCGACGTTCGCCTCGGAACCGCCCAGCTCGTTGAGACTGGCGAGTTTTTCCGCGGTTATGTCCTTGACGTCGACCTTGTCTTCGCCAACCTGAACTTCAGTGTTGGCGATGATGTTGGCGGTGGCACCCGGGTTACCCAAGGCGTGCTCGTAGGATTTGTCGACGTAGTCGATCAGACCTTCGTCCAGCGGCCAAGCGTTAACCTGACCTTCCCAATCGTCGATGATGGTGTTGCCGAAGCGGAACACTTCACTTTGCAGGTACGGAACGCGCGCGGCGACCCAGGCAGCCTTGGCGGCTTTCAGGGTGTCGGCGTTCGGCTTGGCGAGGAACGCGTCGATCGCGCTCTGCAAGGTTTTCGCGGTGGATTCGGCATCGCTGTAGACGGCGAAGACCATGTCGGCGTAGTGCGCGACCACAGCCTTGGCGGCAGCATCGTCGACTTTACCGGCAGCAGGCGCAGGCGTAGCGGCAGGGGCTGGAGCAGCGCTGCTGGAAGCCGGCGTCATTTCGGAGGCTTTTTCTTTGTCCTTGCCTTCGCCGCAACCGGCGAGGGAAATAGCGATGGCCAGCAGACTGGCGGTAGCCAGAGGCATACGAATCATGGCGAACATCCTGCTTCGGTAGTTGAGTGGACTGGCGCCGAGGGCGCGCAAAACTGCGACATAATGCAAATCTTTCGCATTATGTGTAAAGGGTTGTGGTTGGAAATATTTCTTGTTTACAACATGGGTGCGCTGGATCAAGCGCACGATCCTGATCGGCGAGAGGCGCCGCGTTCACGGCGTTTCACAGAATGGCGGCGTTGCTGCGTTGCGCTTGCTTGAGATAAGCGCTCAACTCACGGGCCGGGAGCGGTTTGCTGTAGTGATAACCCTGACCCTCGTGGCAGCCTTCGGAGATGATATAGGTCTCCTGCTCGGCGGTTTCCACGCCCTCGGCAATCACCTGCATGCCGAGACTCTTGCCCAACTGGATGATCGCGCGAACGATGGTCGCATCGTCGTCGTCATCGAGCAGGTCCTGCACGAAGCTCTTGTCGATCTTGATCTTGTCCAGCGGCAGGCTTTTCAGATAACTCAGCGATGAATAACCAGTGCCGAAGTCGTCAATGGCGATCAACGCTCCGGAGCGGCGCAGGCTCAGTAGATGCTGGGCGGCGGTGCTGATGTCTTCCATCAGGCCGGTTTCGGTCACTTCCAGCTCCAGACTGCGCGGCGGCAAGCGGTACATCTGCAACAGGTTGTTGACCACTCGCGGCAGCTCGGCGTGGTGCAGTTGCACCGTCGACAGATTGACCGCCATGCGCAGATCGGCAAAACCCTGATCGTGCCAGTCGCGTAGCTGCTTGCAGGCTTGATCGAGCACCCATTCGCCGATGGCGATGATCGTGCCGTTCTGCTCGGCCAGCGGAATGAACAGGTCCGGCGGCACCAGGCCGTGTTCGGGATGCTGCCAGCGAATCAACGCTTCGACACCGACCACACGGTGATCGCGATAGCTGATCTGTGGCTGGTAGACGAGATAGAACTGATCGCGGATCAGCGCATCGCGCAGGTCTTTTTCCAGCTCGCGACGACGACGCATCTCGCTGTCGACGCTGGCGATGTAGAACTGATAACGGTTGCGTGAGCGAGTCTTGGCCAGGGTCATGGTCTGCTCGGCTTTCTGCAACAGCTTCTCGGTGCTGTCGCCATCCTCCGGGAACAGGGTGATGCCGATGGTCGCCCGCAGGCGGATCTCCTGATGATCAAGGGCGAATGGCGCTTCCAGATCGTCGAGGATGCTTTGCGCCAGTTCCGCCGCTTCGTAGGGCTGTTCGATATCGGCCTGGACCAGCGCGAACTGATCGCCGCCAAGACGGGCGAGGGCGCCGAGGCGACCGCTGTGGGCGCGCAAACGGTCGGCCAGGGCCAGCAGCAACTGGTCGCCGGTCTGGTAGCTGAACTGCTCGTTGATGCCTTTGAAATCATCCAGCCCTACGCACAATACCGCGACGCGGCGTTGCAGCTTGCCGGCGTCGACCAGAATCTTGTCCAGTTGCTGCTGCAACTGCTGGCGGTTCGGCAGGCCAGTGAGGAAATCGTACTGGGCCATGCGCAGCAGGCTGTTTTCCGCTTCGTGACGCAGATGGGTGTTGCGTTCGATCGATTCCAGCAACTGATTGGCGGTGTTGATCCATACGCCCAACTCGTTTTTCTCGTGGCCCTTGAGCTGCGGAATCTTGTGTTCGCTGGGGCGATCCGGGTTGATCTCGGTGAGGTGCTCGATGATCCGCGACAGCGGTTTGGTCAGCAGCCAGTGATAAACCAGATACAGCACCAGGCCCATGGCCAGCGCCCGCAAGACCCCGGATATGAAGATGATCACCGAACTGACGAGAAAACCTTCGCCATAGGTGGCGGTGTCGAGGGTAATGCTCAGGTCGCCGTAATACTCGCTGTACGGCCCGCGCCCGACCAGTTGGGTGGTGAAGGTACGTTCCTGACCGAGGATCAGGTCGGTCAGCCAGCGGCTGTTGGAATGCTGCAGCTCGCGGGATTTCTGCGCGAGCATGGCTTCGTTGGGATGGCCGATGGACGCCTGACGCACGGCATCGTCCTGGAACAGGCCTTCGATCACCTGCATGCCCATTTCCCGGTCCAGACTGTAGACAGCCTGAGTCGACGGGTCGCGGAACATGTCGAGAATCCGCTCGGCATCGCCGGCCACCGCCTGACGGGTCTTGTAGGCATCGAAGACGATTTGCGCACAGCTCAAGACCACGCCGACGATCAATGCCGACAGGAGCACGACCCGGAGCAACTTCACCGACAAGCTGTTCTTGAGTTCCAGCTTCAAAGGGGTATTCCTTGTTCCGTGCGGGTAGCGTCAAGTTGCCATGAGTATTGGCAATCCCGGGGTGGCAGTCAAAGGGACAATCGGGCTCAGGGAGATTCACCCGTGCCTTGGTCAAAATGCTGCCAATTGGAGTATTAGCTCTGAATTAACTGTGTCGGTAGTGGCGGCCCTCAACTTGAGCCTGCACATGATATTTTTTGCGCTCTGTGATGGTAGCTTCCCGTGCGCTCCCGACAAACGGCACGAAGCTGTTTTCAGCGTGAGAAAAACGCCATCCGCGAGCATAAAAAAACCCGGCAATAGCCGGGTTTCTTGTCTGGCGTGCAGCTTAAGCGGTGAAGGCTTTGCCTTCGAACTGCTCGGCCACGAACTTCCAGTTGACCAGGTTCCAGAACGCTTCTACGTACTTCGGACGCACGTTGCGGTAGTCGATGTAGTAAGCGTGTTCCCAGACGTCGCAGGTCAGCAGCGGGGTGTCGCCGCTGGTGATCGGGTTGCCCGCGCCGATGGTGCTGGCCAGCGCCAGGGAACCGTCAGCCTTTTTCACCAGCCAGCCCCAGCCGGAACCGAAGGTGCCGATCGAGGTTTTGCTGAACTCTTCCTTGAACTTGTCGAACGAACCGAAGGCTGCGTTGATCGCTTCAGCCAGTGCACCGGTTGGTTGACCGCCGGCGTTTGGCGCCAGGCAGTTCCAGTAGAAAGTGTGGTTCCAGACCTGAGCGGCGTTGTTGAAGATACCGCCCGAGGAAGTCTTGACGATTTCTTCCAGGGTCTTGCCTTCGAACTCGGTGCCTGGCACCAGGTTGTTCAGGTTCACGACATAGGTGTTGTGGTGCTTGTCGTGGTGGTATTCCAGGGTTTCCCTGGAAATGTGCGGCTGCAGGGCATCGTGTGGGTAAGGCAGCGGCGGCAATTCGAAAGCCATGATGATTCTCCTAATCAGGTCTGTTGCGGTGAGCGCAAGGCCGATCACGGGCGGCCAGAAATGCACCGGCGAGTTTTTACTCTTTGCGGCGCAGGGTCTGGATCATAGCACCGGGGTTGCGGCATAACCACGCAACAACTGTGTGGGATAGAGGTTCAACGGCATCCTCTTGGCTGTTTGGAATAAATCAGTTCGCAATAATCAGCTGCCCGGCCACCGTGAACATCATCAACGCCACCACCAGGTCAAGAATCCGCCAGGTACTGGGGCGAGCGAGCCACGGTGCCAGCCACGCCGCGCCGAGCGCCAGGGTGAAAAACCACAGCAGCGAAGCGCTTGCCGCGCCGACCACATAAGCCCCCGGCACCGATTGTTGGGCGCCGAGCGAGCCGATCAGCAACACGGTATCCAGATAAACGTGCGGATTAAGCAGCGTCACCGCCAGCGCGCTGAGCATCACGGCGCGCAATGAACGCACGGTCTGCTTTGCGCCTTGATCCAGGCTTTGTTTCGAACAGGCCCGGCGCAACGCCTGGCTGCCATACCAGATCAGAAACGTCGCGCCGCCCCAACGGGCGACCGCCAGCAGCGTCGGGTTCTGCGCAAGAATCGTCGCCAGGCCGAACACCCCGGCCGCCACCAGCAGCGCATCGCACGCCACGCACAGCGCGGCGACCGGCAAATGATGTTCACGGCGCAGGCTCTGCGCCAATACGAAGGCGTTCTGGGTGCCGATCGCCATGATTAGCCCGAGGGCCACCAGCAGGCCGTTCACATAGCTTTGCCACATAACGGTTACTCCGCGTTGGCTGCGAGATCGCGCAGCACTTGCATGGCGCGTTCGGCGTCGGCCTGGCCGACGAACAAATGGTCGTGGTAGTAGCCGGCAATCACGTTGCAACTGATCCCGGCCTGGCCCAACGCCGTGGCGAACGCGGCGGTGAGGCCAACCGCTTCCAGCGCGGAGTGCACATTGAGAGTGATCCACGCCGCCACATAGTCGAAGTGCAAACCGGCCTGTTCGGCATGGGCACGCTGCACGATCACCGTCAGGCCTTCCTGCTCGCGAAAGCTGCCGACAATCTCAAGATCGCGCGGCAGCACGCCATCGAACAGGGTGCAGAACACGTATTCGCCGGCGTTGAGTTGCGGGCTCATGCTGCGCAATAAAGTGGTGAGTGAAGTTTCGCCGGCCATGAACGTGATCCTTGGGAAAAAGTGCTTGCTGGCTATTCTCCGGTCGAGCGATGTATAAGAAAAACCAATATTGCTGATCGCTCATTAGGAAAACTGATGTTCGACTATAAATTGCTGTCTGCCTTGGCCGCCGTGGTTGAACAGGCTGGCTTCGAACGGGCTGCGCAGGTACTGGGTTTGTCGCAGTCGGCGATCTCGCAGCGGATCAAACTGCTCGAAGCACGGGTCGGCCAGCCGGTGCTGATTCGCGGCACACCGCCGGCGCCAACCGAGATCGGCCGACGCTTGCTCAACCATGTGCAGCAGGTGCGTTTGCTGGAGCGTGACCTGCAAAGCGTCGTTCCGGCGCTGGACGAAGAGGGGCTGCCGGATCGTCTGCGCATCGCGCTCAACGCCGACAGTCTCGCCACCTGGTGGGGGCAAGCGGTGGGGGATTTCTGCGCTGCGCAGCATTTATTGCTCGACCTGATCGTTGAAGACCAGACGGTCGGCCTCAAACGTATGCGCGCCGGTGAAGTGGCGGCCTGCCTTTGCGCCAGCGAGCGACCGGTGGCCGGCGCGCGCAGTGTGTTGCTCGGGGCGATGCGTTACCGCGCTTTGGCCAGCCCGGCCTTCATTGAGCGGCATTTCCCCCAGGGCGTGCGCGCCGAACAACTGCCGCGCACGCCGGCACTGGTGTTCGGGCCGGACGATTTTCTGCAGCATCGCTATCTCGCATCGCTGGGCGTCGATGGTGGTTTCGAACACCATTTGTGTCCGTCTTCGGAAGGTTTCATCCGCTTGGCCGAAGCCGGAATCGGCTGGGGACTGGTGCCGGAGTTGCAAGTGCGCGAACAGTTGCGCAGCGGCGTATTGCGCGAGTTGTTGCCAGATAAACCCATCGATGTGCCGCTGTACTGGCATCATTGGCGCAACGGCGGGCAATTGCTCAACCTGCTCACCGAGCAATTACTGCGCTCGTCACCGCAATGGCTAGTGGCTTAGAAGCAGTTGCGAGCGTCAAGCTGCAAGCGGCAAGCGCAGCGTTTTAACTTGCTGCTAATGGCTTGTAGCTTGCAGCTGTATCTGTGGAGTTTTTGATGAAGATTTTGGTTACCGGCGCAAGCGGCTTCATTGGCGGACGCTTTGCGCGTTTTGCCCTGGAGCAGGGCCTTGAGGTGCGGGTTAACGGGCGCCGGGCCGAGAGCGTCGAGCATCTGGTGCGCCGTGGCGCCGAGTTCGTGCCCGGCGATCTGACCGATGCCGAACTGGCCCGCGAGCTGTGCGCGGATGTCGAAGCCGTGGTGCATTGCGCCGGTGCGGTCGGTGTGTGGGGGCGTTATCAGGATTTCCATCAGGGCAACGTGCAGGTCACCGAAAATGTCGTTGAGGCCTGCCTCAAGCAGCGGGTCCGGCGTTTGGTGCACCTGTCATCGCCGTCGATCTATTTCGATGGCCGCGACCATCTCGGTCTGACCGAAGAACAAGTGCCCAAGCGCTTTAGGCATCCATACGCGGCGACCAAGTACCTGGCCGAGCAGAAGGTCTTCGGCGCTCAGGAATTCGGCCTGGAAACCATCGCGTTGCGCCCGCGTTTCGTCACCGGGGCTGGCGACATGAGCATCTTTCCGCGCCTGCTCAACATGCAGCGCAAGGGCCGTCTGGCGATCGTCGGCAATGGCCTGAACAAGGTCGATTTCACCAGCGTGCACAACCTTAACGAAGCCATGCTCAGCGGTTTGCTGGCCCCGGGCTCGGCGCTGGGCAAGGCCTACAACATCAGCAACGGCGCGCCGGTGCCGCTGTGGGACGTGGTCAATTACGTGATGCGCAATATGGACGTGCCGCAGGTGCGCAAGTATCGCTCGTATGCGCTGGCCTACAGCGTTGCCGCGCTCAACGAAGGTGCCTGCAAACTCTGGCCGGGGCGTCCGGAGCCGACGCTGTCGCGGCTGGGCATGCAAGTGATGAACAAAAATTTCACCCTCGACATCAGTCGCGCCCGGCATTATCTGGACTACGATCCGAAAGTCAGCCTGTGGTCGGCCCTCGACGAGTTCTGCGCCTGGTGGAAGGCTCAGGACATTCGTTGAAACCATTCGGTCGGCCGGCAATGAACCGCGCCCCCGGATGGGGGTCAATGCCTGCGGCTGCGGCGGTTATACTTCGCAGCATTTAGCCATCACCGCGTTTCTCAAAGGTTGCCTCAATGTCCATGCGTAACGATGCTCACGACGACGATTTCGATAACGTGCCCAGCCTGCGCGCCGACCCCTTCGACGACGATGACATTCCCACCACCGCCCGCACCTCCGTGCACTCGCGCACGCCGTCGGTGGTCAAGGTCAAGGCGGCCAGCACCGGGCCTTTGTGGGCGTTGGTCGGCGCATTGTTCTTTGCCTTTATCGGTCTGGCCTGGTGGAGTTTCCAGCAGATCTCCTTGATGGAGCAGCAACTGGTCGCGACCCAGGAAAGCTTCGCGCGGATCAGCGAAGAAGCGGCCGGGCGCCTGCAGGACATTTCCGGCAAGGTCGTAGCCAGCCAGTCCAACGTCAGCAGCGACAGCGAAGCGCTGAAGCTGCAAATCAAGCAACTGGAAGGCAAGTTGCTCGATCAGAGCAAACAGCAGCAAGGCGTCGCCGGGCAGGCCAGCGATCTGGACAAGCGTCTGGCGCAGATGACCGCGCAGACCAGCGAACTGCAGACCGCCAACAGCCAGTTGCAGGCGCAGGTGAAAACCTTGAGCACCGAACTGGCGACGCTGAAAAGCACACCGGCTGACACCAGCAAGCTCGACGCGGAATTGAAAGCGTTCGATGCGCAGTTCAAGAGCCTCGGCGCCGATATCGTGGCCTTGAAGAAACAGGGCAACCCGAGCGCAGCCATCGATCGACTCGAGCAGGAAATCGTTGTGCTCAAAAGCGAGCAGGACAATCGCCCGGCAACCCCACAGGGTGGCGGCAACACCGCTGAGTTCGACGCCTTCCGCGCGCAGATGACGCGCAACCTCAACACGCTGCAGGCGCAGATCCAGAACCTGCAACAGCAGATCAACGCGCGACCTTGATAGTCGATTGGCTGTGGTGGGGCATGCCTCATCACAGCCACCGCGTAACGTTCAGAAACCCTCTGAATATCCCTACATCAGCCCAGGCCGTCTACGCTCTTGAAACACCAACAAGAACGAGGGATGCGCTATGGGGTTTTTGCATAAACTGGCCTGGCTCGGCGTGATGCTATTGGCCGGTCTCAGCCAGGCCAGCGCCGCGACCGATGGCAAGGATGACAGTCAGGCCGCCGTCGCCCTGCTGGAAAAAGCCCTGGCTTATTACCACGACAACGGCGACAAGGCGTTTGCCGCCTTCAGCCGGCAGGGTGAGTTTGTCGACAAGGACCGCTACGTCTTCGTGGTCGATACCAAGGGCGTGATGCTCGCCAGCGGTGGGCCTTCAGCCGCACTGATCGGGCGCGACGTCAGCGAAGTGCTTGGTCCGGATTTGCAGAAAGCCTTCAAGGACGCCCTGAAAGTCCCGGAGGGCAACGGTATCCAGCAGGCCGAATACCGTTGGCAGAACTGGGCCGACGGCAAGGTCGAGCGCAAGCACGTATTTTATCAGCGCGTCGGCCAGCGGATTCTGGCGGTGGGTTATTACTTGCCGCGCGCTTCGGCGGAGCAGGCCAAAGCACTGCTGGATAAGGCCGCAACGGACCTCGGTAAAGACGAGAAGGGTACGCTGACCGCGGTCAATTCGCTCAAGGGCGGCTATCTGCAGGATGACCTGTATGTGTTCGTGGTTGACCTCAACACCCGACGCTACGTGGCGCATGGCACCAACCTGCGCCTGATCAACACCGACTTCACCAAGGTCAAGGACCCGGAAGGCAAACCGGTGGGCGAACCGATCCTGGCGCTGATCGGCAAGCAGGATGAAGGTGAATACGAATACCGCTGGAAAAACCCGGTGACCGGCAAGGTCGAGGACAAACACGCCTACCTGAAAAAGGTCGGGCATTTCCTCGTCGCGGTGGGTTACTACAGCCCTTGACCGAAACACCGGCCTCCCTTGTGGGAGCGAGCCTGCTCGCGAAAGCGGTGTGTCATTAAATCTGATGTCGGCTGACACGACGTCTTCGCGAGCAGGCTCGCTCCCACAGGTTTGGCAGGGGGGACAGTTATTTCGCGCCGTGTTCGCGCCCGCGCAGCAGGTTGTTCGGCATGGCAATCGCTGCCGCCAACCCGAGCAGAGATACCGCGGTACTCACCCACAGCAAATGCCGGAACGTTACCAGCAGCTCTGCGCGCAAGGCATGCTGCGCATCCCCCGGAGCAGCGTTGAGGCCATCGAGCAGGACATTGCCCGAATGCCCCTCGCTGAGCAGTGAACTGCTTGCCAGGTGGGCGAAACTCGAGTGTTGCAACAGCGCCAGCAGCAGCGCCGACATCAACGCCACCCCCACCGCGCCGCCGAGGGAGCGGAACAGGTTGGTGGTGCTGGTGGCCACGCCGATGTCGCGTTGTTCGACCGAATTCTGCGTGCCGACCAAGGAGGTCGGAAACTGCATGCCACCGGCAATACCGCTGAGCAACATGAACACGCCGCTGAGCAGCGTCGCTTCCGGTGGGCTGAACGCCATGCCGAGAATCGAGATCGGCATCAATACCGCGCCGGTCAGGATCTGCGGTTTGTAGCGGCCGGTGATCGAGGTGCGGCGGCCGGCGAAATACGCGCCGATCGGCAGCCCCATCGCCAGCGGCAACAAGTGCAGCGCAGCGCTGTCGGCGCCGGCACCGGTGACAGTTTGAAAGCGCAGCGGCATCAGCACGATCAGCGAAATGGCCTGGAAACTGGTGAAGAAAATCGTGCACCAGCACAGCAGGGCGCTGCGGTTGGCGAACAGGTGCATCGGCAGCAACGGCTCACGCGCGCGCCGTTCATGCCAGACGAACGCCGCCAGCACCAGCACCGCACAAGCGAGCAGACCGAGCACTTCGCTGCTGCGCCACGAATGGCCCTGACCGACCTCGGTGATCCCCAGCAGCAGCGCGGTCAGACCGATGATCATCAACACCGTACCGAGGTAGTCGATCACCGGTTTGCGCTGCGGTATCGGCAAACCGCGCAGGTTGCGCCGTGCCACCCACCAGGCACCGAGGCCCAGCGGCAGGTTGATCAGAAACACCCAGCGCCACGACAGGTATTCGGTCATGTAGCCGCCGAGCACCGGCCCGGCAACACTCGCTACCGCGTACATGCTGCTGAAATAGCCCTGATAACGGCCCCGTTCACGCGGCGGCACGATGTCGCCGATGATCGCCTGACTCACCGAAATCATCCCGCCAGCGCCGATGCCCTGAAGAATGCGCGCCAGCACCAGTTGCTCCATGCTCTGCGCCATGCCGCAGAACAGCGAAGCCACGGTGAACAGGCCCATGCCGAACAGCATCAGTTTGCGCCGCCCGTACAGATCGCCAAGCTTGCCGTAGATCGGCACCGCCACGGTCATCGCCACCATGTAACCGGAAATCACCCAGGCCAGCAGGCTGACGTCCTTGAACTGGGCAGAGATGGCCGGCATCGACACCGCGACGATGGTCTGGTCGAGCGCGCCGAGAAAGATCGCCATCATCAAGGCGACCAGCACGCTGCGAATGGCCGGTTTGGGTGTTTCAGGCGGGTTCAGAGTGGTCACGGAAAACCTGCAGGCAGTGATTGACCCGCAAGGGCATGGCGAGCGGGGATGCTCGCCAGTGTAAGTCGGTAGGAAGCTATTCGATAGCCTCGTACGCAAGCCCGACGTAATTTTCTGCGATGGTTTTGCGCCCGGCTTCCGAGTCGACGAAGTAGTCCAGTTCCGCGGCGTTGATGCGCTGGTTGAACGCATCGTGATCGTCGAAGCGGTGCAGCATCGAGGTCATCCACCAGGAAAAGCGCTCGGCTTTCCACACGCGGCGCAGGCAGATTTCTGAGTACTTCTCCAGCAAGTCGGTGCGCCCGTCGCGGTAAACCTTGAGCAGAATATTGAACAGCGTGCTGACATCGCTGGCCGCCAGGTTCAGGCCCTTGGCGCCGGTAGGGGGGACGATGTGCGCGGCGTCGCCGACCAGAAACATCCGCCCGTACTGCATCGGTTCGACGACAAAGCTGCGCAGCGGCGCGATGCTTTTTTCGATCGACGGACCAGTGACCAGTTTCTCCGCCAGTGCGCTCGGCAAGCGGTTTTTCAGCTCGTCCCAGAAGCGCTCGTCGCTCCAGTCCTCAACGTTGTCATCAGCCGGCACCTGCACGTAATAGCGCGTGCGCGTCGGCGAACGCATGCTGCACAAGGCAAAACCGCGTTCGTGACGGGCGTAAACCAGCTCGTCGTGTACCGGCGGGGTGTCGGCAAGAATACCCAGCCAGCCGAACGGATAAACCCGCTCGAAGACCTTCAGGCAATCGGCCGGAATCGATTGCCGGGCGACCCCGTGGAAACCGTCGCAACCGGCGATGTAGTCGCAATCGACGCGCCAGGTTTCGCCATCCTTTTCAAAAGTGACGAACGCTTCGTCGCTTTTCATGCCGTGCGGAACGACATTGCTCGCTTGATAAATCGTCGGCGCGCCGGCCTCCCGACGAGCGGCCATCAGGTCGCGGGTGACTTCGGTCTGGCCGTAGATCATCACGCTCTTGCCGCCGGTCAAAGCGTGCAGGTCGATGTGCACCTGGCGTCCGTCGAGGGCCAGTTCGAAACCGCCATGGACCAGCCCTTCGGCGTCCATGCGCTGGCTTACCCTGGCCTGACGCAACAGCTCTACCATGCCTTGTTCAAGCACGCCGGCGCGGATGCGCCCGAGCACATAGTCGGGCGTTTGCCGTTCGAGGATAAGGGTGTCGATGCCAGCGTTGTGCAGCAACTGGCCGAGGAGCAAACCGGACGGGCCGGCGCCGATGATCGCGATTTGGGTTTTCAGCGTTTTCATTGTTTTTATGGCTCGCAAGCGTCACGCGGCAAACGCCGGTGAGGGTTTTTTATGGATCGAGTGCTTGCATTTTTCCCTTGCGGGTCTGTCAATTGAAGGTGAAAACTGAGCCGATACCTGTACATTCTGCCAATCGGTGCGATTATCGCCCACAACCCCGAGGCCTGGATTGAAGTGATGAACAAGCCTGAGCTGCCTTCGATTCCCGTGTTCAAGCTCTACGGTGAAAGCCTGGACTGGCCGACCCCTGACTTGCTGCACTGTGAAACCATTTCCTCACGCAGTCGCGAACACGAGTGGGAAATCAAACCCCATCGCCACGCCGATCTGTGCCAGTTGCTGTTCGTTTTCAAAGGTCAGGCAGAGCTTGAAATCGAGGGCCAGCGCACGCAATTGCAAACCCCGGCGATCCAGGTCCTGCCACCGCTGTCGGTGCACGGCTTTCGTTTTTCCGAGGACGTCGAGGGCTTCATCGTTACCCTCGCCACACCGCTGATCAACCACTTGCAGGCACAACTGGGCGATTCGGTGCACGCGCTGGCCAGCGCCGAGCATTACCCGGCCGGTGCGGACGGCGACTACCTCAACAGTCTGTTCAGCGCCTTGCAGGCCGAGTACAACAGCCATCAACCCGCGCGGGAAATGCTCATGCATTCGCTGGTCAGCGTGATCATGGTCTGGGTCAGTCGCCAGGCGATCGTGCGTCACAAAGCCAGTCAACGGCCGCAACGTCAGCGCGAATACCTCAATGGTTTTATTCAGTTGGTCGAAGAAACCTATCGCCAGCATGTAAAGGTCGAGGATCTGGCCCATCGCCTGGGCATTTCCGTCTCGCACCTCAACGGCACCTGCCGCGAACTGGCCGGGCAACCGGCGTTGCAGATCATGCACGAGCGCCAGTTACTGGAAGCCAAACGCTTGCTGACCTACACCAGCATGACCATTTACGAGATGTCGGAGCTGTTGGGGTTTTCCGACCCGACCAACTTCACACGCCTGTTCCGGCGTCGGGTGGGGATATCCCCGAAAGCGTTTCGTGATCGGCTGAAGGCCGAGCAGTAATCCTGCCAACATCACCAGACCCTGTGGGAGCTGGGTTGCCAGCGATAGGGGCGGATCAGGCGCCTGCAATGCTGAATGTCAGCCTGCAATCGCTGGCAAGCCAGCTCCCGCAGGGGCTCAATTCAAGCCCTACCCATCAGCGCAATGCATTGAGCGTCGCATTGTGCGGTATGCAGCGCTCGTAATTGCAGCTCGCGTACTCGCGCGGCAGCTGACGCAACTGTTCGACCCGCCAGGCCGCGGTGCCGTACAGCGCCAGCGTGGCGGCGCAGGTGATGAAAATAGCGGCGTATCTTTTTGTTTTGATGTTCATGGCGATGACCTCTGAACGACATACCCTGCGGTATTACTTTCAGCATAGGTCAGTAGGGGGCAGCTGCAAGCTTCGAGTTGTAAGCTGCAAGTTGAGTCATGACGGCGCTAGCTTGTCGCTTGTGGCTTGCCGCTTGCAGCTTCGTCCCATTGCGGATTTTCGGGGAAGCGTTCCGCCAGGAAATCCAGCAGGCTGCGCAGTGCCGCCGGCATGTGTTTGCGCGAGGCGTACACGGCATAGATGTTCATTTGCCGTGGTTCGGCGTGGGGCAGCAGGCGCACCAGTTCGCCGCTGTGGATATGCACCCCTGCCTGATAGGTCGGCAGCATCGCCACTCCGGCGCCGGCCAGTGTCGCGCGCAGCAGGGTGCTGGCCTCGTTGGCGCTGATGTTGCCCTGCACCGGCACCGAAACCGCTTCGCCATCTTCTTCGAAATGCCACAGGCTTTTGCCGAAATACGAATGGGTCAGGCAGTTGTGCCGACTCAACTCCTCGACCTGCACAGGCGCCGGGTGCTCCTGCAGATAAGCCGGCGCCGCGCAGACCACCGAACGGCACACAGTCAGGCGCCGGGCGATGAGGTTGGGGTCGAGATCGTTGCTGGTGCGAATCGCCAGGTCGATGCGCTCATCCACGAGGTTCACCGTGCGATCGAGCATTTGCAGATCGATGCTCACCCCCGGATAGCGCCTGACGTAGACCGCCATCGCGTCGGCCAGTTGCGCCTGACCAAACGAGGTGCTAACGCTGATCCGCAGCAGCCCGCGCGGCGCGGCGTCAGGTTCGCTGACGGCGGCCTGCATGTCGCTCGACAGTTCAAGCATTTGCCGACAGCGCGGCAGGATCTCGTTGCCGGCGGCGGTCAGGCTCAATTTGCGCGTGGTGCGGTGCATCAGGCGCGCGCCGACCCAGTCTTCCAGCTCCGCCAGATAGCGCGACACCACCGGCCGCGACAGGTCCAGTTGATCGGCCGCCGCCGACTGGCTGCCCAGATCGACCACACTGACGAACACCCGCATTGCTTGTAGCCGATCCATGATTTGCCCGCTTTCAGAAACAAACTATGTTCAAGCATCGCATTTTTTGTACTGAGTCAGGCAACTAAGCTCTGTCCCATCGCCAGCAACGGCATTCGCACAGCGGAGCAACAGATGATCGGCTTCACCACACTCAAACGCGTTGTACTCGCCACCGCAGCCCTCGGTTTCGCCGCGCACGCAGCGGCGGCCAACCTGACCCTCGACGTCTACAATCCGGGCACCCAGGCGATTTTCCCGGTGACCTCGGTGCTGGTCAGCGGCGAGAAAGAAGCCATTCTTGTCGACGCACAGTTCGGTAAATCCCAGGCGCAACAGGTGGTGGAAAAGATCCGCGCCAGTGGCAAGCAACTGACCACGATCTACATCAGCCATGGCGACCCGGATTATTACTTCGGCCTCGACACGCTGACCCAGGCCTTCCCGCAGGCCAAGGTGCTGGCCTCACAGCCGACCGTCGATCACATCAACCAGACCGTCGCCGGCAAACTGGCGTTCTGGGGCCCGAAAATGGGCGCCGACGTCCCGGCGAAAACCATCGTGCCCGGCGTGCTCAAGGGCGACAGCCTGATGCTCGAAGGGCAGAAATTGCAGGTGATCGGCCTGCAAGGCAAACAACCGGATCGCAGCTTCGTCTGGATTCCATCGTTGAAAGCGGTGGTCGGCGGCGTGGTGGTCGCCGAGAACATTCATGTGTGGATGGCCGACACCCAGACCGCGCAATCCCACGCTGATTGGCTGGACACGCTGGATTCAATCGAAAGCCTGAAACCGGCCACGGTTATCCCGGGCCATTACCTGGGCGACAGCAGCCGTTCGCTGGCCAGCGTCAAGTTCACCGCTGACTACATCAAGGCATTCGACGCCGAAACCGCCAAGGCCAAGGATTCTGCGGCACTGATCGCCGCGATGAAGAAACGCTACCCGTCGCTCGGCGAAGAAAGCTCGCTGGAGCTGAGCGCCAAAGTCGCCAAGGGCGAAATGGCCTGGTAAGCCGAATCCGCATACGCAGCACTCTCAAGCCAACTGGAGAACATCATGAGCAAGATTGCAATCATCGGTGCCACCGGCCGTGCCGGCAGCCAATTGCTGGAAGAAGCCCTGCGCCGTGGGCACAGCGTTACCGCCATCGCCCGCGATACGTCGAAGATCGGCAGCCGTGCCGGTGTGGTCAGCAAGAATGTCGATGTGCTCGATGCGACGGCGCTGCAGGACGCAGTGGCCGGTCACGATGCGGTGATCACTGCCGCGCATTTCGCCACCGTGCCAGCGACTGCGATTGTCGGGCCGCTGAAAAGCGCTGGGGTGAAACGCCTGCTGGTGGTCGGCGGTGCCGGTTCGCTGTTGTTGCCGGATGACACGCGGGTGATCGACAGCGCGGGGTTTCCGGCCGAGTACAAAACCGAAGCCAGCGCCGGGGCGGCATTTCTTGAGGCGTTGCGTCAGGAGAGTGATCTGGACTGGACGTTCCTGTCGCCGTCGGCGGAATTTGTCGAAGGTGAGCGCACGGGCACGTTTCGTGTCGGCAAGGATCATTTGCTGGTGAGTAGCGAAGGGCGTAGCTGGATCAGTTTTGCCGATTATGCGATTGCGTTGATCGATGAGTTGGAAACGCCGGAGCATGTGCGTCAGCGGTTTACTATGGGTTATTGAGTGAACCCTTTCCCCTCATCCCAGCCCTCTCCCAAGGGAGAGGGAGCCGACCGAGTTGTCTGGCGTTGATCGTTCCCATGCTCCGCGTGGGAATGCAGCCGGGGACGCTCTGCGTCCCTTCGCGCATCTGGAACGCGGAGCGTCCCTTGAGGCATTCCCACGCGGAGCGTGGGAACGATCAACGGTCAGTTCCCTCTCCCTGGGGAGAGGGTTAGGGTGAGGGAAAAAGGCCTCACCGCAAATGCGCCTGCTCAACCAGCCACAGCATCAACTCTTCCATTTGCGGCGACGGCTGCGCGCCGGCAGGCAGCACCACGTAATACGCCAGCCCCGTCTTGACCTTCAACTCAAATGGCATCACCAGTCGCTCGGCACGCAAGTCATCGCCGATCAGCGACCAGTCCCCGATCGCCACGCCCGTGCCATGCGAGGCCATCGACATCGCCTGATCCAGCGTCTCGAAATGCTGGCCGCTGCCCAAGTTGCTCAACAGCAAACCCGCCGCATCGAGCCACACCGACCAGTCCTGAATGTCGTGGGTCGGGTGCAACAACAGATGCTTCTGAAGATCCGACGGTGCATTCAGCGCGGGTGAACCGTTGAGCAGATGCGGCGAGCAGACCGGTGTCAGTTGTTCGTCGAACAAGTGCAGGGCGCCCGGCGAATGGTCCGGTGGCGGGCCATAGATCACGGCGGCATCGAACTGCTCGCGCTGAAAATCCACACCGTGTTGCAGCGAGGCCGTCAGTTTCACCGGCACGTCCGGACGTTCTTTTTGCCACTGCAGCAGGCGCGGCAGCAGCCAGCGCATCACGCAGCTTGGTGCCTTGAGTTGCAAAGTCTGATGTTTGAGCCCGATCTGCTCGGTCGCCTCGCTGATGAGCCCGAAGACTTTCTCCACCTGCGGCAGCCATTCACGTCCTTCGGCCGTCAGCGTCAGCCCACGGGCCAGACGGATGAACAACGGATAACCGAGCTGTTCTTCCAGCCCTGCGATCTGCCGACTCACCGCACCCTGAGTAATGTGCAACTGCTCGGCGGCGCGGGTGAAGTTGCAGCACTGCGCCGTGATCAGAAACGTATGCAGCGCGGGCAGGGGAGGCAGTCGTTTCATGGGAATCCGAGGTATGACGTGAGGACATGGCTAGTATGACTTTTAATCGATTGTTGCCGCTAGCGGCCGACCGTTCAATGAGCCCCAGTCAACGGCTTTCCTGTAGGAGTGAGCCTGCTCGCGATAGCGGTGTGTCCGTCACACAGTTGTTAGCTGACACACCGCTATCGCGAGCAGGCTCACTCCTACAAGAGACCGGGTTTTCAGCGAACAACAAGGGCAATCGACATGGCGACGTGTGGCGAAGTACTGGTCAAGTTACTCGAAGGTTACGGAGTCGAGCAGGTGTTCGGCATTCCCGGCGTGCATACCGTGGAGCTGTATCGCGGGCTGGCCCGTTCGAGCATCAACCATGTCACCCCACGGCATGAGCAGGGCGCCGGTTTCATGGCCGACGGCTATGCACGCACCAGCGGCAAACCGGGGGTGTGTTTCATCATCACCGGCCCGGGCATGACCAACATCACCACGGCGATGGGCCAGGCCTACGCCGACTCGATCCCGATGCTGGTGATCTCCAGCGTGCAGAGTCGCCACCAGTTGGGCGGCGGACGCGGCAAGCTGCACGAATTGCCGAACCAGAGCGCACTGGTCGCTGGCGTTGCTGCGTTCTCTCACACTTTGATGTCCGCCTCGGAATTGCCGGGGGTGCTGGCGCGCGCATTCGCCTTGTTCCAGGCCGGGCGTCCGCGTCCGGTGCACATCGAAATTCCATTGGACGTGCTGGTCGAGGACGCCGATGAACTGCTCGCCAGCCTGCCGGTGCATATCGATCGCGCCGGTGCCGCGCCGGCCGCCGTCAGCCGCATGACCGAGCTGCTGGCCACGGCGCAACGGCCGCTGATCCTTGCCGGTGGCGGCGCCATCGACGCCGCTGCCGAGCTCGGCAAGCTGGCCGAATTGCTCGACGCACCGGTGGCGCTGACCATCAACGCCAAAGGCCTGCTGCCTTCAACGCATCCGCTGTTGATCGGTTCGACGCAAAGCCTGATCGCCACCCGCGCGCTGGTCGCGGATGCCGATGTGGTGCTGGCGATCGGCACCGAACTGGCCGAGACCGATTACGACGTGACCTTCGCCGGCGGTTTCGAGATTCCTGGCAAACTGCTGCGCATCGACATCGATGCCGACCAGACCGTGCGCAACTATCCGCCGCACGTCGCATTGGTCGCCGACTCGCGCAACGCCGCGCAAGCCTTGCTCAGCGCCTTGTCGCACAAAGCGTTGGCCGAGCGCCGCAACGATTGGGGCCAGGTGCGCGCGGCGCGTTTGCGTGAAGAGCTGGCAGCGAGTTGGGACACACCGACCCTGGCGCAGACACGTTTCCTTGAAACCGTGCTGCAGGAATTGCCTGACGCGGTATTCGTCGGCGATTCGACGCAACCGGTATACACCGGCAACCTCACCTTCAACCCTGAACGCCCGCGACGCTGGTTCAACTCGTCAACTGGTTACGGGACGCTTGGTTACGCCTTGCCGGCGGCCATTGGTGCCTGGCTCGGTGGGCCACTTGAGAAAGGCATCCGTCCCCCTGTGGTGTGCCTGATCGGCGACGGCGGTCTGCAATTCACCCTGCCGGAACTGGCTAGCGCCGTCGAAGCGCGTACGCCGGTGATCGTCCTGCTGTGGAATAACCAAGGCTACGAAGAGATCAAGAAATACATGGTCAACCGCGCCATCGAGCCTGTCGGTGTCGATATCTACACCCCGGATTTCATCGGTGTGGCCAAAGCCCTCGGTTGTGCCGCCGAAGCGATCAGCTCGGTAGCGCAATTGCGCAGTGCGCTGCGTACGGCTACCGACCGGCAAGGCCCGACCGTGATCGAAATCGACCAGAACCAGTGGATGCAGGCGGTGGCCCAATGATCAATTTTCCAACCACACTCGACGGTCTCTACATCAACGGCCAATGGT
Source organism: Pseudomonas granadensis (assembly GCF_900105485.1). Taxonomy (GTDB): domain Bacteria; phylum Pseudomonadota; class Gammaproteobacteria; order Pseudomonadales; family Pseudomonadaceae; genus Aquipseudomonas; species Aquipseudomonas granadensis. The sequence goes on along the minus strand of NZ_LT629778.1, from coordinate 4,264,030 downwards.
CCGCCGGCCGCGAGCACTTACGGGTGATCAACCCGGCAACCGAAGCGCTGCTGACCACGGTCAATGGCGGTGACGAACTCGCGGTCGATCACGCCGTTACCGCGGCGGTAGCGGCATTCAAGGACTGGTCGCAAACCAGCGGCACCGAGCGCGCGGCGATTCTGCGCAATATTGCCAACGGCGTGCGCAACGGTCGTGAACACTTGATGAACCTGCAATCGAGCAACAACGGCAAACCGCTGTTCGAAGCGGCGATCGACGTCGACGATGTCATCGCTACCTTCGAGTATTACGCCGAACTTGCCGAAGGCCTCGACGCGCAGCGCGACACGAATGTGCCGCTGCCCAGCGATGATTTCAGTGCACGTCTACGCCGCGAGCCGTGCGGTGTGGTCGGGCTGATCGTGCCGTGGAATTTCCCCATGGTCACCACCGCCTGGAAACTCGCCCCGGCGCTGGCTGCCGGTTGCTGCGTGGTGCTCAAACCCTCGGAGGTCACGCCGCTGCCGGAGCTGGAGCTGGCGGTGATCATCGCCGAGTCCGGCTTGCCCAACGGCGTATTCAATCTGGTTTGCGGCACCGGCCTGGCCGTGGGCGCGCCGCTGTCGGCCGATCCGCGCATTGCCAAAATCTCCTTCACCGGCAGTAACGCCGTCGGCGTGCAGGTGATGCAGCGCGCGGCGGAAACGGTCAAGGGCGTAAGTCTGGAACTGGGCGGCAAGTCTTCGCTGCTGGTGCTCGAAGACGCTGATCTGGAGCTGGCGGTGGAGCTGGCCTGTAGCGGCGGTTTCTTCAATGCCGGGCAGATGTGCTCGGCCACCAGCCGCGTTCTGGTCGCCGATGAACTGGCCGATGAATTTCTCCAGCGCCTGCAACAGCGAGCGCAGGCGATTCGTGTGGGCGACCCGTTCGAGGCGGATGTGGAAATGGGCGCGCTGGTCAATCAGGCGCAATACCAGCGCGTGCTCGGGCACATCGATCGCGGCCTCAGCGCGGGGGCCAGATTGGTGTGCGGTGGCAATCGTCCGGCGCACCTGCCGCGCGGCTTTTTTTTGCAGCCGACGGTGTTCACCGAAGTGCCCCTCGACAGTGCGCTCTGGTGCGAAGAGATTTTCGGCCCGGTGTTGTGTGTGCGCAGTTTCAGCAGCGAAGCCGAGGCGATTGCGCTGGCCAACGACAGTCAGTTCGGCTTGGTCGCCAGTGTGGTGACGCGTAACGCCGAGGCCGCCGAACGGGTGGCCAACGCTTTGCAGGCCGGGCTGGTGTGGCTTAACGCGCCGCAGGTAATTTTTCCGCAGACGGCGTGGGGTGGTTACAAACAGAGCAGTATCGGTCGCGAACTGGGGCCATGGGGGTTGGCTGCGTTTCAGGAGATCAAGCATGTGGTCCGGGCGGTGTAGGAGCCTACCCTCACCCCAGCCCTCTCCCGGGGGGAGAGGGAGCCGACGGAGGTGTCTGGCGCTATACATCGACCTGAAAGATCGAGTCGATTATGGACTTGATGTATCTGATTCTGGATTCAGCACCGATATCTCAATTCGGCGAACCTCTTCAATATCCCCAATCAGTCCCCTCTCCCTCAGGGAGAGGGCTAGGCGGGCGGCGTTCCGATGAGGGGCTCTTGAAGGTTCACACCGACAGCCGCAACCGCGCCAGATCCCGCAACGGCGGCGCGCCAAACAGTCGGCTGTACTCGCGGCTGAACTGCGACGGGCTTTCATAGCCCACGCGATACCCCGCCGCCGACGCCTCCAGCCCTTCGGTCAGCATCAAGCGCCGCGCCTCTTGCAGGCGTAACTGCTTTTGGTACTGTAACGGACTCATCGCCGTCATCGCCTTGAAACGGTGATGCAAGGTCGAGACGCTGAGGTTCACTTCTTTGGCCAGGTCATCGATGCGCAGTGGTTGCTCGAAGTTGCCGTTGAGCCATTTGATCGCTTGGCTGATGCGATGGCTCTGGCTGTTGGCAATCGCGATTTCGTACAAGCGATGGCCCTGCGGGCTGCGCAATAGACGGTAGAGAATCTCGCGACGAATCAGCGGCGCGAGCATGGCGATGTCTTTCGGTGCATCGAGCAGTCGGGCCAGACGCAGCACCGCGTCGAGCATCGAACTGTCGATGCGCTCCACGTACAGGCCACGCCCGGTCGGCCGGGTCGGTACGCCCATCGGGCCGGCGTCGGCGATCAGCGCGGTGATTTCGGTCGGGTCGATATCCAGGCGCACGGCGAGGATTGGTTCGTCCGGCGAGACATTGACCACGCGCCCGCTCAGCGGCATCGAAACCGATACCACCAGGTAATTCAGCGGGTCGTAATTGAAGAATTCGTCGGCCAGCCGTACCTCTTTGCGACCCTGCGCCATGATGCACAGCGCCGGTTGCGCAAGCACCGGGGCGAAGTCGTGGGACTTGGTGTGGCGCGACATGAACAGCGAGCCGATGGCGGTCTGGTAGCTGCCATCGTCGCTGGTGTTGCGGCGGATGATCGCCGCCAGCTCCGCGCGCTGTTTTTCCATGTCAGCAGTGGGTTCGGCTTGAAAACGATCGAATGACGTCATGCACGGCATCCTCGGCAGGTGAGGTGGAATGCAGCAGAGCATAAGTTTGTGCAAGCGCGAGCGGTAGACACATTCTGTCAAATGCTTGCCTGATTCTGCCGGCGCTTGCCTGGCTGCCGAGCCACAGCAGGACGCAGCCCGGCAAACTTGCTTGATACACCGTATGACAAGCCTGTGACACGGATTTACAGCTTGTTACAGGTGCAGCGCGCAGCCACGCAGGATTGGGCAACTCGTCGACAGGAATCGACTAACGGCGCAAACGGCTCGGCGCTTAATCTTTGCTTCAGTCGCAGCCCGTCCCTGGCTGCCACGCGATTTCATGGAGGGTTGATCATGTCCAAGCAGATGCCTGTCAGTCATATGGCCTTCGTTCGTGCCCAGCCCGGGCGTTCGGCGGAACTCGGTGTGCGCCTGAGCGCGTTGATCGAAGTCTCACGATCGGCACCCGGATGCCTGAGTTTTTCCTTGCAACAATCGCAGTGCGATCCAGAGCTGTGGCTGGTGTCCGGGTTCTGGAGCAGTCAACAGATGATGACCGCTTATTTCAACAGCCCATCGATGGAAGTCTTCGCCGAGCTGGTGCAGGACCTGGTGGTCAACAGCCTCGATTTTCACACCTTCCGCGACGTCTCGGCTGCACAAGCCCTGCGCCAGTGCCCGGCGCCGGTACACAAACTCGTCGGTTGAGGGTTTAATGGCCGGCTTATCTGTCTGAGCCGGGATGTGTGACATGGCACGTAAAGAGTTCCAACGCTTCGAAGCGGTTTCCGCAGTGGTCCCCGTCGAGTTGGGCGGCAACAAGGGTTATTACGCGGCAATCGCGGTCAAGGCCCTGATCGATGGCGGTGCGCCACGCTTTCACAAACTGCTCGATGAGCAAGTGTTCCCCGGTGCCATTGCCGCCGACGACGCCGCGATCCATGAGCTGGACAAACTCAAGGGCGTCACTGATGACGCCGAGTTGATCTGGTAAGCGCTTACTTGCCCGCGCCCGGACGCCACATCTTGAACAGCGCCTCCGGCCCCAAGTGGAAATAGTCCGCCGGCCCGCCGCCGCGTAAAATCGGTTGGGCCGCGGCGGTGTCGTAGATGCCGTCTTTCAGCAACCACTTGGCGATGTGCACGGCGACCACTTCGCCGAGGATCAGCCAGCTCGGCACCGTTTCGCCATCGGCGCGCTGCAGCTGAATGATCTGCGTGACCTTGCACTCGAAGGACACCGGACTTTCCGCCACGCGCGGCACGGCGATCACCTTCGACGCTACGGTCGTCAATCCCGCCAGTTCGAACTCGTTCACCTCAGGCGCGACCATCGTGCAGCTCTGGTTCATCTGCTCGGCCAGCGGACGTGTGGCGAGGTTCCAGGCGAATTCGCCGGTCTGCTCGATGTTGTTCAGGCTGTCTTTGCGACCGACGCTGGAAAAGCCAATGATCGGCGGAATGTAGTTGAACGCGTTGAAGAAACTGTACGGCGCCAGGTTGAGCTGACCTTCGGCACTCTGCGAGGAAATCCAGCCGATGGGCCGTGGACCGACGATGGCGTTGAACGGATCGTGGGGCAGGCCGTGGCCGTTGGCGGGTTCGTAGAAGTGGATGTCATCGGGCATGGCGGGCGGTCCTGCGAAGTGTTTTTCGAGCGCTACATAGTGCAAGCCCACGTCGCAGATTTCCAGCCAGATGCAAATCCCCTGTGGGAGCCAGCCTGCTGGCGATAGCGGTGTATCAGTTACAAATGCATTGGCTGGTTTGGCGCTATCGCGAGCAGGCTCGCTCCCACAGGGTATGTTTGTGATGCCCGAAATGATCAAGCCCGGCGAAGGCCGGGCTTTGGCGCAACTGCGTTTAATCAGCTGATTGCGTCGGCAGTACCGGTTTTGTCGAAACCATCGGCGGCGACGGTTTTGCCGATGTGGGTCTTGTCGAAACCGTCCGCGGCATAAGTGCTCGAATGGCTGGTTTCGATGGCTGCAGTTTCGCCGGAAATGAAGTCGGCGGATTTGGTTCTGTCCGAACCATCGGCAGCGAAGGTGTTGGCAGCCAGTACGGAAAGGGTCAGGGCAAGCATCAGTCGGGTTTTCATGGCGGTTACTCCGGATGGGTTGGCGTGTGTGTCCTGCATGGGTTTTATGCTACGCCAATTAAGTTGATCAAAAAGTGCAAAAATAGGCTAATAACTATCGATTAACTTGATGTTAAGCGCGACGCATATTTTCCGCTTTCGTCGCAGGAGCGAGCGTCGCGCAGGTCATCGATCAGGTAGGGGCAGGATGTGGTGGCGGGATTAATTAGCGATTAATCGATTTCAGGGGGAGGTTGATTCTTAAGCCTGTAGATCGTGGAGCCCTATCGCGAGCAGGCTCACTCCTACAAGGGATTGGTGTCGACCACCGATCCAATGTGGGAGCGAGCCTGCTCGCGATGGGGCCATCAACGCCACCGTTGCAGTGCGCTGTGAACCCGATCAGTCCGTCACGATGCGCGAGTGCTTCTGGGTGTCTTTCATGGTGATGTACACCAGCAACGACACGGCAATGCACGCGGTCACGTACCAGTAGTAACCGGTTTCCATGCCGATGCTCTTGAACCACAGCGCGATGTATTCGGCGGTACCGCCAAAGATCGACACGGTCAGCGCGTACGGCAGGCCGACACCCAGGGCGCGGATCTCGGTCGGGAACAGTTCGGCTTTGACCACCGCGTTGATCGAGGTGTAGCCGCTGACGATGATCAACGCTGCCATGATCAGGAAGAACGCGCCCCACCAGGTCTGGATGGTGTGCAGGGTCATCAGGATCGGTACGGTGAAGATCGTCCCCAGGACACCAAACGCGATCAGGATCGGACGACGACCGATCTTGTCCGACAGGCCACCGATGATCGGTTGCAGGCACATGAACAGAAACAGCGTGGCGGCGGAAATGGTGGTCGAGTCGGAAATGCTCATGCCCACCGTGTTCACCAGGTACTTCTGCATGTAGGTGGTGTAGGTGTAGAACGCCAGGGTGCCGCCCATGGTCAGGCCGACCACGGTCAACAGCTCTTTGGGATGGCGCATCAAGGTGCGCATGGCGCTTTCTTTGGACTTCTCTTTCTTGGTGAACGACTCGGTTTCTTCCATGCCGCGACGCAGGTAGAGGGCAACCACGGCACACAACGCACCGATGGCGAACGGGATGCGCCAGCCCCACGCGTACAGCTGTTCAGTGGTCAGCGTGTTTTGCAGCACGATCAGCACGCCCAGCGCAATGAGCTGGCCGGAGATCAGGGTCACGTACTGGAAGCTGGAGAAGAAGCCGCGACGTTCTTTGGTGGCCATTTCCGAGAGGTAAGTGGCCGAGGTGCCGTATTCGCCACCGACCGACAGGCCTTGCAGCAGACGGGCGAACACCAGCAGGATCGGCGCGCCGATGCCAATGGTTTCGTAGTTCGGGCTCAGTGCGATCAGCAGCGAGCCGAAGCACATCAGGTACACCGAGGCCATCAGGGCTTTCTTGCGGCCGACCTTATCGGCGTACATGCCCATCAGCCAGCCACCGATCGGACGCATCAGAAAGCCGACGGCGAAGATCGCTGCAGTGTTCATCAATTGCGCAGTGGTGGAACCGGCGGGAAAGAAGGTTTTTGCGAAGTACAGCGAGAAGGCGGCATACACATACCAGTCGTACCACTCGACCATGTTGCCGACGGAACCGCTGAAGATCGATTTGATCCGGCTGGCGGTGGTTCTTGTTTTGACCGGCGCAGCCGCCGACCCAAGTGGCAGGGCGTTGGAGTTATCCATTGAAGGATCCTTCGTTTAATTGTTTTTGTGGAGCGCGTCGAAACGCAGCCTGCCGGGGCTGTAGCAGGAGCTGTGCCAACGGGGGAGGGCCGGTTTAGAGGGGGTGACGGGAAGGGGTGAGCGGTATATCGCCGAAGGATCTGTTTTGATGAGCGGATTTCCGCTTATTGAGGCGCAAGCCCAAAGCCCCTCACCCTAGCCCTCTCCCGGAGGGAGAGGGGACTGACCGAGGTGTTCTTGGAAGTAACGCCGACCTCGGATACCGAGCCGAACTCAGGTTTTGAATAACATAAAGATCGGCTCCCTTTCCCCTCTACCCCTTGGGGGAGAGGGCTGGGGTGAGGGGGATGGTTCTCAGCCCCACAGAAAATCATTCGGCCAGAAACATCTCCCGACTCAGCCCATGTCGCTGCATTTTTTCATTGAACGTGCGGCGCGGCAGTTGCAGCTCCTCAAGCACCGCTTTCACGTCACCCTTGTGCCGGGTCAGCGCCGCGCGCAGGCACTGCGCTTCGAACGCCTCCTGCTGCGCCGCCAGCGATTGCCCCGGATCGATTCCGGCGACAGGTTCATCCAGCCCCAATACCTGACGCTCGGCAACATTGGCCAGTTCGCGCACATTGCCCGGCCAGTCATGGCTGAGCAGATGGCTCAACTGCGCGCCTGTCAGCGGCGCAATCGTTCGGCCCAGACGCTGGGCGGCATTCTGTGCGAAGGTTTCAAACAGCAGCGGAATGTCTTCGCGCCGCTCACGCAACGGCGGCAAGCGCAGTTCGGCAACGGTCAGGCGATAGGCCAGATCTTCGCGAAAGCGCCCGGCACGGGCCTCATCGAGCAGGTCTGGCTTGGTCGCCGCGACAATGCGCAAGTCGACGCGGATGCTCTGGTTCGAGCCCAGCCGCTCCAGCTTCTGCTCTTGTAACACCCGCAGCAGTTTCACCTGCTGGGCAAGGGGCATGCTTTCGATCTCGTCCAGAAACAGCGTGCCGCCATCGGCATATTCGAGTTTGCCGATGCGCTTGCCGGACGCACCGGTGAAGGCGCCGCTCTCGTGACCGAACAACTCGGCTTCGAACAGTTGCTCGGGAATCGCCGCGCAGTTCAGCGCCACGAACGGCTTGCCGGCGCGCGGGCCGAAATCATGCAGGCAGCGCGCGACCAGTTCCTTGCCGCTGCCGGTTTCGCCACGGATCAGCACGTTGACCGGCAACGCGGCCAGATCCAGCACTTGCCGGCGCAAGGTCTGCAAACCACGGGAGACGCCGAGCAGGGTCGCATCGAGTCTGGTGCGATTGTCGGCCTGCGTATGCAGGGCGCGGTTCTCCAGTACCAGACCGCGTTTGTCCAGCGCACGGCGCAAGCTGCCCAGCAGGCTCTCCGGGCTGAACGGTTTTTCCAGAAAGTCGTAGGCACCGTCGCGCATCGCTTCGACCGCCATTGGCACATCGCCGTGGCCGGTGAGCAGAATCACCGGCAGATCGGCATCGCGTTTCCGCACTTCGGCCAGTAACGCCAGTCCGCCCATGCCGGGCATGCGCACGTCGCTGAGAATCACACCGGCAAAGTGTGCGGGCAGGGCGGCGAGGCAATCTTCGGCGCGGCTGAACAGCTGCACCGCGAACCCGGACAGGCTCAGCCACTGTTCGACGGCGCTGCGAATGCTGCTTTCGTCATCCACCACCATCACCGAATCGAGCATCAGATGTGTGCCTCCAGATCGATTGGCAAAGTCAGGCTGAACACCGCGCCAGCGTCGCCATTCTCGGCGCTCAGGCGCCCGCCGGATTCATGCGCGATAGCGAACGATACCGCCAGGCCAAGGCCCAGGCCATCCCCTACAGGTTTGGTGGTAAAGAACGGGTCGAAGACCTGCGCCAGATGCTCTTCGGCAATCCCGCCGCCATTGTCGCTGACGCTCAGGTGCCACAGTTGCTCATCGGCCTGCAGACGGATTTCCAGACGCTTGCAGGGTTTGCCGTGCATCGCATCCAGTGCGTTGCGCAGCAGATTGATCAACACCTGTTCGAGGCGAATCGCATCACCGCGCACCCACGCCGGGCGGGTCAGGTGCAGCACCAGGCTGACCTGTTCGTCTCGCAGCCGCGCATCGAGCAATTGCAAGGCTTGATCGACCACCGTCGCCAGGTCGAGACGTTCGCGTAAGCCGCTGGGGCTCTTGCGCGCGAAAGTCTTGAGGTGGCCGGTGAGCGCGGCCATGCGCGTGAGCATGTCGTCCACCGGTTTCAGCGCTTTGTAGGCATCGTCGACGCGACCATGTTCGAGCAGCAGGCGCAGCGTCGCCAGTTGCATGCGCTGAGCGGTGAGCGGTTGATTGATTTCATGGGCGAGTGCTGCGGACATCTGCCCGAGCGCGGCGAGTTTGGCCGATTGCACCAGACCTTCCTGCGCGGTGCGCAGGTCGCGGGTGCGTTCCTCCACTAACCGTTCCAGCTCTTCGCGATTGCGCTGGCGGACCTTGGCCAGCCGCCAGCGCTGATTGAGGAACAACAGCAGAAACACCACCGCCAGCCACACCCCGGCAGCGGCCAGCCCGGCGTTGCGTAAATCTTCGAACGCCACTTGCGGGCGGCGCAGCAAATGCAGGGTCCAGCCTTCGGCGGTCAGCGGCAGCGACTCCCAAAGATAATCGGCCGTGCCATCCGGGCCTTCGACGCGGCGCAGGTCGCTGTTGTCATCGAAACGACGCAGCGCCAGGTGCGTCAGCGGCAGCAACGATTGTTTGTCGTACTGCCGCGTGGTTTTGATTTCGGCCATGTCGCTGGCATTCAGCGGCCGCAGCGCGCGGTAGCGCCAGCCCGGCTGATTGGCGATGAAGATGATCCCGCGTGCATCGCTGACCAACAGCGTGTCGCTGCCCTGGCGCCACTCGCGCTCCAGCTCGGGGAATTCCAGCTTGACCACCATCGCGCCGAGAAACTCGTCGTTATCTCCGAGCACGGCGCTGGAGAGGAAATAACCGGGAATCCCGCTGGTTACGCCCACCGCATAGAAACGCCCGCTGCCTTGAGTGCGGGTCTGGCTGAAATACGGACGGAAACCATAGTTGTGGCCGACATAACTGCTCGGCAACCGCCAGTTGCTCGCCGCTACGGCCAATCCGCTGCGATCGAGCAATTCCAGGGTCGAGGACTGTGCCGCGCCGTTGATCTTTTCAAGTTTCAGGTTCAGCGCCGCTTGTTCGTCGGCATCGACCGGGCCGGCCAGTGCCGTACGCAGTTGCGGGTCCAGCGCCAGAACGGCGGGCAGGGCGCGATAGCGATCGATCAGGGTGTGCAGTGAGTTGGCGTACAACCCCAGTTGCTGGTTGGCGCGCGCGGCGTCTTCTTCCAGCGCCTGACGCTCGGCATGGCGCATCGCAAGCGTCGCGGCCAGCACCGTACCGGCGATGATCAGCAGGGTATACAACGACAGACGCAGGGTACGGGAAGTCGGCAGCATGCTGGGCGCAAACAGTCAGGAAAGTCGGGCCGAGACCATAGCATGGCCCCGCCCTGAAACGATAAGCACCTTAGCGCGTTACCTCTTTCTAAACCCACGTTGGCTTCGAACTCGAGCGCTTAGGAGCGAGATTGTTTCGCCTACGCACGCTGGAATGTGTACTGCCGGAAGACGTCGAACTTCTGCCGGAAGACGTCGAACCTCTGCGGGACGAGCCGGGACTATTTGTGGGTGTTACGGCTGCTACGGCTGCTACGGGTGGTGGCCGCATCAGATCAATTTTTTCGAGCATGCCCATGCTTCGCCAAGTGACCCCAGCCAGCTCTTCCGCCTCCACTACCTGCGCACGCAAAGCGTCCAGTGCCTTTTTCGTCGGGTCGGCCACTAACTGATAATCGTTGATCCGCTGTTCTGCGGCGTCCATCAATACGCCACCCCGCTGGTCATTTTCTGCCTGGAGCACGGTGCCCCTCCAGTCATCGATGAGTCCGCCTAGCACTGGCCCTAGAATCATGCTGGCGATGGTCGCTGCCCCGGTGATGCCGTCGGTGACCATGGTATACGTTCGGTTGGCAGCCTGCGTGACATCGACGGGCGGCAATTCTCCATCGCCATCCGGGTCCCATGTGTTGGCGGGAGACCAGCCGGGGTTGAACATTATGGCGTTTAATGCGAGTCGCACGGATAAAGTCAAAATGGGGCTGATGATGGCTGCGCTGGTCATGGACATTCCGCCCACAGGCACCAGCGTTAGCCCCACCCTGGAGTTGGCGAATGACAGCGCTGCCGCCTTGGCCCGCTCGCTCCATGTAAGTTCGGGGTCAGGGGGAAGGCGCCCGGGGGGATTGGCCTGGGGATCGGTTACCAAAGTTGGAACGCTTGCCGAAGACGATCGGCGCGAGGAGCCGGGAGTGGGGATGGTAATGCTGGTTTGTGAAGCTCTTCTGGTTTGTGGAGGCGTCGTGACCGCCCCTTGTTGGTCGACAAAGTTGATCGGGTTGTTATGGGTCATGCAATACAGATTCAAGCCATCTGCGATTCCGTGTCGGTCCGGTTGCGTCCAGCGACCCAGCCACGGCGCATAATAGCGCTCGCCATAATAGTAGAGCCCGCTGCGATCCAGTTCCTTGCCGCTGTAGCGGATGGTTTTGTAATCGACCTCTATATCGGTGAGCGACAGGAAACAGGCAGTCGCGCCGAATGGAAAGAATTGCTCGTGGCTGATCATCTGCCCGGTTTGATCAAGTTCGATCAGGCATGAATTCAGGTGATCGTTCAGGCCGTATCGCAATTGCGTACTGCCAATGTTTGCCGGATCGTTTTCCCAGTAAAGACAACGCACAGTGCCCGCGCCGGTGGTGACGGTGATGGCATGCAGCTCTTCACCATTGTCCTTGCTAGAGATCTCAAGCCCCGGCAGATAACGTACCAGGTGAAAGTGGCTGGTGTTGTTGCCGTAGTGTTCGTAGCGTTTGCACACTCTCACGCCTTCGCTGTACCAGCATTGCTCCGCGTCTTCCCGACCGTCGGCACGGGAGATCATGACCACCGATTGCAACTCATCGCGGCTGTTCCACCGCAACGGCTGGCCTGGCAATCGTTCCAGCAGGTTGCCGTGCGGGTCAAACAACCGGCTGAAGTCCGGAGGCGGATCGTCGGCTTCCTGCGATATGCCTCGATTGCTGTGGGGGTCGATCAGGATATGTCGGGTATGGCTTGCCCCCTCGCGCACTTGAATGATTTTGATCAGATTGCCGCCGTGGTCATATTCGTAGTTCTGGAGGTAGTTACGCAGGTCTGCGGGGTCGCAGGATTGCGCACGGACCGGTTGTGGCAGTGCGGCGGCACTGCAACCGGTAGCGCTGCTCAGTTGATACAGCGAGTCGTAGGTGAAGGTGCGCGTGCCGTCGCAGCGCTGATTGGCGAAATAAACCGGCTTGACGGCGGCATCGAAGATCCGGGTGATCATTCCCATGGGATCGTACCTGTACTCAAGGTCCTGGATGAACGGTTCGCTGCCTTTCTGTGCCCATTGCCTGACGAGGAGGGAATTGGCCGGGTCGTAATCCCAATGAACGCTGACGCCGTTGCCATTTTGTTGCGTGACAAGCTGTCCGGCGGCGTTGTATTGCGCGTCGATAAGCACCCCCCGTTCGACCCCGTTTTTCAGGATCAGAGAGGTGGCTTTGAGTTGCCCGGCCAGATCATAAAGCATCGTCTGTTGATGCTGGCCGGCATCTGTCAGCGCTGTGACCGCACCCAGCGGATCAAAGGTGCGTTGGCTGGTGAACGATTTCTCATCGTGAAAGGTTCGGGTTTCTCGCTGGGAGTGTCCGGCGAGGCTGTAGCTGTGCACTTCCATGCAGCCTGAGGGATCAGTCAGTCGCTGATGTCGTCCGCGCAGGTTGTTGCCGACATCCGCCGAGGCATCGGCGTATTCGAATACTTCATCGTCCTGGGGAATGGCTGTGTTGTTGACACTCAGCAGGCGCAGTTGCCGGTCGTAAGTCATGAGCCAGACCGCACCGCGATCATCCCAGCGCTGCAGTGTCTGACCTGCCAGCCCTGGCAGGCTCAAACGCATACCGGCATCGACGCTGTCTGTTCTCAATGGCTGATCCGACAATGAGTACACGGTTACCAGGCAGGGGCCGGCAAGACGTGGATCCCATTGGGCAACGCTGCGTCCGGCCAGATCCTGTTTCATGCGCGTGATCCGGGACATTGGCAGGTCATCGGCATTCTTGCGCCAGTAGTCGACCCGCCGCACAGTCAGCCCACGACTGTCGGTGGCTGTCAGGGTTGGCGTACGATGATGGACGTGACTGTTCATGACAGTTCTTCTGCGGTGTCGTTGAAATCCTCATTGATTAAAAACCAGGAATGATAAGTCTTGCGGGAAAAGTCGCCCTTGGCGTTGACCAGCTTGATCGGACGACCCGGTGCGTCATACAACAGCTGATCGAAGAGCCCGAGCGCGCGCAGGGATTGATCATTGACGTAGCGGTGTGTGTTGGCGAAAAACGGCCGGTATTGGCGCTGCGGGAGACCTTTGTTGTTGTATTCGACGCGTTCGCTGATACGCCAGCGTGTCTGCGTCGGTTGCTCACCTTCTTCGATGAGCAGTTCACCATCCTCAGCCACCACATAAGCCAGCCCCGGGTCGACCTTTTGCTGGGTTTGCAATACCCGACCAAAGCCGTCGACGCAGGTTTTGACAATCTGGATCTGTGCCTTGACGGTGTCGTAGGGGTAGCGGTCGGCGGTGAGCATCACGGTGTGTACCGGCTCTCGGTAAGCCAGTTCAATGGCTGCACGCAATTGCTGGTCTTCAGGCGTCAGGACGTGGTTTTGCCCAAGCCGGCGACGTGCGCTGGCACGGATTTGCCCGCCAGGCAAAAGGTCGCCTTGCTTGATCGCCCGGGCCTGAAGCGTGGAGGCAGGTATCAGGCCCATCCAGCTGAACAGGTTTTTGTGCAGGGTACTCGCTGCGTGTCCTACGGTATCTTCCGGATACAGAATGGCGTGTTCCGGACTGGGGTCCGGCAAGGTCCAGTCATCGGTCAGCTTGTCGAAGCCGGCAGGTTTGCCATCCTCGGTACCGTGAAAGCTGATGACCAGCGGCTGACCGGAGGGCTCGTAGATGACTTCTTCAGTGTTGTCATTGGCGTCCGTGATCCGCTTGGGTTTGAGGGCGTGGTAATCGAACTCTGCGACCTGGACGGCACAACCGTCGGGCAGTTCCATGCGCATGACGGTCAGGTAGTGTGGATCATATTTGGCTTTGGTCACGCCATGGCTTGGCGTTTCGTTGAAATCGAGCACTTTGTAGAACGCTTGCAAATCGCCGTACCGAGCCAGATTGAACCGCGACGACCAGAGGTTTTGTTCCTCGCGCAGCATCGCTTCGAACAGCAGCGGCATGGGCGAGTAACCAATTGCGCGGAGGGCCTCACGGATGTCCAGATCCGGCACAATGCTGTAAGCGTCCAGCGCGGTCTTGTCCAGTAAGGCAAGCTCCAGAGAATGCAACAGAGCTTCGAATCCGGCGACGCCGTCCTCCAGTTCAATACCCTCTACGTCCACGTAGCGCTGTATGGATTGCGAAGTCAGTACCCGTTCGATAGCCCATTCTGGCGAGTCCTCAAGCGTTCTCAACGATTCGAAAGATACCTGTGCCGGGGTCAGCTCGCCGGGGAGCGTACCTTTGGTCAATTTCAGCGCATTGCTCCGTTCCTGATACGGCAAGCCCAATCGCCATTGCTGTGGCTCAGTCAGGTTGATCGGACGCGCACGGGTTTCACTGAGATAAAAGTATTGCTGCGCCTCGTCATGGGCGTCGCGCCACCACTGGTTCAGATGGTCTTCGGTGAAGGGGGGCGGGCTCTGGGCGGTCAGCCTGCGCGCATAGTTCACGGTAAATGCGTGAGTCGCGGCGCCATAAGCATCCCAGCGCAGGGTGACATCGTGGCGGCACAGCGGGTCATTGATAAAACCATCGTACTGATAACTGATGGCTTCGACCTGAAAGGGCAGCAGAACAGCGGCTGCATATTGGCCCTTCGGCCGCACCTCGCGAACCAGATAGCGCTTTTGCTCTACCGAGTACAGCGTGGCTGCAGCAGAGACTTGCGCATCTGGCTGGTAGGCAAATGTCTCTGTTCGGGCAACTGAGCCGACCAGCGCCTGCGCGATTCGATAGCGAGTCTCGGAGTCTTCGGGAGTAACGGGCTCATCGATTTCACCTTTGGGGTGGTAACGACTGAACAGGGTTTCGCCCAACGGGCAGGCGTCCACGTCCGCGCTGAAATAATCGTCGCCGGAGCGATTCATTTCCTGCCCGTTGTGAAACCAGGTGCATGTTTGCATCGGCTCGTTGAAGCCAGGCTCTGAAGGATCGGTTCCAACCTCGCAGTCAAGTTGCTGCAAATAGCCGAACCCACGAAATTCCCGTCCCCTGCCGTCGTAGAACCCTTCGCGCCAGATAAACGACTGGGTCAACCGGTTGCCGGTGATCTCGTCGTACTGCTCCTGCTTTTTTACGACGGCCAGCGGAAACGGCAGATGACATACCGGTGCACGCTCAAGCGCCAGCAGCCGTTCCTTTTCATCCAGCCATTCCTGAGCCGAGCTGCGATAAGTCACGTTGCTGGAGCAACCCATGTTGTTGTTACTGTTGACCAGCAGATAGGGCTTGGCCGCAACAAAATCGTAGCGCCAATGCCGAGGCTCGATATGCGGTACCGTCAGAATCAGGCTGGCGCAACCAAGGCCTTGCAGATCGGCGAAACTGACCTGGCACGAACGGTCATAGCGCACCTCTTCGGGCCACGGCACGCTGACGGGAATCTGTTGCAGACCATTGCCGCCGTGGTTCAGGTAAATGTCGAAGCCCTCGGATTTCAGATAGATCAACGTCGGCGCACCGGAACCATTGAGGTCGGCCAGACGCACTCGCGAGGCGTCGAATTCTTCATAGGTGAATGGCAGGGCACCGATCTTGCGACCTTTACCGAATTTACCGTGACCAAGATTCGGCCAGCAGCGGACCTCGTCATGGCGGATGCGGCACAACTCAGGCATGTCGCTGCCGAGCAGGTTACCCAGAAGCACCAGTTCGGTTCGCGAGTTGCTGAAAACCGGCAGACGGTCGTCATCGTATTCATGGGGTATTTCTTGGGCGGCGGCGAAGCCTTTTTCCCGCAGGCTGGCATAGATACGCACACGGTCGGGGCTGATGGTGGCCGCCGACATCAGGCCGTCGCCGCAAAAATCCCCCATGAACAAGCCCAGATTCTGGTGTTCCACGGGAAACTTGTCGAACACGCTGAACAGCTCGAATTGTCGCTGCGCATTCAGCGCATGGAACCCGCAGTAACCCAAGCGGGCGGTGATCAGGTCCAGGCGCCCGTCGCCGGTCAGATCAAGCAGTTGTGCCACGGCGCGGCTACGATCGGCCACCGGAATCTTGTCCAGCAAAGCCCAGGGGCCGTAACCGATCAGTTCAGTGCCAGGCGCCGCGCGCAGCGGTTCACGGTAATACCAGGCGTTGTCGTAGCGGCAGAGAAAGCCCGGCACGCCCTCGCCATACAGATCGACGCATTGGTAGAACCCGCCGTCTTCGATGCCCGGTTGAGTCTCGTTTTCCAGCAGGCGTGCAGGTGTCTTGTTGATCTCGAAGGGCGAGTATTCGAACTCTACCGGCGGTGAATGCTCGACATTGCCTTGCGCATCGAAGGCCTGATAGTGCGCCGCGGTGATCTGGCTGTAGGCCCACTGCGCAATGTTCTGGATCGGTCGATATTCCAGCAGCAGGCGACGGGCAAGTTTCGCCTCTGTCGCCAGGCCCTCGGGGAAGTGATGAAACATCAACACTTGCTGGCACAGCCTGCGAGTGCTCAATTCAAAGCCCTGGCCATAGGTGAAAAACGGATCAGGTCGCAGCTGCCAGCGGTTCACTTCATCGTAGCTCGGAACCTCCGTCAACGAAGTGCTGCGCTCGCCGTAATCGAACACCAGTTGAAAATGCCATGGCAGATCCGTCGGCCGCTCGGTGTCCCAGCAATAGAGGCGGTCGCTCGCCGTGGCATTGCCGTAACACACCCGGCGCAGATAACGCTGGGCGCGGTAGTCGTGAATGGGGTCTTGCTCGTCAGGCTGATCGTCCGGCTTGTACTCGTAGCAGATGTGTTCGCCATGGGCGTTCATGCTTTCACACAGCAGCCAGCTACTGATGCGCGATTCGTCGTCGGGGTCGGCACGGCGTGAGGCGGTGGTTTTGCCGTAGACATGCAACGTGCCGTCGGCCACATGCGCCAGCCAGAAGGGCGCGCCACCGTCAACCGGATGCCAGCATTCGCGCAGGGAAAAATCACTTTCAATCCGCGCCCGGTAAGACAGGACATTGTGCTCGGCAACAGGGACGCCGAGGTAACTGTTTTCGCTGCGCCACTTCAGGTTGCCGTGGTCATCCAGCTCCGGCATCCAAACTTCACCGTCATGACCGATGATTTCGTCGTGCCCGGTGTAGCGCGGTACGCCCTTGTTGGTGCGTCGGCTGATCTGGCTCAGGCCCGCCAGATTCCAGCCGAGGCCAAATGCGCTGTTACCGCTCTGGCTGCTGCAGGACAGTGTCAGTTGCGGATCACACCCGCGCCCGGCCGACGCCGGAACGGGCAATTCGATACCTGTGGTGCCGGTCGGGCCAACGGCGCTCCAGCTCTTGCCGATGGTGGCGATCGATGAGCTTCGGGCGATGGAAGGAGCAGTGATGTCGAGGTCTTGATTGGCCATGGTCGAATCCATTCGCGCTAAGTAGGGCGTATGGATAGACGCTAACAGGAGTAAGCGGGAAACGGACCTGTCAGATCTGACAGGTGCGCAAGACTGTTTTGTGTGCTTGGCCCACGTTTTTATCGCCAAATGCAAGCACAAGCAAAAACGACCGGGTCATCACTGTGGATGAACCGGCCGTTTTCATTCAGGCAAAGCGCTTATTGCACTTCGACTGCCAGGCTTTCGCTGATCTTCTGTTGCCAGATCGCAGGACCGGTGATGTGTACCGACTCGCCTTTGCTGTCAACCGCGACGGTGACCGGCATGTCCTTGACCTCGAACTCGTAGATCGCCTCCATGCCCAGCTCGGCAAACGCCAGCACCTTGGACTTCTTGATCGCTTGGGCGACCAGGTAAGCGGCGCCGCCGACAGCCATCAGGTACACGGCTTTGTTGTCCTTGATCGCCTCGATTGCGGTCGGGCCACGCTCGGATTTGCCGATCATGCCCAACAGGCCGGTCTGCTCGAGGATCTGGCGGGTGAACTTGTCCATCCGCGTCGCGGTGGTCGGGCCAGCCGGGCCAACCACTTCGTCACCAACCGGATCGACCGGGCCGACGTAGTAGATGAAGCGACCTTTGAGATCCACCGGCAGGGTTTCACCTTTGTTGAGCATCTCGACCATGCGCTTGTGCGCCGCGTCGCGACCGGTGAGCATCTTGCCGTTGAGCAGCACGGTTTCGCCCGGTTTCCAGCTCTGCACGTCTTCCGGGGTCAGGGTGTCGAGGTTGACGCGACGGGCCGACGGGCCGGCTTCCCAGACGATTTCCGGGTAGGCGTCCAGCGGTGGCGCTTCCAGCGAGGCCGGGCCGGAACCGTCGAGCACGAAGTGCGCGTGACGGGTAGCGGCGCAGTTGGGGATCATGCACACCGGCAGCGAAGCCGCGTGGGTCGGGTAATCCATGATCTTCACGTCGAGCACGGTGGTCAGGCCACCGAGGCCCTGGGCGCCGATACCCAACTGATTGACCTTCTCGAACAGCTCCAGACGCATTTCCTCGATGCGGTTCTGCGGGCCACGGGCCTTCAGTTCGTGAATGTCGATGGATTCCATCAACACTTCCTTGGCCATCACCGCGGCTTTCTCGGCGGTGCCGCCGATGCCGATGCCGAGCATGCCCGGCGGGCACCAGCCGGCGCCCATGGTCGGAACGGTCTTGAGCACCCAGTCGACGATCGAGTCGGACGGGTTGAGCATGGCCATTTTCGACTTGTTCTCGGAACCGCCGCCCTTGGCCGCCACGTCCACTTCCACGGTGTTACCCGGAACGATGGAGTAGTGAATCACCGCCGGGGTGTTGTCCCTGGTGTTCTTGCGAGCACCCGCCGGGTCAGCGAGGATCGAAGCCCGCAGGACGTTTTCCGGCAGGTTGTAGGCGCGACGCACGCCTTCGTTGATCATGTCGTCCAGGCCCATGGTGGCGCCATCCCAGCGTACGTCCATGCCGACGCGCACGAACACGGTGACGATACCGGTGTCCTGGCAGATCGGGCGGTGGCCGGTGGCGCACATGCGCGAGTTGATCAGGATCTGCGCCATCGAATCACGGGCCGCTGGCGATTCTTCGCGCAGATAGGCTTCGTGCATCGCCTGGATGAAATCCACGGGGTGGTAATAGGAAATGAACTGCAGGGCGTCGGCAACGCTCTGAATCAGGTCGTCTTGCTTGATCACGGTCATGAGTCGCGCTCCTCTAAAACACGATGGGGCAGCTACAAGCTTCTAGCTTCGAGCGGCAAGTTAAGCATTACGCGGACAGCTTGAGCTTGCCGCTTCAGGCTTGCGGCTTGTAGCTGTCCCTTTGTGGCGCGACGCTAAAAAGGCGCGGCAGTATACCGCGCATCAAAGGGGCGTACACGCGTCGGCGGTCATTCTCGGCGGCAGCTTCAAGCTCCAAGCGTCGAGCAGCAAGTCGAAGCAGTCCGCGGACAGCTTTAGCTTGCCGCTTGAAGCTCGCGGCTTGTAGCTGCCCGTCTGGGCCAGGCAGGCCACACTTTTGACGCCATTTTCCCGGCCCGAAAATCGGTGGTCATTTAGCGACCGGGCCTCTAAAGTGGCAACCGGTCTGTAGAGTAGGACACTCGGTCAGCTTCTTATCGCACGGTGAGTCAACGATTGACCCATAACGCCATTCAACGTCTTTTGCTCAAACGCTTCGCCCTCGCTGCCGCCACCTACGGATTGGCTTTGCTGCTGCTGTGGCTGGCGTTTTTTACTGGTCACTACGAGCAATCCCTCAACGCCGTGAGCATCGGCAGCGCCCTGGTGGTCATCAGCCAGGCGGTGCTGTTCGCCTTGTTCTGGAGCGGGCGCAACCTGCGTTTCGCCGATCCCAGCCTGACCGAAGCGCAAGTGCTGCTCGGACTCGGCTGGCAGACCTGGCTGATCGCCCATCTGGACGAAGCGCGCGGCGTCTTTCTAGTGTTTTACGTGATGATCCTGTTGTTCGGGCTGTTCCACCTCAGTCGACGAGCGTTCGTCCGTTGTGCCTTGCTGGTGTTCTTCAGTTTCGGTGCGATCACCCTGTGGGACGGCTACCAGTTGCGCCTGCGCGAGCCGGCGCTTGCTGCGTTGCAGGTGTGCGTGCTGGCGCTGGTGCTGGCGTGGCTGGTGCTGTATGCGCGCTTCGTTCAGGTTTCGCGGCAACGCCAGCGCCAGCGCCGGTTTGCCTTGCAGGCGCATCAGGACACCCTGCGCGGGATGATGCGCCAGCTTGAGGATCTGGTCGCCACCGATGAGCTGACCGGGCTCTTCAACCGTCGGCACTTCCTGCGCCTGGCCTCGCGCGAACTTAATGCAATGGACAGCGATGTCGTGCATGGCCTGGCGCTGATCGACCTTGACCATTTCAAACGCATCAACGACCTGCACGGCCACGCAGCGGGCGATCAGGTGCTGCAGGCCTTCGCCGGTGTCGCCCAGGCGTGCCTGCGCGACGGCGATGTGCTGGCGCGTTATGGTGGTGAGGAATTCGTCGTGTTGCTGCCCGATTGCGACGCCGAGCGGCTGACCGCGTGCTGCGAGCGCCTGCGTATCGCCTTTACCGATGTGGAACTGGTGGGCTTGAATGTGCGCAATCTGAGTCTGTCGGCCGGCATGACACTGCTCGGCCTCGGCGATGATCTGGACGACGCCTTGCAGCGCGCCGATCAGGCGCTTTACCGAGCCAAGCGCGACGGGCGCAATCGCTGTGCGGCAGCGTGGGAGAACGTCGATGCCTGAACTTCGCGTCGGTGAGCGGCACTGGTCGGTGGCGGCGGGCAGCAACCTGCTCGATGCGCTCAACCAGAACGGCGTCGCCGTGCCTTACAGCTGTCGCGCCGGCAGTTGCCACGCCTGTCTGGTGCAATGCGTGCAAGGCCTGCCCGCCGATAATCGCCCGGACGCCTTGAGCGCCGAGCAGCGTCAGGACGGTTGGCGCCTGGCCTGCCAGTGTCAGGTGATCGAGGACATGGAGGTACACACCTTCGACCCGATTACCGACGGTCGCCCGGCCGTGGTCGAAGCGCTGGACTGGCTCAGCGATAGCGTCCTGCGGCTGCGCCTGACCGCGCAACAGCCACTGCGCTATAGCGCCGGGCAACATCTGGTGTTGTGGATCGGGCAGATTGCGCGGCCCTATTCGCTGGCCAGCCTGCCGCAGGAAGACCGTTTTCTCGAGTTCCACCTGGATTGCCGCCAGCCCGGCGAGTTCAGTGATGCTGCACGAAAGCTTCAGATCGGCGACCCGCTTCGCCTCGGCGAATTGCGCGGCGGCGCCTTGCACTACGACCCGGACTGGCACGACCGACCTTTGTGGCTGCTGGCCGCCGGCACCGGTCTGGGCCCGTTGTTCGGCGTGCTGCGCGAAGCCTTGCGGCAGGATCACCAAGGCGCCATCCGCGTCATACATCTGGCCCATGACGAGCGCGAACACTATCTGGCCAAACCCCTGGCGGCACTGGCTGCGCAGCGCGAAAACCTCAGCGTCGAGTTATGGACGGCGGCCGAGTCAGCCGCCGCTTTGGCGCAACTGCGCCTTGTCTCCCGGCAAACCCTGGCCTTAGTCTGCGGCTCGACCGCCAGTGTCGACGCCTTCGCCAGGCGTCTATACCTGGCCGGACTGCCGCGCAACCAACTGCTGGCCGACGTGTTCCTGAGCCGTGGTTGAGCGCTGATTTCAGACGCGAGACATGCCATGACCGAAGCCATCCTGCTGCACCGCGAACGCGGTTTGCTGAGCCTGCGACTCAATCGCCCGGACAAGAAAAACGCCCTGACCCGCGCCATGTACAGCCGCCTCGCCGAGGCATTGAAGCAGGCCGACAGCGACCCCGAAATCAATGCTGTGCTGATCAGCGGCAGCGCCGAATGCTTCACCGCTGGCAACGACATTGCCGACTTCATCCAGCAACCGCCGAGCGACCTCGACAGCCCGGTGTTCCACTTCATGCTCAATCTGCTCGAATGCCGCAAACCGGTGATCGCCGCCGTGGCCGGTGCCGCCGTGGGTATCGGCACGACCATGCTGCTGCATTGCGATCTGGTCTATGTGGCCCGTGATGCGCGATTGCGCATGCCGTTCGTCAATCTGGGGCTGTGCCCGGAATTCGGCTCCAGCCTGATCCTGCCGCGGCTGCTCGGGCAGGCCAGAGCGGCAGAGCTGTTGTTGCTCGGCGAAGGCTTCAGCGGTGAACAAGCGGCAGCCTGGGGCATCGCTACCGAGGCGTTGAACAGTGGCGAAGCGGCATTGAGCAAGGCGCGGGAAATGGCGCTGCGCTTCGACGAACTGCCGGCTGACGCGGTGCGTATCAGCAAGCAATTGATGCGAGCACCGGATCGTCAATTACTGCGCAAGGTGATAGAGGAGGAGGGCGCGTTGTTTACTCAACGGCTGCGCTCGCCGGAAGCGTTGGCGGCGTTGACCGGGTTTATCAAACGGCATTGAAAAGCCAACCCTCACCCCAGCCCTCCCGAAACGTCGGACCGCCCCGAGGGAGAGGGGGCCGACCGAGGTGTAACGCGTTATACATCGACCTGAAAGAATGGGTTGATTATGGATTCGGCGCAGAGCGATCAGGTCGCTGCAGCCCTGCAATATCCCCCAATCAGTTCCCCTCTCCCCGAGGGAGAGGGGGGCGACCGGGGTGTAATGCGTTATGCATTGACTTGAAAGAATAGGTCGATCAGGGATTCAGCGCAGAGCGATCAGGTCGCTGCAGTCCTGCAATATCCCCCAATCAGTTCCCTCTCCCTCTGGGAGAGGGCTAGGGTGAGGGGCTTTTGCTTTAGCGCTGGCAATAAAAAAGCCCCGCCATTCACATGGCGGGGCTTTCGTGTTTCAGCAGCCGGTCACTCAGACCTGCGGATCACCGACATGCAGAATCTTCATGCCGTTGGTGCCGCCGGTGGTGTGGTAGCTGTCGCCCTTGGTCAGGATGACCCAGTCGCCTTTTTCCACGACGCCGCGCTTGGTCAGTTCGTCGATGGCTTTCTGGCTGACTTCGTGCGGTTCCAGCGAGGCTGGATCGAACGGGATGGTGTAGACGCCGCGGAACATCGCCGCGCGAGCCTGGGCTTCGCGGTGCGGGGTGAACGCGTAGATCGGCACCGAGGAGCGGATGCGCGACATGATCAGCGGGGTGAAGCCACTTTCGGTCAGGGCGATGATCGCTTTGACGCCCGGGAAGTGGTTGGCGGTGTACATGGTTGCCAGCGCAATGCTTTCGTCGCAGCGGGTGAATTCCTTGCCGATGCGGTGGCTGGAGGTTTTGCCGGTCGGGTGCTTTTCAGCGCCGACGCAGATACGCGCCATCGCCTGCACGGCTTCCAGCGGGTACAAACCAGCGGCGGATTCTGCCGAGAGCATTACGGCGTCGGTGTAGTCGAGCACGGCGTTGGCCACGTCGGAGACTTCGGCGCGGGTCGGCATCGGGTTCTGGATCATCGACTCCATCATCTGGGTCGCGACGATCACCGCCTTGTTGTGGCGGCGTGCATGCAGAATGATTTTCTTCTGAATGCCCACCAGCTCGGCGTCGCCGATTTCCACACCGAGGTCACCCCGGGCAACCATCACCGCGTCGGAAGCCTTGATCAGGCCGTCGAGGGTTTCGTCGTCGGCCACGGCTTCGGCGCGTTCGATCTTCGCCACCAGCCAGGCAGTGCCGCCGGCTTCGTCGCGCAGTTGACGGGCGTATTCCATGTCGGCGGCGTCACGCGGGAAGGACACGGCGAGGTAGTCGACTTCCATTTCTGCGGCGAGCTTGATGTCGGCCTTGTCTTTTTCAGTCAGGGCCGGTGCGGTCAGGCCGCCACCGCGACGGTTGATGCCTTTGTGGTCCGACAGCGGGCCGCCAATGGTCACGGTGCAATGCAAGGCATCGTCGGTTTGGGTATCAACGCGCATCACCACACGGCCGTCGTCGAGCAGCAGCTCGTCGCCCACGCCGCAGTCCTTGACCAGATCCGGGTAGTCGATGCCGACCACTTGCTGGTTGCCTTCGGTCAACGGATGGCTGGTGGAGAAGGTGAACTTGTCACCGATCTTCAGCTCGATCTTCTTGTTGGCGAATTTGGCGATACGGATTTTCGGGCCTTGCAGGTCACCGAGCAGGGCGACGAAGCGGCCGTGCTTGGCTGCCAGGTCACGCACCAGCTTCGCGCGAGCCTTGTGCTCGTCGGGGGTGCCGTGGGAGAAGTTCAGACGGGCGACGTCCAGACCAGCCAGAATCAGCTGTTCGAGAACTTCCGGCGAGTTACTGGCCGGGCCAAGGGTAGCGACGATTTTGGTACGACGGACGGACATGCAAAGACTCCTGAGTTCAAGCGCCAGCGAAGGCTACTATGCTCGAAGGGTGTAGTCATTGTTCGTTTGCACTACTTATCGTTTTCTTTATTGAACTGACAACTGGCACAAACACTTCTGAAGATTTCTCGGCAGGGGTCGATACAGAGCACAAGACAGGAGAACCCCCATGCGATTGTTGCCCATTGCCGCCCTTGCCCTCAGCGTCCTCGCCGTGACGGGCTGCACCCGTTGGTCGATGAACCATCATTTGAACAACGCCTACAGCGCCTATGATCGCGGCAATTGCGACCAGGTCATGCTCGAGCTGTCCAAGGTCGAACGCGCCAGCCGCGCCCGCCCTTACGTGTGGCCGGAAGTGTCGATGATGCGCGGCCAGTGCCTGGAGCGGCAAAAGCTCTACATTGACGCGGTGCAGACCTACCAGTTCATCATCGCCTCGTACCCCAACAGCGAATACGCCTACCGCGCCCGTGCGCGCCTGGAAACCTTGCAGAGCCTGGGCCATTACCCGACCCGCAGCGCGGCAGCCGTGGTGCGCCCGACGCGTTTCTGATCACAGGTCTCATACAAAATCTGGCCGTGTGTACAGGCTGAGCTATAGTCCAATGACCCGGACAGAGTCATCACTCCAGATCCGGAGCAACACCTGCAACTGGTCAGCGGTAAGGTGACGGCGATTGTGCGACCGGCACACCGGAAGCGGGGAGAGCGGCCCGAGTACGGGACGTTCCGAAGCAAAGGTGCGGCTCCTTGATGGGGCCTTGCATGGCGAGCTGCGCATGTTTACCGACCGCCGGATCGAACGGCATCAGCTGCCGT
Source organism: Pseudomonas granadensis (assembly GCF_900105485.1). Lineage (GTDB taxonomy): Bacteria > Pseudomonadota > Gammaproteobacteria > Pseudomonadales > Pseudomonadaceae > Aquipseudomonas > Aquipseudomonas granadensis. The sequence continues at coordinate 4,239,282 of NZ_LT629778.1, read as the reverse complement.
ACTTCCTCAGAGTGTTCAACACCGTCACCGATAAACCGATTGGCTTTCTGGGCAACGTGTCCGATGACGGGCTTATGCTCATCAGTCAATTGCCGATGATGGTCGGTGTCGACTTTCAACTACGCCTGAAAATCCCCGCCAGCGACGGCTGCCCGCAAATCATCGACTTCAGCGCCTGTTGCGTGTGGTGCCATGAAGATGCCACGCCACTGCATTACGACGCAGGCTTCATCCTGCGCCGCGCCCCGGCGGAGTTCGGGCAGCTAGTGCTGGCGCTGCAGCAGTACTTCAGTTTTCAGCCGTTGCCGGCTTCCGCCTGAACAGCAAAAGATCGCAGCCTTCGGCAGCTCCTACAGGGGAACGCATTCCAGATGTAGGAGCTGCCGTGTTGTGGTCGAACTTTTTTAGACCATGATGTAGGAGCCTCGATTTAAGGATGCGTCATGGGATATCGGGTCGTTACGCCTGAAGAAAAAGCAGAGGCTATTCGGTTAGTGGTGGAGATGCATTACTCCGTCCCCAAGGCCTGTGAAGCCACTGGTGTGGGCCTCACAGCTTTGCGTCGCTGGGTTGCTCGTTGGCGTCGACAGCAGAACGAAGTTACTCAGTTGCCACGATTACAGGATCAGGAGCTGATCGAGTCGCTGCAGGCGCAACTGGCGCTGCTTGAGGCCGAGAACCAAGTGCTAAAAAAGCAATTGCCCTCTCATCTAAAGGTTCTGTTCGGTCGAACCAAATGATTGATGGCGTAAAAGGTGCTATGTCAGTTCGGCGCGTATGCTCCGTGCTTGGCATCGCCCGAAGTAGCTATTACATAAACCGCAAAACCAAGCGTTTGAAGCCGGGCCTGCGGTGGCTAAGGCGCAGACTTCGTGCGTTGCATAAAGAACATCGAGAGGTCCTGGGTACTCGAGGGCTCTGCAAAGCGTTGAGAAAGAAAGGGATCTTTATCGGTCGCTATCGAATGCGCTCGTTGATCAAAACTTTCGGCCTGCATCGACGCAGACCACGGTATGCCCACTATCGTCGTGCTACAAAACCGGCAATCGTTGCTCCGAACATACTTGATCGTCGCTTCAATCCGACTCAGCCAGATACGCTTTGGGCAGGCGATATTACCTACATTAGAGTTGGGAATAGCTGGCTTTATCTGGCAGTGGTGATGGATCTTTTTTCACGCAGGATTGTTGGCTGGGCGTGCTCCCGAACTGCCGATGCTGAGCTGGCTGCTAAAGCTCTGAAGTTGGCAGTGTCACTACGCCGACCAATGCCTGAACTGCTGTTTCACTCAGATCAGGGCTGTCAGTACACTGCTGATCGATTTGTCACCTGTTTGGCAGACAACCGGATCGTTCAAAGCATGAGCCGTCGAGGTAATTGCTGGGATAATGCAGTGGTTGAGCGCTACTTCAGGACGCTGAAGCACGATTGGATGCCGGAAAACGGTTATCAAACCCACATTGAAGCGGAGAAGGATGTGATGGACTTCATCTCACATTACAACCATCGCCGTTGCCACTCGGCTTCGAACCACTTGCCGCCTGCGCTGTTTGAGCAGCAGGCGGCCTAATGCTCCTACGGATTGGTTTAAAAAAACTGAACCACTACACCGCAGGCTGCGATCTTTTGATCTTGACATCACGCCACCGCGATCGCCCGCTCCTGATCCAGCGCCTTCTCCGCCAGCAATAACCCCATCTCGCTCAACTGATAGATCGCCCTCGCCAGATGTCGCGGCTTGTCCTCGAGGCTGTCCGCCAGGTCGAGCAGCAGAATGCTGACCGAAGAAAAGGTTTCGTAGGTTTGAATGGCCATCGCTTCGGGGTTGATGTCGGGCGCGACCATGAACATCTGCACGCCGCGATCGACGGAATTGCACGACGGCGCAGCGCCGGGTTTTTTCAGGTAGTGATCGAGGGCTTTTTCAGCGGCCTCGTGGAGTCTGGTGGAATCGGCGGAAGCGTAGGGGGAGGTCGAGTCTTCGGTTTCAGGGGGATTGGGTGTTGGTTTGATCATTGTCTGCACACTCATGGTTGGGGCATCCACCTCTTCGCGACTAAACGAAAGGGTGGCGGCTGTAAGCAGGTTAGTCGACCGGGAGTGCATAAACCGGCGCGCCCTGAGGCGCCCTGCGAACAGCCACCGTGTAGGCAACGGCGCAACCCGCTGTGGCCGGGTGTTAATGGCTGAAGGACGTCAGCATGTTGCGGTGTGGGAATAGTTACCGTTGATCGGGACTGTCAGAGTTGACAGGTGATGGGAAAAATGGAAAGGCATTAGATGGTTTGACGAACTTTTACCTGCAGCATCGCCACCCGGAATAGTCTTGGAGTCAATCATGGATAAAGAAAATGACGACGAAAAACAAGAGCTGCGCGACGGATTACAAGGCGTTTCTGGAACTGCTGATGACACCGAGAGCGTCCCCGCAATCATAGAGCGACGTGGCGAAGGCGATACTGAGCCTGCGAAACCTTTTTTGACTGACCGTCCTCTGGTAGCTCCTGGACCCAAAGCCTTCATTTCTCGACTCAAGGGATATGGGCTAGCAATCCCCAACGTTGGCACATGGCACATCATACAATTTGATTTTCATGGCCCAAACGGAGCATACCAGTCGAGGCAGACAAGGAGCTTTCCTTACGCAACCGATTTCGACATGGCCACCGGACAGTGGGAAATTCATTACAGAAAATATGTCGATAACAGGTGGGGGGATTGGTACAACTCCACTCCCTTTTTTACCGCAGACCGACCGACTATCACTACACCGCCCGGAACGGTTTTCGAGACGGATTACCCGACGATTGAGGGCAAAGGTCTGCCAGGGGCTACTTTTCAGCTCTTTCGCCACCAAGGAAATGCGCTCGGTGCCAAGGTCACGATAGGTCCTTCCGGGGATTGGTCGGTCACTGCAACGGATCCCTTGGCGGAAGGGACCCATCAGATTGCAATTGCACAAACCTACAGTGGCTGGAACGGGACGATCTTCGGTGGCCCACTCTCTATCACGATAAAATTTCCGACGCCAATGGATCCTGTCATTGACTCACCAAGAACGGGTGACGTGATACGAGAGCGCGAACCGGTGATCACCGGTAAGGGCCATAATGGCGCGACAATCAATATCCACAGGGTTAATAACGGAACGCTAATCTATGGAACCGGCACCGTTCAAAACGGACAGTGGAGCATACCGCTGACGACACCGCTCCCCGCTGGACCGTTCACGATGATTGCCGGCCAGATTTCTGCTGGAGAAACGAAATGGTCCAGCAGCGTACCTGTTTCCGTTTTGCCTTATTTGCCTGTCATTACCCAGCCTGCCGACCAATCCTTACAGAGCCGTTCATTCTCGCTCAGCGGAACCGCAGGCGAGGCCGGGGCCACCATGAAGATCTATGTCGATCTGACTGATGTGGTGGTCGGCACGCTTGCATCGGTAACAGGCGATGCCTGGACTGTACCGGTCGTTATCCCGGCCAGTTTCCCCCCCGGGGAAATCCGCCTTGCCGCTGAGCAGACGTTGGGAGTGCCCTCCGATCGAAGCTTTTATCGGTCATTTAAAATAAGGCCTGACAGAGTTGCGTCGCTCTCCGCCACGGTCGACGGCAATGCGAAGGTCACTGTCCAAGGTTCTGGAACCGTAGGTCTTACGCTTGATATCCACTATGTAGGTAACGAAACGCCTATCAAGTCGTTCACCGTGGACAGCAATCCATGGAGCAAGGATTTCCCTGATTGGTTACCCAGTGCTACGCAATACAGTATTGGCGCGCGACAAAGCACCCCAGGCGGCGACAATCAGCCCATCTATTCGGACTGGACGGAAGTGGCGGCGACCTTCACTGTCGCAGTGCCTGTGCCGACATTAAACTATCGCGTCAATTCGGAGGGCATCCCCACCTTCTCGGGAACGGGCAGGAACTGGCCTGAACAGGCGGCTTGCCGAATAGAAGTCCGGTTGAGCAAAACTGGCGTTCCCATTGTGCCCATTGTCGAGGTGACGGGAAGTGGAACCTGGTCTAGTGCAGCATCTGAACGTTGGGCTCCCGGTACTTATTCGGTAACCGCCCAGCAACTGTTTGGGACGCTGCCATCGACATGGGTGCCGGCTATTGCCGTCGTCATACCAGCACCTTTGGTCGTCATCGAGAAAGTGGCCGAGAACGGATTGTTTCCGCAGTTCTCTGGCCAATGCTGGCCGGGAGCTGTGGTGACGATCACGTTCAGTGACAACGATGATCTCCATCCCGTCCCGGACATCGATACTGACGGGAAATGGACATTCCAGCGGCCGGCAGCCTTCAGCCCGGGCAAGTTCACGGCCAGCGCCACGCAGACCTTCGGCGGGCAACCCTCCCACCCGGTGTCCATGCCGTTCGATGTCCCGATGAGCGTACCGGTAATTACTCCACCACCCGGTGGGCAAACGGAATACTTACCTGTGCTGCACGGCACGGGCGGGAACGATGGCTGCCTGATTCAGGTGTTGGACTTTGTGACCCATGAGGTGCTCGGGGAGGTGGTCGCCACAGCTGACGACTGGACGGTTGAACTCACGGAGCTTGATTACACGAGTCATACCGTTTTCGCCATGCAGAGCCTGGGTGACATTAAGTCGGTCGGTGAGCCGGTCATGTTCAACGTGGTTCTGTTTGCACCAACGCTCAACCTTGCATTCTCGCGCACGTCCGTCCCCCGGACCTTCATGGTTGAGGGCTATGCGCGACGGGGGAAGGGGTTCGACCGGACTGAGGTCGAGTTGTACCTCGGCGACGCTATGCAGCCTCGTATCCATCCGCGTTTTGGCGATGGCTATTTCGAACGCCGTGTCACGTTACCGCTGGGCCCCTGCGAGCTAAAAGCCAGACAGTTCTTCAAGGATCAGATATCGCCGTTTACCGATGATGTGGAAATCACGGTCGTTCCCGACAAAGCGCGCATCGAAACGCCCGGCGTTGATGAGGCTGTGGGGCAGCTACTGAATGTCTGCGGATTCGGACACCCCGGCGACACGGTCGTGGTGGCGCTGGCCGCCGCTATCGAACCACTGCTGGGAACGGCAGTCGTCGAGGAGAACGCTACCTGGTTCTGTCAGGTTGTCCTCCCCGAAACGGCGGGTGGACTGTCCATTGTCACTGAGCAGCGCAATGGTATTTACGTCTCGGGATGGTCGACGCCCAGAAAGCTCGAGTTGCTTGACGTAGAGCCACGGTTTACGGCGCCCTCAGAGGGCGCGTGGACGTCTCAAACACCCGGGTTCGCTGGGGACGCACGGACAAACGCAAGCGTTGATGTCTGTGCGTGGTATGACTTGGGGGCGAACTGGGCCGAAAACCTGGACGGCTCTGATGGCAGTTGGGCCGGCACGCCTGAGTATGGTTTGCCTGAAGGCCCGAACTGGTCTCGGGCCGTACAGATCATCGCGGGGAAACGCTCCATGCCAGCCGACAGCAAACGATTCGAAGTGGCGTCGCCTGATGAGACTCCCACGCAAGCCCCTCAACCGCCACTAATCTGACCGGGGGTCATGTCTACTGTCATTTATGACAGTAGACGTTGCACGGCTGATGCTGCCAAATATTGGGCAGGAACAACGAAAACTCGACCGTTCGTTCACTTTGCATCCGTGTTTGCCCCAGGAGCGTCAGCATGACTCAGACTCCCGTTCAAATCGCTCAAAAGATGTTCACTGAAACGGTTCGCAAGCCCAAGCGTTCGTCTTCGACGGCACTGGCACGTTTTTTCGAGGCGGGAGGGTCGGTCGCCGTACTGGCGCACAAGGGCATCGACGGGTTGATACGCGATTATGCTCTGAACCGGCAAGAGGCCAGCGAGTTTCAGCAGCGTCTCAATGTCTTGTCGACGGTGGTGCTAAGGCACTTCATCGAACATCAATTGACCGGCAAGGACGCCAGGGACGTCGCGCGAGGGGGGCTCGACAACGGGCCGACTTACAGTTTGCTGTTCAAACCGAACTTCGAAACATTGTGCGTGCCGGGTGCAATCGAGGCCATTCACTCGCCTGTGGCGTATCTGACCGCCCTGTTTCATTGGGCATTGCACCGGCTCGGTGTGACAAACGGCGGATTTCCACTGAGTGACCGGCGCACGGATCTCGAAAGATTGAAGATCGATGTCAATGCTGTCCATGGCGTGGTGTCGTCGGTAGAAGTGATCAGTAACATCATGGAAAACTTCATTACCGACACGCTCGGAACCATTCACGATCTTGACAAGGCGCTTAGCGAGCAGGCTTTTCCCAGAGCGCTGCCCTTCCACTGGCCTTGGGTCACGCTTGATCAGGTGATGAACGGGCATGGCGAGTCGGTGGGCAATGTGGTGCGGCTGTGCGATTTGCAGTATCCGTACTTTCTTCGCTCGGCACCATGGAGTGCCAAGTCGGATGCGGCACTGATTCAGGCATCGCGACTGAGTCCTTCTCAGCGAATCCTGGTAACTGAAAGCGCCTATTTTCCGGACGGAGCTGCAGAGTTCTATCCGAAATATTTCGGTCTCCAGCCGGAGGATGTGGGCAATCTGGCGAATGTCAGCCTTTTCAACGAAAGAGCGAAGCTTGATACCGCGAGTCTTGAGGCACTGCTTTCATTAGAGGGTTTCTCAACCTCGCTGTCTGCAAATGCATCGGGCTATGGCGACGGCGACACCCTGGTGAACGGCAAGGATTTCGGATCGGTTTTCATTCATGAGGCAAAGGATCCACCCATTACCATCCGTAACTCTGACACAGGAGATTTCCTCAATTGCTTCGTGGACATGACCGACGACCGCTTTGACCGCGTCAATCGAATACTGCGACTCAATGACTGGTTGGGGCTGGAGCACCATGAAACCGATCAACTCATCGTCGCGGCAATGCTCGCCGAACATCCGTCGCCCGCCCCGACTCGCTACTGGATAACGCCAAACACCCTACGGGCCCTTGGCCTGTTCCAGCAGTTGCGCGAAGGGTACGGCTGTACAGCAGAGGAATGCGCCGTATTCATTGCGCAGATTTCTGTTTTCGGACGGGGCACGGAACGTTCGCAATACGACCGGATTTTCAATGGCACTTCTTTCAATACGCGTCCGTTGGTGCTTGATGATCGAGCTGTTCCGATCATCCCGGTGACTGCTGAAGATCTGCTCACGGTCAATCAGTTATGCGCGGGTCTGGGCATTGATTTGCAAGCTTATTTTTATATTGCCAATCTGGTCGCTGCCGCTCATGGCCTGACTCGTCTCAAGCTCAGCCTGCCGATTGTTTCCAGTTTTTATCGCTTGGTCAGACTGCCCCGTTTACTCGGCATCACATCAATCGAGGCGATCCTGTTACTGAACCTGATGGGAGGTCAGGCATGGGTAGACGCGTTGGCCGGCGTGCCACAGATCAACAGCCAACAATTGGTGGATACCCCGGACGTACTCAGCGTGATCCACGCATTGATGGACTGCGTGCAATGGGCTTACACCGCTCAGTTACCCGTAGACTGGGTGGTGCAACAGGCAACGGCCTGGCCACCGGCACAACCTGATGCCAGGCAACTCACACTGTTCGATCAATGGCGTCGCCAGGCCCCTGCGGTTCTGATGACGGAAGACATGCTGAAACTGGCTGGCGCCGCTCCCTTGTCCAATAATCGTCAGTGGTTGCGTGCGCTGGTGGCGTTGGTGGACGAATACGGGCTGATTCGTGATTTCGTTGAATCAGCGGATAAAAACTATGAAGCCCATGCCCGGGAAATGACGGGACGGGCCGTGGTGCAGGAGACGGGTAGCCTCGATATCGCGCTGGTCGAGCTGATTGTGGCGGTGCTGTTACGTTGCCGCGCCGGTCAGAATATTGTCGTGCAGGAGAAGTTGGCCGCGTATAGCGGTCTGAAGCCTGATCTGGTTCTGCAAGTGCTTGGCTGGGCCGGCGCGAATGTGCATTACGTATTGGCTCAAGTGCTCGCAACGCCGCAGGACGCTAACGACAGCAGTATTGTCCGGCGGCGGGAGGAGCCGCCGAGTGATCCTGTTCTGCAGATGTTGGCCGAGTTCTCACGACGCAGCGCCGCGGTCGCAATGCTGGAACTGAGCGGTGAATTCCTGACTTACTTCATCACGATCGGATACAGCCAATGGTTCGGTGAAAAACAAGTCGCTGCGTTTGACCTTTCATCGCTTTACTACCTGACGATCTACAAGCGTGCCCTGGCCATGAGCAGTCAGCCTGAAGCCAGGCTGATTGACTATCTGCGCCGAATCAACGCGCTGCCAGCCCAACTGGGAAATCACGGTCTTGAGCTGGTTCAGGCGCGGGCGGCAAAGTGGTTGGCCGAACTGTTCAATTGGAGCGTAAGTGAAGTGCAGGCCTGCGCCACACATGTGAACCCGTCAAAAGGCCTGATCGTAAACATGCCACAGTTGGATGTGCTGACGCGCGTGTGCTTGCTTGCCAAAAAAACCGGTCAGAATGCCAAGACCCTTCTCGAACTCGGGACGTTGCCTGCCGACAGCGAATACGCTCTCTACGCCCAAGTGGCAGACCGCGTCAGAAGCAGCCTGACGAACGTTGTCGAGCCGCCTTATGAAGCCGGCATCAGGCCCGTCGACGTGGATGTAGTCGTCGGTTGGACTACCGTTCCTGATCCCGTCAAATTGATCGCCAACAAACCTGATGAATCGGCAGAATTTACCGTGACGGTAAATAATCGCCTGGGCGCTCCGCGAGTGAACGTCAATGTTCATTGCGCGAGCGCGCTGGGCCGGTTTGAGCCTTCAATGGTCACTACGGACAGCACCGGCACGGCAAAGGTGAAGTTTTTCCCGGATGGCCGCATGGGCACCGTAACTCCCACTTACAGACTCGACCTGGATGACGAGATGGCTGCGCCGAACATCGAGATCGGTCCGGATTTGGGCACACTTCAGGTAAAACCCGAGAACTCTTTACCTTCACCCGCAGGTACGGTGCTGGTCGGTACTGCGGTGACCTGCCGCGCCGTTGTTCGAGACAACTACGACAACCCCATATCCGGCGCCTCGCTGATTTGGACATTTGAACCGTTGATCATGCTTGAGACCAAAACCATCTCGGACAGTCGAGGGTATACCGAGGTGACATTCACCAGTACCGAGGCGGCCAAGGTCAAGGTCAAGGCGACGGCAGGAAATCTGTCTGCCGCCACGTTCCGGGATGTGACGTTTGTCGAAACCCTTCCTTCGCGCCGGCGAGTGTCCGACACGCAAACAACAACAGTGACGGGAGATGGTTATGCTCAATGAACAATCGGGTCAACTGTCTGCCCTGCGCCGCGATGCGTTGATTGATTTTTGCCTTCACGCAAAGCATTCCAAGGCGGATCTGCCGTTACCGATGAAAATTCAGTCGGCGGACGATTTATGGGAGTGGTTGCGCTCCGATCCGCTGAACAGCGCTGAGATTGAAACCTCCAGGGTGGCGGAAGCAGTGAGCTGCCTGCAGGCTTACCTTCATGCGGTGTTCCAGAAGCTCGAGCCTGGTTTCGACGAACGCGAATTTGATCCCGATCTGCTGGAGGAGTGGGACATTGCCGGCAGTTACGGTCCCTGGTCGGCCAGCATGCTGCTGCGGTGCACACCGGAGGATTACATCACGCCTTATGTGCGCATCCGTAAATCCGAGTTGTTCAAGGCACTTGAGAGCCACGTGAACCAGGCATCGATCACCGACGGTTCGGTGCTCAAAGGCGTGCAACGCTACCTGCGCAGCTTTGAAGAAACCTGCAACCTGAACGTTTTGACCGGTTACCTGGACGGTGCAAATCCGCTGAAAACTCGCTACTACCTGGTGGGCAGGCAGCGCGTTGCACCTTATGGCTGGTTCTGGCGCGAGGCGAGAATCGAACTTGCGGTCGACTCGCCTTCTGTCAATCCGACCGCGTGGCGAGAGTGGAAAGCGGTCGATATTCCCACCGATGTGAGTGTGCTGGACTGTCGAATGGTCTATTGGGAGGGGCGGCCGTGCATGGTCTGGGTTCAGTGGCGAGCGGGTGTTTTCGATAACGCTGGTCAGTTGCAAACTCTCCATGAGCTGGAGGTCATGGTGGCGTTCATAGCACTGGACGATAGCTGGTCGCCGCCCATTCGTTTGCATCTGCTCCAGACGGATCTGGACGTTTCAAAGGGTTGTCGGCTGGTGGCGGTCGTACTGCGCGATGAAATCGATGCCCTGTACCCCAAAGGTCGGCTGGCCGTGCATTTGACCAATGCGCAGCCCGGTACCAGTTTACCCTCGCGGCAATCTGTCGCGATTTATGAAACCCGTGATTCGCTGTTTCGCAAAGTAAAGGACGAAACCGCTGTCATGGATTACTTGGCCAATCATCTGTTTGTCGATTCCCGCACGCTTCAGCAAAAAATGCAGCCCACGCTTTTCCCTTCCGTTGACAGCCAGATTACACAAGTCGGCACGTTGGCAGAGTACCTGGGCATCAAGGCTTATATCGTTCGCAATGCCACGGACTCTTCGCTTTGGGTCCAGGGCTTTTGCGCCCATGTGTCGCGTGTCGGCGCCAAGGATGTGGAATTCACGCTGGACATTCAAAATGATACCGGTGATGACCCAGAGCCCCTCGTTGCCGATTACCCGAGCAAAGGAGGATGGGCAACCCAATGGCAGGAAATCAAAAGACCGGCGTTCACCAACAACACGATTACCGTGAAACTGACAGGTACTAACAGCGGAGAGGGCTTCGGTGAGCGAACCATCACCCTGACGGTGCCTGCTGCGCTTGGAAGTCATGGGTCTCTACCGTTTATTCATGACACCGATGCGCAGGGCGCTCAGTTTCTGGCATTCAATCAACCAGCGAATGTACTGAAGCTGAAATACGTTCGGCTCAATACGTTGATCAGTCACGATCTGGTACTGCGCGCCAGCAAGTCGATCGGGGCATTGCTGGATCGGGCGACACAGTTCCCGCAAGAACCTCCTTTGCCAGACAAAGAGACCGAACCGAATGGCCCGTTCGACAGCGCCAACGGCCTGTTTTTCTGGGAGTTGTTTTTTCATCTGGCGCACTTGATTGCCGCCCGCTTGCGTGACGAAAACCGCTTTGAACAAGCCCAGCGCTGGCTGCATTACATATTCGATCCGAGGTCTCCAGCCAAACCGGCGCAGGGTGATATTCCTGCGGGACCTGCCTACTGGCAATGCCGGCCGTTGGATACCCCAACGCCCGATATCGCTTATGAAGTCTTCGCGCCGACAGATCCGGATGCCATTGCCTATTCCTCACCCCGGCACTACCAGATTGTTATTTTCCTCGAGTATGTGAGCAACATCATGGCTTGGGGCGACTGGCTTTTTCGTCAGATGACCCAAGACTCATTGACAGTTGCCAAGCTGCAGTATGTCCGGGCCAAATCGCTGATGGGGCCAAAACCGGATACGCGCAGTATCAATCTCTGGACACCGCAAAAACTCGGTGAACTTGTCAAAGAGATGGAGACGCGGCCCGCTCTGGCAGAGTTTGAAAAGACATTGCTGCTGCAAGCTGAGGAGTTGCCTGTCAGTGCCCCGCGCGCTCCGCATCCGGGCGCGTATGGCACGAGTTCTTTCAAAATACCGCTAAGTCCCCGACTGCTGACCTTCTTTCGACTGCCCGATGAGCGGATCGATAACATCCGCCATGGCAGGACAATCGACGGAAAACGTGCTGCGATTCCTCTTTTCTCCGCCATGGACCCAATGGCTTTGCTGAACCGATTGGCCGCTGGCAATGCCGGGCCGGTGCGACCCATGGGCGGACAATTGAGGGTAGCGGCGTTTCGCTGGCCTGTATTGTTCGATTGCGCGTTGCAGATGGTGCAGCACTTGCGTGATCTGGCTGGCGAGGTGCTGCGCCTGCTCGAGCAACAGGACCGTGTCGAGCAGGAAGAAATGCAACAGCGTCATCTCACCGAACTGGGCGACTTCGCCCGTCGGGCGCAGGAGGAATCCATCGCACGTGAAGTCGAAAGTCTGACGGCACTGCAACACAGCAGAGGCATGGCAGAAGAACGTGAGCAGCATTACGCCGATCTGTACGACAACCACATTTCGCCTGATGAATTAAAAGTCATGGACCATGTGGAAGCGGCCGCAGGCCTCGTCTCCTGGGCCACCGGTTTCAGGATGGGGGGGGCGGTCATCCATGCGTTTCCCAATATCTTCGGTACCGCCAATGGCGGTCAACAGCCGGGATATCTGCTCGATGCCGTGGGGTTCGGCTTCCAGATCGAAGCCGATGTGTTACAGGCCAAAGCCGACAAGACGGCCATCTCCGAAAGTTACCGTCGCCGTCGGCATGAATGGCTTTTGATGCGAAATCAGGCCGTTGCGGAAAAAAACGCGATCAGTGCCCAGATCGCCGCCCAGGAGCGGGCCATCAATGCGGCAAGGATTAACCTGGAACATACCCTCGCGGCCAACGCTCAGACGTTGAAGTTGTTTGAGTTCTTGCAATCGCGCGCGACCAATCTGGAGTTGTATCAGTGGTTGATGGGGCAGCTGCAGACCTTGCATTTTCAGGCATATGACGCTGCTGTGGCAGTCTGCCTGAGCGCTCAGGCAGCCTTACGCGCGGAAACCTGCGAGTTCGATGCCTTTGCGCTGAATATTGATGTGTGGCGCGACCAGCGTCGCGGATTGACGGCTGGCGATGCATTGCATGCCGGTTTGTTACGCATGCGTTCGGAGTATCTGCAACACCATGAGCGGCGCCAGGAAATCGTCAAGACGGTTTCGTTGCAACAGCTTTTCGACGACCCGGCAACCCGGCAAAACGGCTTTGTTGACTGGGCGGATGCGCTCGATCACTTGGTGACGACGGGTGCACTGGATTTCGAATTGACTCAACTGCTGTTCGATCGTGATTACCACGACCACTATTGCCGACAGATCGTTCGCATTGAAGTCACGCTGCCGGTACTCACCGGCCCCTTTGAAAATGTCGTGGCAAATCTGCTGCAGGTCGGCAGCTACATCGCCACAAAACCGTCCTTCGAATCGGTGGAGTATCTGCATTCCGCAGAAGGGGTGGCGCCTGCCGATGTGCTGATCAATCTAAGCAGTGGGCAACAGGTTTGCCTGTCCACCGGACTGGATGATACCGGTGTGATTTCTCTCAGGCCTGACGAAGGCATGACCCTGCCATACGAAAATACCGGCGCCGTGTCGCGCTGGCAGATCGGGTTTCCCTGGCCTCTGAAGCAAGAACCGGTGCTTTTGTCGCTGACCGACATTGTGATCAAGATCCATTACACGGCCAAGGTTGGGGATCTGGCTTTTTCCAGAAAGGTTCAGGAGCTGGTGAATCAGGCGGATGGGAAGATCCAGGCGAAGGAGAAGCAATCATGAGCATGAGAGCGATCGACACGGATCACAATTTCGTGAAAAACCACGATATGCAGCAAGGCTATGAGCATTGGGACGATGTGAGCAATCCGGGGGGCGTCGGCATCAGGGATGACCGCTGGGGTGACAACATGGTATCGATCATGACGCTTACCAATGCGGCGGCGGTTCGTCAAATGATGTTCGTGCCGATCGAGCAGCAAGCTGATGCCCGTTATCACTTACGTTTTCTCTACGAAAACACCTACCCGTCATCAGCCGGCCAAGTGGTGGTCAACAAAAAAGGCAGTACTGAAAAGCTCGATATCGAATTACCGGCGAAGACTGGACTGGACAACGCCGATCCGTTGACCGTTGATCTGCTCGAGAGGCAAGTAGAACTGCCGGAGACGTTGGGCCTGCAAGCCGGCGATGAGCTTGTGATCAATTTGATCAGCCCGAAAAAAATCGCGGGCGACGGCGCTTCTGCGGAAATTCGCCTGACCGGGTTCTTCCTGAATCTGCATCTGCCTGCATTGGCGCTGGACGCCGTTGTCATTGATGACCGCCACTTCGTGTCAGGAAGTGTTTTTCCTGTTTGCCTTGGAGCCACCGGGAATCAAAGGCATACGCTGGGTTTCGAGGTGAAGCCCGTAAGCCTTTGGCATGATGCGAGCCTGTGGTTTGTGGACAATCCGTTGGACGCAATCACCAGTGAGCCAGTGATGGGTAAAAGCCAGCCGATCGATCGGCCCTGGTGGCTGGATTGTCCGGATTTGCCAGGTGATGAGCCTCGCGAACTGGAGGCGATGATCTACAGCAAGTACTCGGCGCCACCTTGCCCGCTGCGGGTTTCCTGGGGGCATCATCGGCTGGAGCTGATCGCCCTCAAGGAAGCGCAGACGTACCCGGTCATTGAGTATGCCCAATCGGTCGAGCTGCAAGTTCAAGTTCGGTCTTTTTACACCCAGGCACCGGTAGCACGAGAAGTCTGCTGGAGTACCGGGGATGAGAAGAATACGATCCTGCACCGAGTGTCTACCGATGCTCACGGTCGAGCGTCCTTCCAATACACGCCAACGGACGCAAACGTGAGCGAGATTACGGCTTCCGTTACCAGTCTTCTGTCCGAAAAGGGTGAAGCCACGCTTACCTTCAAGGTGCGGGCGTTTGATATCGATCCGTTCAAAACTTTGCGGGCCCGGTTTGATAACGGATCACCCGTTATCTGGGGAGAAAAACTCCGCTACCCGGAGCGAGGAGAGCCATTCCTCGTCAATCTGGACATTCCTGCAGGCCATCCTCTAAACGATGCTGACTTTTCCCTGGTCTGGGGAGAGGGCGATTTGCCAACGGATCTGGGAGCGAGCTGTCAACCTGCCTTCGGGGACCCAGCAGCGGTCGCCGGCAATACGGTGCTCTGGACGGCAAATTTCGAGGACAAACGCGACGGTTTTTTCCACTGGGTCCTGGGTTGTTCCAGGTTGCAGCATGCATCGCCCGGCAATGCCCTGTCCTTGGCGTACAACAGAGTCCAGATCGGTAAGACCTGGGGGCCAAACAAGTCGCCGGTCAAGGATGAAGACGACGTCGTCACTTGCATGGTGCAGGTGCAACGGCGCGATGGGCAGCCTGTCAGCAACGTAGACGTCGGGTTTGAGACGCCGACCGGTACGGTCAGATCCCTCACTGGCATGAATGGCTGGGCGAGTGTGGATCATCAGCCAGACATTGCCAGTGATTACGTGATTACCGCGCGGGTTCAGCGTCACGAGGGTGCGCCTGTGGCGGAACATTTCTTTACCGTCAAGGCGTTGCCAACCAGTGCCTGGAAAGACCAAGTCGTCTTCTCTCTGGACGAGAAGCCGCTTGATAGGGCGCTGCTGGGTGTGATCTGTCGACGAGGAAGGACATATAGACTGCGCATCGATCCCGTTGCAGGCAGCGGCTTTATCAACCAATTGATCGCATTGGATTGGGGCCCGCAAGTGGACCCTTTGCCAGGGTTCACAATGAATCCGTTACCCGGTGTAACCCGATCAATGGATGCCAGCGGCCTCGAATGGATAATCGGCTCGGGCACCGATATCAGTGGACTGTCGAGTCTGATGTTCACCAGTTCGCATGTGCCGGAAACACGTGAATTCCCTCTGCGGTTGCTGGGTGACAATCTCGCAACAGAAACCCGGGTGATGCTTGATCATGTTTCGGCCGTACCGGATACCGGCACGCTTTACCCCTGCCTTTGGGCCAGCCACCAATGTGCACTTATGCCATACGGGGTCAGTGCGTTGCACGGATTGGCGGTGAAGACCGCCATCGCACCGATGCCACCCGGGTTGGAGATCGTTCCCCCGCTGACCATCGATATTGTCATGACGGCAGGTGGGGCGCGCAGGGAGCTGAATTTTGCCGATAGCTCGGAAGATGCAGAGATGACGTTGACCGAGACCGTCATGATCGGTGACGAGCAGCTGACGGCGCGTACTCAATTGAAGCTGGGCCACAATAAAATCAAAGTGGTTGCTGCACGCGGGCCGGCCATTGATCCGATATTGGACAAGGGCCAGCGTGCACGCGTGCAAGCGCGCTTCTACTCGGCTTTTGAAAATCGACCGGTTGAGTCTGCGCAGGTTGGATGGCAGGTCGGGAATGCAGATCCGGTCAATTCGCCGACCGGTTCAAATGGCTGGTCAGTGTATGACGCACCGGCGCAAACCGCGCCTACCAGTGACGTATGTGCGACTGTGCTCAACCTTTATGATCAAACAACAGCGGAACAGCATTTTAAACTCAAGACCTTGTCGACCGACCCATGGACTAGTCTGCGGCTGACCACTGCTTCGTCCGATCAGCTTTGGGCGCAACGCGCTCTTTTCCCGAGGCGCGGCGAGAGCTTCAGCTTTTGTCTTCGGGCCGACGACAATAATCCGTTGCGCCATCAAACGCTGGCAGTTGGCCTGAGTCATCCAGACCCAAGCGAGCTCGAGCTTGAGTTCGTCGAGCAATTGGGTGAGTTTCGCGATTGGACGAGCGAGGGACTGGAGTGCTCGTTCAGCGCGGGCGATGTCAAGGACGGCAGCGTGGCTGTCCGATTGGCTGCCAGTCGCTTGCTGGAATTGTCTCCTCCCCAGCCCATGTCATTGGGCTCTCACGCCATTGCCGCGAACATCACAGCGAGTTCCGGTGTGCTTCAGATAGTCCAGTGGGGCGAGCCTGTTGTTTGCGAGTTGGGGGTGACGAGTGCCTTGACTGGCCGGGCTATGGCAAATGCGCAGGTCAAGTGGGAACGAGGGGAGCATGAGCCGGTGGTTACGAACACCGGTTTTCGTGGCTCGACGTGGTTCAGCTTCATACCCGACTTCCCCGGTCCAGGCGCAGTTCGTGCTTCGGTAGTGGGCGGCGCTGATTCGGCGTATGTCGGCTTTCATTATTCGATGGATGAGCCTCGCAGCATTGACGCCTTTTCCTCCGACGTATCAGAGGGTTCTCCGGGACAGCCCGTCAAGGCTCAGATTCTTGTGGTGTCAGCCCGTAGCGGCAAGCCTTTGCAAGACGTTGGAGTCGAGTGGGCGTTCCCTCATCTTTCGATTCCTGCCTCTCGAACGGATGCTGCAGGAATAGCGATAGCAGAGTTCAGGTTGCCTGCAATTAATCGTGCGGTGCTTCGCGCAACGGTTACTGGCGGCCTGGTTGGGTGGGTAAGCAAACAACTTGAGTTTAAGGGAGTGCCAAATGTCCAAGGTAATTGTTAATTCTCAAACCTGGCTACAAAACTTCAGACCTTATGTGAATGGAGAGCGTGTGAGATGGCCAGACCTGCAATTGAATATGGCGGCAGGGCAGAGCGTCGAACTGACGCTGGAGTTTGAATATAGTTACATGATTGGCGACCCGGACTCCGGGCTCAGGTTGTGTTGCGAACCGATGGCGGGAGAAGTGGGCTTGGTGTGTAATCCTCCCTTTGAACAGCTGGTAGAAATGGCAGAGGGCCTGATCTCGCTGACCTGGACTCTCACGGCCAACGCGGACTCAACAGGATTGTTTGGATTGCATTTCGAAATGCCCTTATACGACGGGATGCCTTCTTCGCCGCCTGTTCCAGGAGAAGTTCTCAACTACGCGCTGGAATTGGAAATCAAGTTCGACGAATCTCAGATGAGACTTGGATCACATGCCTATCCCTGTCATGGTGCTGAGCATACTTTTACTGTGCTGCCGAAACTGGGCAGTCAGTTGCTGAATAAGAATATTGCACTTGTAACGGAAGGAGGACAGCTAGGGGTTGAGTTTACACCGTCGTTGACAACCCCTCAGCTGTTAGGTCCGGGCGGGGTCTCTTGGAAACTGGATTGTCGTAAAACTACTACAAACGGAGGTTTCTCTCTGGCGCTGAACGCGGAAAACGTGACCTCTGCGCCGTTGTTTATGTCCTTGGACCATAATTTGGTAAGTGTTGAACGTTGGCGCACGGATCATTCGCAATGGCCAGAATGGACGCCGTATACCGTGTCACACATTCGCGCCAAATCGGTATACCTGGGATCAGTCGCACCTGGGGTAAGAGTGATTATCAATAACGGCGTACGGTTCGATATAACGAACTCGCAGGGAGAATTCAGCGAAAGAGAAGCTTCTTTGACGATTCTTAATCGCTATAACAATATCATTGTTTGATCTTGTAAAGCCGATTAGCGTCTTTTCTATCGAAGGGACGCCTAATAACTTATAAAATTCCCGCCTTTTTCCATGCGAGATACAGATTCACCACCTCAGGTCCCAATTCCTTGGGTTGAATTTGCACGACTGTAGCCTCTTGACTGTTCAGGTGCTCATGCATTTCGGCCTGCGCATTCAAATATTCCACCGCTCCGCAATAAGTCAGCGCGTCCGTCAAGGTCTGCACTGGCATGTGTCGAAGGCTGTGGAGCTTTTCCTCCCTCAAACTCGCCACCAGTACTCGATGTCGCTGGCCCAAATGCTTGACGGCGGTGAGCAGATCTCCATCGTCCTCGTCCCGCAGATTGGTCACCAGCACCACCAGCGACCGACGCTTTTGGCGGCCCAGCAGTTGATTGGCGGCAGCCTGAAAATCGGCAGGACGCTGAGTGCTCTCAAGGTCATAAACTGCATTGAGCAAAACATTCAGTTGGCCGCTACCTTTGACCGGTGCCAGATAACGCGGCTGTTCGCTGGCAAACGTGCTCAACCCCACCGCATCACCCTGACGCAACGCCACATAACTGAGCAGCAGACAGGCGTTTAACGCATGGTCGAAATGCGACAGTTCACCGTCCTGACTGCGCATGCGCCGCCCGCAATCGAGCATGAAAATGATTTGCTGGTCACGTTCGTCCTGATATTCGCGAGCGATCGGCGTGCGTTGGCGGGCGGTGGCTTTCCAGTCGATCTGGCGCAGGCTGTCGCCTTCACGGAATTCGCGTAACTGATGAAATTCCAGGCCCTGGCCGCGGCGTTGCCGTTGGCGCACGCCGAGCTGGCTGAGCCAGTTGTCCACGGCCAGCAGCTCGCCACCGTATAGCCGGGCGAAGTCGGGGTAGACGCGGGTCTGGTCGCTGACGTCGAGCAGGCGCTTGCCTGACCATAATCCAAAGGGACTCGGCAGATTGATTTCGCAGTGTTCAAAATTGAAATGCCCGCGCTTCAACGGACGCAGGCGATAGCTGATCTGGCTGAACTGGCCGGGTTGCAGTTCAATCGACAGCGGCAGATTGTCGAAGCTCAGGCCATCCGGGACATGGTCGAAGAGGTTAATGCTCAGCGGCGCGCCGAAGTCATGTTCAACCTTGAGCGGTACTTCGGCCCAGCGCCCGAGGGCGAGACTCCCCGGCATCTGCCTGCTGATCCGTACCTGCGGCAGCCGCTTGAGGCGCAGCGCATCCAGTAATGCCAAAGCCAGCAGCGCCAGCAGCAAGCCCCAGTTGATCGATATCAGGCTGGCCGGGATTGCCAATTCCAGAGCCTGCAGAGTGCCCAGAGCGATGCCAATCACCAGCAGCGCCGCCACCCAGCCCAGCAACAGTCGTGACGGTTTCACAGGCGCGGCGCCGGCACTTGGTCGAGCAATTGCGTCAGCACCTGATCGACCTGCAGGCCTTCGATATCCAGCTCCGGCGCAAGGCGCACGCGATGGCGCAGCACAGCCAGGGCACAGCCTTTGATGTCATCAGGAATCACGAACTCGCCACCGCGTAACAGGGCGCGTGCGCGGGCGCAACGTACCAGCGCAATCGACGCGCGCGGCCCGGCGCCGAGGGTCAGCCCCGGCCAGGTGCGCGTGCTGCGCGCCAGTCGCACGGCGTAGTCAAGAACCTGATCGTCCAGCGGCAGATCACTGGCGATGCGCTGCAAGGCTTGCACATCCTTGGCCTGCAACACGGTGCGCAGCGGTTGCACGTCGAGCATGTCGGCGCGGGTCGAGCGGCTGACCTGACGGACCATGTCCAGTTCCTGCTCGGCGTCGGGATAGTCCATGCGTACCTTGAGCATGAACCGGTCGAGTTCGGCTTCCGGCAGGGGATAGGTGCCTTCCTGCTCAATCGGGTTTTGCGTGGCCAACACCATGAACGGTTGCGCAATCGGCAGGGCACGACCTTCAAGGGTGACTTGCCGTTCCTGCATCGCTTCGAGCAGCGCCGCCTGGGTTTTCGCCGGGGCACGGTTGATCTCGTCGGCCAGCAACAGATTTGTGAACAGCGGGCCCTTGCGCAGCTTGAACTGCTCGGTTTGCAGGTCGTACACGGCATGGCCGGTAACGTCGCTGGGCATCAGGTCGGGGGTGAATTGAATGCGCGCGAACTCGCCGCCGAAGCAGCGGGCCAGAGCGCGCACCAGCAGGGTTTTGCCCAGCCCCGGCACACCTTCGAGCAAGACATGGCCGCCGGCAATCAGCGCCGTCAGCACGTCGTCGATCACCTGATGCTGACCGATCAGCGCTTTGCGCAATTCGCCGCGCACCGCTTGTGCCAACTGGCTGGCGCGCTGGCGTTGCTGCGCGGCGTGGCTGGCGCTGCCGGGCTCGATCTGTTCAGTCATAGCGTGTTCCTCAAGGTTTGCAGGTGGGCGACCTGGCGGCAGAACTCAGCGCTGGACAGGCGCCGCTTCGGCACCGGGCTCAGGGCCTGGCTGATGGCACGGGTGGGTTGCCGGGTCAGGCGCGACAAGGCCAGCCATTGTTCAGCAACGTTCAATTGGTCGAAGCCGGGATGGCGGCGGCGCGCGCGGCGCAGCACGTCTTGTTGCAAGGCTTGCAGCAGCGCCTGCTGGCCGTTGTGGCGCAGCAGGAAATCGGCACTGGCGCGCAAATGCTCCTGCAACTGTCGACGCCCGCTCGAGGCTGGCGCCTGAACCGGGCCATGACGCATGCCGACGTGCCATAACCACAGGACGATCAAGACGAGCAGGGCGACGAGTGCTTGCGGAAAGAAGCGCCAAAGCAAGGTCAGCAAACCGTCGTGTTCGCTGTTGTAGGCCAGCGTGACGTCGGTGTCGGCGCTCAGATACCAGAGCAGCCAGGCGTTGTCGTAATCGGCGATGGCATCGGTTTTCCACAGCTCGGCGTCGGTTACCACGGTGATCGAGCCGAGGCCGTGAGGCAATTGCATCATGTGCGTAGCCTTGGCGCTGTTGGCCCAGGCTTGCGCGAGATTTTTCGGATCGTCGAGGTGGAAGTCGGTATCGAAGCTGGCGTAGGCCGGTGCGTCTTCGTCTTCAAGATAGAGTTTGGTCAGGTGCGGGAAACGGTCGGGTTCAACGTCTGCGGGTACGTCTTTCAGATCCTTGCTGAGGGACTGATGCAATTGCACCCGATCGAGCAGCAGGTCGTTGCTCTGTTTGCTCTGTTCGTCCCACAGCGATTCGGCGACGAACACCAGGCGCCCGCCGGCGCGGGTCCAGTTCAATACCTGATCGACCTGACGCGGCGTCATCCGCGAGCGATCGTTGAGCAACAGCAGCGTATGTTGGTGCGGGTCGATGTCGGGAAGTACGGCGAGGCTTTCAGCGTGGCTGATATTGAGGCCACGTTCACGCAAAAACAGTTCGGCCGCGAGATACGGATTGGCTTGCGCAGCGGGCGAGGGGCCGTGATCGATCTCTTCCTGATACGGCGTGGCTTTGATGTACAGAAAAACGACCAACGCGCTCAGTAAAGCGACGAGCAGGACGCCTACCCAGCCCAATGTGCGGCGACTCAACGGGCCGTCTCCTTGCCGAACAGGGCGCGCCAGCCATCGCACAATTCCTGCCGCGCAGACGCTGTCGGCACCCGATGTCCGTAAGCCATGTTCTGCCAGTGAGCAGTCAGGCTGCGGCTGAAGGCGAGCAATTGCGGACGCTGCAATTGCTCGACTTGCGCCAGTACCTGATTTTCGGTGTCGGCGGCTTTCAGTTGCAGATCAAAGTCGTGTAGCAAATGACTGAGCAAGCCGCGATAAAGCAGGCTCAACGCGGCGCGCGGTTGGCTGTGCCAGAGTTGTTCGGCGCTGGCGGCGATATCGTCGGGCAGACTGTCGCGGTGCACATCCAGACCGAAGGCCTGCTGTGGCACTGTGCGTTTGGGCCTGGCTGGCAGGCGCGGGCGATGGCTGACGAAAGCTTGCAGAAAGTCGCGATAGCGCCAGACCAGCCAACTGATCAGCGCAATGACCGTGGCCCATAACAACACCTCAATGAGTTTTGCCAAACCATTAAGGTGCTGCCCGTCGAGCCAGCCCAGCAGGGTTTTCAGCCACTGCGGTGCCTCGCCGAATTCCGAGCCTTTGGCCGGTGCCGCCGGGTCGTTGCCGAAGCGATAGCGGGTGACGGATTCCTTGTGCTTGAACGGCGGTTGTTCGAGTAATGTCTTGATGCTTTCTTGCGAGGCCTGACTGGTCAGCGGCTGATTCAACAGGCGTGGAGCCTGCGGATCGTCATCCGGCGCGGCAGCCCAGACTGGCGGCACATTCGGCAATACCAGACACACCGCCAACAACAGCCCCAACACCGAATGGCTCAGCCGCTGACGCAGGCGGCGAAATACCAGTTCGATATCCCACGCCTCCAGTTGCGTGCGCCGGTTCAGGTACAGGCTGAAGCCGCACGCGACATACACCGGCCCCCACACCACCAGTATCAGTGCATAGAATGCATTGGTCAGGTGTTCCAGCCAGCGCCATTGATGATCCGCTGCAAGGATCAGCGCCTGCCAGTCCCAATCGGTTTCTATCTGCTGCGGCAGCAACAGATAGAACAGCACCATCAGGCCGATCCACAACGCCGTTTCCAGATGCATGCCAATGATCGTCAGCCATTGCGCGGCGCCGGCGTTGCGTTGCAGCAGCACTTGCAGGCGTTGTTGGCGGGCGCTGCCGTCGAGGCCTTCGAGTTGCAGCACCGGCAGCAGGAAACTGCGGCTCAGACTCAGTCGACGCCAGGTCAGGCTGGCCAGCAGTTGCGGCTTGAGCAGGCGCGGCCATTCACGCAACGCCTGGCGCAGCGTCGGCGTTTCGCCGAACAGCGCTTTGGAAAGGATGTACAGCGGCAATCTTTCGTAGGCGGGCTTCAGCCACCAGAAGATGAACACTGCCAGCGATGGCGAATCCCACAGCAACAGGCTGAGCAGGACGAACAGCGGCAACGTGATGATCGCCCAACTGGTCATCAGCAAACGCCGATGCTGCTGACTCATGAGCACGCCCAGGTCCATGGCTTCCCACGTGGGGCGAGGGCGGATTTCAACGGTGGCGTCACTCAGGCGCATGGCGTGTCCTTCCGGCAAACAACAGGTAGATCGCGACCAATGCCCACAGCCCGGCACCGACCAGATATTTGGTCGACGGCGTGACGCTGGTTTTAGAAGACCAATAGGCTTCGATGAAGGCTGCGATCAACAG
This sequence comes from Pseudomonas granadensis, assembly GCF_900105485.1. Taxonomy (GTDB): domain Bacteria; phylum Pseudomonadota; class Gammaproteobacteria; order Pseudomonadales; family Pseudomonadaceae; genus Aquipseudomonas; species Aquipseudomonas granadensis. The sequence goes on along the minus strand of NZ_LT629778.1, from coordinate 4,216,044 downwards.
GAACAGCATCACGCCGCACACCAACAACACGCTTTTGCGCGCCGCGCGTTGCAGCGCTTCGCCGCGACTCAGGCGCCCAGGGGCGATCAAGGCCCAGCCGAGTCGCAGGCCCGCCGCGCCAGCCAGGGCAATGGCGGTGAGTTCGAAAGCACCGTGGGCGATGACGAACGACCAGAAGGTCTGGCCGTAACCGATGTCGCTCAGGTGCCCGGCCACCGCCCCGATGACCATGCCATTATAGAAGAGGAAAAACGCACTCCCCACGCCGAGAAACAGACCGCTGGCGAAGGTCTGAAAGGCAATGCCGATGTTGTGCATCACGTAATAACCGAACATCACCCAGTCTTCGCTGGCCGCGCGTTCCACGGGGCGGCCGAGGTGACCGGCGACCGGATCGTACATGCCTTGCATTTCGCGCACCTGATCGGCGGGAATCAGGCTGTAGATCAACTCTGGAAACGCATAAACCAGCACACCGACGGCGATCAGACTGCCGAAAAACAGCAGGCCGGCAGCCAGTACGAAGCGCCATTCTGCACGCACCAGTCGCGGAAAATCGGCAAGGACAAAGCTCAGCAGATTGGCGCCGAGATGGCTGCGATGGCGGTAGAGCTGTTGATGCCCGCGCAGGACTTGCTGCTGCAACGAGTCGATGAGAAAGCTGCTGTAGCCGCGCTCTTGCGCCAGCGCCAAATGTTGGCAAAGCCTGCGGTAGGCCCTGGGGAAACCGCTGACTTGCGTGGTGTCCTTGCCATGCTCGAGGCGTTCGAGTGCCATGGCAAAACGCTCCCACTCGCCCTTGTGGCGGTTTTCGAAAAGGCTTTGCTTCATGTCGGGCCCAACAAGCCACGGGCGATGCCGTTGAGTTCGGCGACGGCTTTGGGGGCGGAAATACGCAGTGGCTGCGCCAATAGTGCGGCAAGTTCGTTGACCCGCGCCGGCGACAGATCGTTCTGGCGTTCGGCAAAGGACAACACCGCGCGTTGTTCCTTGAGATTCAGCGGTACGGGTGTGCGCCGCGGTTCGGCTTCGGGCAGTTGCGGCCGGGTCAGTGGGCGTTCGCTGTAAACCACCAGCGTGCCGGCGGCGATATCGCCGAGGCGTTTGAAAGTGGGGTGATGCAGGCAACTCAAGGTGCCGAGGAAATAACCGAACGGCAGCAGATCGACAAAGCGCAGCAGATTGCGCAGCAGCGAGGCCGACCAGCCCACCGGTGTGCCGTCGTCGTGCACCACGCGCAGGCCCACCCATTGCTTGCCGGGAGAGCGGCCTTGTCGCAGCACTTCGAACAGCACCATGTACCACCAACTGATCGCAAACAGCAGCAGCGAACCGAGGCCTATGCCGAGCTTGCCGAGAAACGCCAATGCGATGAACAACACGCCCATGATCACCCCGCGCAAAGCCAGATCAATGGCGAAGGCCACCGCGCGCACCGGCAACCCGGCCGGGCGCAAGGGCAGGTCGATACCCTCCGGCGTTTCGACCTGATGCCGCGTATCCAGCGGTGGGGCCAGCGGTGCTTTCCTTGGCGGTGCTGTGGGCTCGAGCATGGGCTACCTGATGTTCGCCGGTTCGGGTGCAAGTGAGGCCGATGCTAGCAGCCTCTCGGGGGAAAACGACATAACTATGTATTGCACTGCATGTAAAAGCCGCTGGTTGAAAATCCCACAGGGAAACGCATTTGCAGCTGTAGGAATCTGGAGAAATAACTGTTCGAGGGCTTCGAGGCTGGCCGTGGCAACCCGGGAGCGCCTAGACTTCGCCGATCTTCAGCTCAGGAACCGCCCGTGACTTCCATCTTCTGGTACGACTACGAAACCACTGGCATCAATCCGCGCAACGATCGCCCGTTGCAGGTGGCCGGGATTCGCACGGACCACGCACTCAATGAAATCGACGAGCCGGTCAACCTCTATTGCCAGCCGAGCGACGACATCCTGCCGCATCCGGCGGCGTGCGCGATCACCGGCATCACGCCTGGCCAGCTTGCCGAAAAAGGTTTGAGCGAAGCCGATTTCATGACCCGCGTGCACGCGCAACTGGCGGCACCGGGCACCTGTGGCGCCGGCTACAACACCCTGCGTTTCGATGACGAAATGACCCGCTACAGCCTGTACCGCAATTTCTTCGACCCGTACGCTCGAGAATGGCAGGGAGGCAACAGCCGCTGGGACCTGATCGATGTGGTGCGCGCCGCCTATGCTTTACGCCCCGATGGCTTGGTCTGGCCGACCGACGACGAGGGGCGGGTGACGCTCAAGCTCGAACGCCTGACCGCCGCCAACCAGATCGATCACGGCCATGCTCACGAAGCCTTGTCGGACGTGCGCGCGACCATTGCGCTGGCCAGGCTAATTCGCGAAAAACAACCGAAACTCTATGACTGGCTGTTCCAGTTGCGCAGCAAACAGAAAATCATGGACCAGATTCGCCTGCTGCAACCGCTGGTGCATGTTTCCGGGCGGTTCTCGGCGGCGCGCAGTTATGTCGGTGTGGTGCTGCCTCTGGCCTGGCACCCGAAAAACCGCAACGCCCTGATCGTCTGCGATTTGCATCTCGACCCGCAGGGATTGCTGGATCTGGATGCGCAAACCCTGCGTCAGCGTTTGTACACACGCCGTGACGAGCTGGCAGAGGGCGAGCTGCCAGTGCCGCTCAAGCTCATTCATGTCAACCGTTGCCCGGTGGTGGCCCCGCTTGCAGTGTTGCGTGCGGAAGATCAGCAGCGTCTGGGCCTGGACATGGCTTTGTATCTACAGCGCGCACTGCGGCTAACTGACGCACAACAAGTCTGGAAAGATAAAGTTGTCGAGATTTATGTCGCTGAAGATTTCACTCCCAGCGAAGATCCGGAACAACAGTTGTACGACGGATTTATCGGTGATCGCGACCGGCGCCTGTGCGAGCAAGTGCGAAATGCCGACCCGGCTCAACTGGCACAAGAGCAATGGCCGTTCGATGATGAACGTTTACCTGAATTGCTCTTTCGATATCGCGCACGCAACTTTGCCGAGACCCTGACGGGCGAAGAGCAACAGCGCTGGCGAATATTTTGCCAGCAGCGTTTGACCCTGCCTGAATACGGCGCGCCGAATACCTTGCAATCTTTTACCGAGGCCGCCGAGCAGTGGGCAGTTAATGCCACACCGTTGCAGAGAGAGGTACTCAATGACTGGCAAAATTATGTCCAGGCATTGCGCAAACGTTTGGATCTTTGAATTCGAACATGCCCGGGTTTAAATGCCAGGCATAAAAAAACGCCAGCGTCCGCTGGCGTTTGTTTTTCACGGATTGCTCTGCGAAAGGCTTGCGGATTAGCCCAGCAGGGTAGCCCAGCCTTCAACCACGTCACCGCCCCACTTGGCTTTCCACTCTTTCAGAGTCTTGTGGTTGCCACCTTTGGTTTCGATGACTTCGCCGTTGTGCGGGTTTTTGTATTGTTTAACTTTGCGTGCACGCTTGGTGCCGGTAGTTTTCACTGCGCCGCCACGTGGTGCCTTGGTTTTTGCTTCCGGATCCAGCAGCGCGATGATGTCGCGCAGGGATTTGGAGTATTCGCCCATCAGGGTGCGCAGTTTGCCTTCGAATTCCAGCTCGGCTTGCAGTTTGTCGTCTTGCGACAGGTTCTTCAAACGAGCTTGCAGCTCTTTGATGGCTTCTTCGGTGGCGCGATATTCGTTGATCAGGGACATGGTTACTACCTTGGTGAAGTGTTGAATGGCAGGGGGACAGTGTCGCAATAATAGTCAGGGTGTTTCATCAAGTAAACATTTAACCAAGGTTTTTATTTGAATTAGTTACGAGAAACTGCCGACTTTTGAATATTCCGTTAAATAATGTGATCGGCTCGTCACCGATATTCACAGTTGCCTGATCGAATGCCGCCTCAGCGTTTGAGTGGTTGACGTTGAGTGCCAACTAAAGGCGTAGCGCCCGCCGTGGCGAGGCCGGGTGCCGATCACTACTGCAGTTTTCCCGCGCAGTCGCTAGAATGGCGGCCTTTGCGAAGTTCTGGAGTTCCCCCTCATGCGCACTTTTCGTCTGGTGATCTCTTGCCCGGACCGCGTTGGCATCGTTGCCAAAGTCAGTAATTTTCTGGCCTCTCATAACGGCTGGATCACCGAAGCGAGCCACCACTCCGACAATCAAGTGGGCTGGTTCTTCATGCGTCACGAAATTCGTGCCGACTCGCTGCCGTTCGGTATTGAAGAGTTGCGCGAGAAGTTTGCGCCGATCGCCGAAGAGTTCTCGATGGACTGGCGCATCACCGACACTGAGCAGAAAAAGCGCGTGGTGTTGATGGCCAGCCGTGAGTCCCACTGTCTGGCGGACTTGCTGCACCGCTGGCACAGCGACGAACTGGACTGCGAAATCTCCTGTGTGATTTCCAACCACGACGACCTGCGCAGCATGGTCGAGTGGCATGGCATTCCTTATTACCACGTCCCGGTCAATCCGCAGGACAAGCAGCCGGCGTTCGCCGAAGTGTCGCGGCTGGTCAAGCAGCACGACGCCGAAGTGGTGGTGCTGGCGCGCTACATGCAGATCCTGCCGCCCGAGTTGTGCCGCGAATACGCGCACAAGGTCATCAATATTCACCACAGCTTCCTGCCGTCGTTTGTCGGCGCCAAGCCGTATCACCAGGCCTCGCTGCGTGGCGTGAAACTGATCGGTGCGACTTGCCACTACGTCACCGAAGAGCTGGACGCCGGTCCGATCATTGAGCAGGACGTGGTGCGCGTCAGCCACAGCGACAGCATCGAAGACATGGTGCGTTTCGGCCGTGACGTCGAGAAGATGGTCCTGGCCCGCGGCCTGCGCTATCACCTCGAAGACCGCGTGCTGGTGCACGGCAACAAGACTGTGGTGTTCTGATCAAACCAGCGGGCTTGAAAAAAGCAGGGTCTGGGCGTTGAATCGCTCAGGCCCTTTTTTATTCCAGCCACTCGGAGCAAGCCGATGAGCGATCCACTCGACAAAGCCACCTCCAAAGCCCCGGCGACTTTGGGCGAAGGCTGTTTGAGCCGCTACGACCCGGAGGACATGAACCCTGACGACGGTACGGAGTTTCCCGGGGCCGCCGAGTTGTGGGAACAGCTTCAGGATCAGCAGGACGACGCTAAGAAGCCTGCCTGACGTTCATCAGCTTCTTCAGCAACGGCCGGCCCAGCATCAACACGAACACCGGGCCACCGATCAACAGATAGAAGTAATACGTCACCACCCGCCAGATCAGGATCGCTGCCGCTGCGGTGGATTTGCCCACCATCGGCGCCAGCAGCGCCGCCGAGGTCAACTCCGCCGCCCCGGCGCCACCCGGCAGCAGGCTGAACTGCCCGGCGCCCAGCGAAAGCATCTGTATCAGAAAGCTCCACGCCCACTGCAAGTCCGCGCCCAGCCCGCGCAGCGCCAGATACAGCACGCTGTAGCGCAGCAGCCAGTGCACGCAAGTCAGGGCGAAGACCTTGATCAGGGTTTGCCAAGGCAACTTCAGGGTGTCGGTGAACGCGGCGAGAAAATGCAATAACTTGCGCGCCCAGCGCCGCCGCGTGCGCGCCGTGACGTTCATGCCGGCCAGCAATCGCCCGCTGAGGCGAATCAATGCGCGGTGATAACGCGCGATCAGCACACAACTGAACAACCCGCCAAACAGCGACACTGCACTGAGCATCAACAGCCACTCAAGACGATCGCTCAGATGCTGGAACAACGCATAAATCAGGATGCCGCTCAGGGCACAGAGAAAGAACAGCAGATCGCTGAGCTGATCCATGGCAAACACCGCACTGCTGCGCGCCGGGCGTACACCGAAGCGCGCCAGCAAGGCCATGATGGTCAACGGTCCGCCGCTGCCGCCGGGGGTGGCGCAGTAGGCGAATTCAGCAGCCATGACCACGCCGAGGCTCTTGATCGGCGGCACCTGGCCACGCTGGTCGCCCAGCAACAAGCGCAAACGCAGGGTGTTGATGCCCCAGCAGAGCAGAATCATGCCGAACATCAGCAGCAACCAGCGCAGCGGGAAGCTTTGCAGGCGCGCCCAGGTTTCGCCACCGCCGAGCACGACTGGAATCAGCACCGCGACGAGCAGGCCGATCAGCAATAACAGGCTGCGTTTCATGCGGCGCTTTCCATTTGCATACGTTGTCGAGCGAGCCAGTTGACCTTGGTCAGCGGTTCGCGTCCATCCGCCAGCAGGCGTTCAAGGGTTTGCAGCCAATAATTGCGAGAGAAGGGGTGGCGCATGTCCACCGGGTGCAGGCCCAGGCGAATCACCGGCGCCTGACGCCAGCGCTGTTCGCGTTGATCGCTGAGCACTTTGGACAAACCACGCCGCCAGGCACTGCGCGCGCTCCACACCAGGCCCGGTGCGTCGATGGCGGTGAAATCCGGCAACTGATAAATATGCTGCGGATCGCTGGTGTACTGCAACGGCAACTCACGCAATGCCTGGCGCGTACCGTCGCTCATCAGCCACGCCGGGGCGACGAAACCGTGCACCGGCCAGTCATGACGCTGGAACACTTCCAGACCGGCGTGCAGGCGCGAGAGCGCGGCTTCTCGGGACAAACGATAAAACTCGCCTTCGTGGGTGTAGATACGGCGCATGAACCACTCACGCGGTGTCGTCGGGTTTGGTTCCTGATCGTCGTGATAGTAACCGTGCAGGGCCAGTTCATCGCCCCGTGCCAGCCGCTCGTCAAGCAAGCGGCCAAACGTCGGGTGAGCATCAAGGGCATTGCGCCGATGAAAATCCGGTACCACCAGCCACGTCATCGGCACTGCACACATGGCATCGACCGCTTCGACAAACGGCTGATAATCCGCCCAGGTTTCCGGCGCCACGTCATGCAAGACCAGCAGTACGGCGCGGCGATTGTTCGATTCAGCCATTGGCCACCTTGGGAATCGCGTGGCCGAGTACGGCGTGATAGTGACTGAGCAGACTGTCGACCACATTGTCCCAGGCGTAATGCTGCTCGACGTGCTGGCGCGCTTGTCGTCCAAGATTTGCGCAGCCGCGACTGAACAGTTCGCGCACGGCATTGGCCATTGCCTGCGGGTTATTCGGCGCACAGAGCAGGCCGCAGGATTCATCGACGATTTCTTCGAAGGCTCCCGCGGCCACGGCAACCACCGGAATGCCGCAGGCCATGGCTTCGAGAATCACCAGACCGAAGGTTTCCTGGTCACCGGCATGCACCAGTGCGTCGGCGCTGGCCATCAGTTGTGCTACCCGCGCCGGTGGGCAGAACTCGTCAATGACGCTGACATTGTCCGGGACGATGGCCGGCATCGACGAACCGACCAGCAGCAAGTGATAACGCGGGCCGAGGCGCTTCATGCATTTGAGCAGCACCGGCAGATTCTTCTCCTTGGAACCGCGCCCGGCGAAAATCAGCAGGCGTGTGTCCTCGGCGATGCCCAGTTCCGCACGCAGATTGCGCTCGCACGCGCCGGGATGGAAGGTCTGCAGATCAACGCCCAGCGGCTGCACGTAGACGTTGCGCACGCCCAGCCCGGTGAGCTTGTCCGCCATCACTTGGCTGGGGGCCAACACACGGTCGAAGTTGCCGTAGAGTTTGGTTACGTAAGCCTCGACATTCGGCGTGACCCAATGGCCCATGCGGTTGCCGACCAGCAACGGCAGGTCCGAGTGATAAAAACCGATCACCGGCACATCCAGCTGCCGCCGCGCATCCAGCGCCGCCCAAGCGGTCAGGTACGGATCGCCGACTTCGATCAGATCAGGCTGCAAATCCTGCAGGACGTTGCGCCATGGCGCCAGCCGTAGCGGGAAGCGATAGCCCTTGCCGAAGGGCAGGGCCGGGGCCGGAACGCTGTAAACGCCGTCGTTTTCGCCATAACGGGCGCCGGGAATCAACAGGCTGTGGCGAATGCCGGATCTGCCCGTCAACCGACGGTGCTTGGCATCCAGATAAGTCCGCACGCCGCCGCTGGCCGGGGCGTAGAACATGGTGATGTCGGCGATATGCACGGTGATCGTCCCTCCGCTGCTGGGTTCTCCCTTGTTGACCTTTATCGAGAATGGATGTTCGGTCGGGATTGCGCGGTGGGTTTGAGGAGCGCCCTCACCCTAACCCTCTCCCGGAGGGAGAGGGGACTGATCGCGTTGGATGTTCGATCCAAGTCGACCTGGCGGTACGAGTCGAACTCAGGTTTGAAAAGCTTGAAGATCTGCTCCCTTTCCCCTCGCCCCCTTGGGGGAGAGGGCTGGGGTGAGGGGGAGGCTCTTGATCTTCAGATCCTGAAGCTGCCCACCAACTGCTTCAGCCGCGCAGCCTGCTGCTCCAGGTCCGAACAGGCACGCAAGGTCGCCTGCAGGTTTTCCACGCCTTCCTGATTCAGCGTGTTGATCTCGGTAATGTCGACGTTGATCGACTCGACCACGGCGGTCTGCTCCTCGGTCGCGGTCGCCACCGACTGGTTCATGCCGTCGATTTCGCCGATGCGCTGGGTCACGCTGTTCAAGCGCTCGCCGGCGAGATTGGCGATCTCGACGCTGTCCTGGCTGTGGCGTTGACTGTCACTCATGGTGCTCACCGATTCACGGGCGCCAACTTGCAGTTCCTCGATCATGGTCTGCACCTGCTGCGCCGATTCCTGGGTGCGGTGGGCCAGATTGCGCACTTCATCGGCGACCACGGCGAAACCACGGCCAGCCTCGCCGGCGCGCGCCGCTTCAATTGCCGCGTTGAGCGCCAGCAGGTTGGTCTGCTGGGAAATGCTGGTGATCACTTCGAGAATCTGCCCGATGTTCACGGTTTTGCTGTTCAGCGACTCGATGTTGCTGCTCGATGCACTGAGCATGCTCGACAGCCGGTTCATTGCTTGAATGCTGCGTTCGACCACTTGCTGGCCATCTTCGGCGAGACCGCGCGCATCGCTGGCCTGATTCGACGCCTGCGCGGCATTGCGGGCGATTTCCTGCGCGGCGGCGCCGAGCTGGTTGATCGCTGCCGCCACGCTGCTGGTGCGCGAGGCTTGCTGATCGGAGTTGTACATCGACGAGTTCGAGGCCGCGACCACGCGCAGGGCGACTTCGTTGACTTGCCCGGTGGCCGACGAAACTTCGCGGATCGAGCCGTGAATACGCTCGACGAAACGGTTGAATGCAGTGCCCAGCACGCCAAACTCATCGTGGTTGACGATGGTCAGGCGCTTGGTCAGATCGCCTTCGCCGTCGGCGATGTCTTCCATGGCGCGGGTCATGACGTGCAGCGGCTGAATCAGGATGCGGATCAGCATGCCCAGCAACGCGAGAATGATCGCCACGGCAATCACCGTCGCGATCACCGCCGAGGTGCGGAATTCACTGAGCATCGCGAACGCCTGATCCTTGTCCACCGACAAGCCGATGTACCAGTTCACCGAGGGCAAACCCTTGATCGGCGCGAAGGTGACGATGCGGGTCTTGCCATCGACGCTGACTTCGCTGAAGTCGCTGCTGATGCGCGGCGTGTCCTGCGGATAGGCTTCTTTGAGTGACTTCATCACCAAGGCCTTGTCCGGGTGCACGAGGATCTTGCCGTCGGCGCTGACCAGAAACACATAACCCATGCCGTCGAAATCCCGCGCGGCGAGGGTGTCGACCAGCGATTGCAGGCTCAGATCACCGCCGACCACGCCGACGCTCTGGCCGGCCTTTTTCGAGGCGGTGGCGATGGAAATGATCAACTGGCCGGTTGCCGCATCGATGTACGGCTCGGTCAGGGTCGAGGTGCTGCTGCTTTCGGCGCCCTTGTACCAGGGACGAACGCGCGGATCGAAACCGTCCGGCATTTTCGTGTCGGGACGGATGGTGAAATGGCCGGTGGCATCACCCAGGTAGGTGGCCATGAACGTCGAGGTCAGGGTTTTCTGCTCGAGCAGGCTGGCGACGTTGGCAGGTTCCGGATTGGCGGCGATGTTCTGGGCGGCGTTCTCGATCAGCAGAATGCGGCCGGTCAGCCAGGTCTGGATATTGCCGGCGGTGACCTCGCCCATTTCTTCGAGGTAGCTGTTCAAGTCATCGCGGATCGCGTTGCGTTGCAACCAATCGTTATAAAGAGTGAACGAGGCGAAGGCGGCGATGACGACGAGGGCGGCGGCAAGCAGGATTTTATGGCTGAAGCGCAGATTTTTGTTCATGGCTTGGGGTTCCGCTAAGGTCTTAATGTCCCGGGCGTGCTTTTATAGAGGCACGTGAAACGGGCAAGGGTCAAAAAAAGCTGATATTTCCGTCTCTCCTTAGGGAAATGTCCGGCTGACCCGGGTCGGGTCTCTCAACCTTTTTATCGGCCATGCAGCATCAAAGATTAACCATTGGGTGACAAAATGCCTGACTCCTCGCAACTCGTAATCGGCGCCGATCCGGCTGGCCAGCAGACTGCTCAGGCGATGCGCCTGGCGAACCGCCACGGCCTGATCGCCGGCGCCACCGGCACCGGTAAGACCGTCACCTTGCAGCGCCTGGCCGAAGCGTTCAGCGACGCCGGTGTCGCGGTGTTCGCCGCCGACATCAAGGGTGACCTGTGCGGCCTCGGTGCCGCCGGCAATCCACAGGGCAAGGTCGCCGAGCGCATCGCCGGGATGCCGTGGCTCAACCACACACCGCAGGCGTACCCGGTGACCCTGTGGGATATTCATGGCGAATCCGGGCATCCGCTCCGTACCACGTTGAGCGAAATGGGCCCGCTGCTGATCGGCAGTCTGCTGGAACTCACCGACAGTCAGCAGTCGGCGCTGTACGCGGCGTTCAAGGTCGCCGATCGCGAAGGCCTGTTGTTGCTCGATATGAAAGACCTGAAAGCGCTGCTCAATCACCTCAAGGACAATCCTCAGTTGCTCGGCGAAGACGCGGCGCTGATGACCACTGGCTCCAGTCAGGCGCTGCTGCGCCGCTTGGCAACCCTTGAGCAGCAGGGCGCAGAAGCCTTGTTCGGCGAGCCGGCATTGCAACTGGAAGACATTCTGCAACCGAGCGCCGATGGCCGCGGACGTATTCATCTGCTCGACGCCAGCCGTCTGGTGCACGAAGCGCCGAAGGTCTATGCAACGTTCCTGTTGTGGCTGCTGGCCGAGCTTTTCGAGCAATTGCCGGAGCGGGGCGATGCCGACAAACCGCTGCTGGCGCTGTTCTTCGATGAGGCGCATTTGCTGTTTGGCAACACACCGAAGGCGTTGCAGGAGCGTCTGGAACAAGTGGTGCGGTTGATTCGCTCCAAGGGCGTTGGCGTGTATTTCGTCACCCAGTCGCCCGCCGATCTGCCCGATGACGTGCTGGCCCAACTGGGCTTGCGTATCCAGCACGGCTTGCGTGCGTTTACTGCCAAAGAGCAGAAATCCTTGCGCGCGGTGGCCGAGGGGTTCCGCCCGAATCCGGCGTTCGACAGCTTGTCGGTATTGACCGAGTTGGGGATTGGCGAGGCCTTGGTCGGCACGCTGACCGAGAAGGGCACGCCGGAAATCGTCCAGCGTGTGCTGGTCGCGCCGCCGCAATCGCGGATCGGGCCGCTCAGCGCAACCGAACGCACCGTGCTGATTGCCGGATCGCCGTACAAGGGCCGTTATGACAAACCGATCGACCGCGAGTCGGCGTATGAAATCCTCATGGGGCGTAAAGGCCTGGCGCCGGAAGCTGAAGCGCCCGCAGGCAAAGCGGCTGCCGAAGAACCGAGCCTGGCCGACCGGGCCGGGGAGTTCCTCGGCACCGCGGCGGGGCAGGCACTGAAGTCAGCCATGCGCCAGGCGGCCAACAATCTGGGCAAGCAACTGGTGCGCGGTTTGATGGGCTCTTTGCTCGGTGGCAGCAAACGCCGCTAAAACAATGAGTGAGCCTGCTCGCGATGGCGATGCAGCGGTCGACACTTGTAGTGACTGATCTACCGCTATCGCGAGCAGGCTCGCTCCTGCGGGGTTTGCTGATTTCAGGTTTTGGCCTTGGCGTGCGCTGCCAGTCGTTCCAGCGCCGCACGCAAACCCGGATCGCTGATCCCATTGGCCGTTTCCTGAATCGTCGCGGCGGCATCGGTCGACAGATCCATGGTGTGCCCGGTCGCGCCGCGCTGCACCGTCGGCGGCTGCACCTTGAACAGAATCCGCGTCAGGCTGGCGAACTCGTCGAACATTTGCAATTGCCGCTGCAAGCGTTTCTGCTGATAGCGCAAGCGTGTTGCCCAGTGGCCGTCGGTAACAATCAGCAGCAGACTGCCCTCGCGCCACGACGCCACATGGCAGTGTTCGCGGGCGGCGGGTTGTAGCTGGCTTTCGAGCAGACGTTGCAAATGTCCCAGCCGTTGGGCATGGCCGAGGATGGCTTTGAGCGGCTTGGCTTCGCGTAGCAGAACGGCGGGTGCTCTGGCCGTGAGAGGGCGAAATGCCATGATCGAACACCTGAAGTAACAGAGGCGCCATGGTAGCAGAAAGCTGCGGAACCACTCGCCCATTGCTTTTGTCCCTGCTTTGCTCATTAAATCAACGACTAACTTCTTGCCCGCGTGGCTTGAAGTTGAGCAAAACGCCCTTATTTCAAGTGAGCCCCGTCAAAGCGCAGTGCCAGCATCGTGGAACATCGCCACTTTCCTCACCACCGTTTCCGGGTAGAATGCTCGTTCGCATGCGGCCATGAGGGCTGCACGGGCGACTCACGGGGCCGCCCTCCATCCCTTTAGTGTGGAAGATCCTGCCGATATGTTTGCGCCTTTGTTAAAGAAACTTTTTGGAAGCAAGAACGAGCGTGAAGTCAAACGCATGCTCAAGACGGTGCAGCTCGTCAATGCCTTCGAAGAGCAAATGGTGGCCCTTTCGGACGATCAATTGCGCGCCAAGACTCAAGAGTTCAAGGACCGCATCGCCAAAGGGGAAACCCTCGACAAGCTGTTGCCTGAAGCCTTTGCCGTGGCCCGCGAGGCCGGCAAGCGCGTGATGGGCATGCGCCACTTCGACGTGCAACTCGTCGGTGGCATGACCCTGCACGAAGGCAAGATCGCCGAAATGCGCACCGGTGAGGGTAAAACCCTGGTGGCGACCCTCGGCGTTTACCTCAACGCACTGTCCGGCAAGGGCGTGCACGTGGTGACGGTGAACGACTACCTGGCCCGTCGTGACGCCAACTGGATGCGTCCGCTGTACGAATTCCTCGGCCTGACCGTCGGCGTCGTGACGCCGTTCCAGCCGCCGGAAGAGAAGCGTCTGGCGTACGCCGCCGACATTACCTACGGCACCAACAACGAATTCGGTTTCGACTACCTGCGCGACAACATGGCGTTCAGCATGGAAGAAAAATTCCAGCGCGAACTCAACTTTGCCGTGATCGACGAAGTCGACTCCATCCTCATCGACGAAGCGCGTACCCCGCTGATCATTTCCGGTCAGGCCGAGGACAGCTCCAAGCTGTACATGGAGATCAACAAACTGATCCCGCAGCTGGAACTGCACATCGAAGAAGTCGAAGGTCAGGTCACCAAGGCCGGCCACTACACCGTTGACGAAAAGACCCGTCAGGTCGAACTCAACGAAGCCGGTCACCAGTTCATCGAAGACATGCTCACCCGCGTCGGCCTGCTGGCCGAAGGCGAGAGCCTGTACTCGGCGCACAACCTCGGCCTGCTGACCCACGTTTATGCCGGTCTGCGTGCGCACAAGCTGTTCAACCGCAACGTTGAATACATCGTGCAGGACGGTCAGGTCGTGCTGGTCGATGAACACACCGGTCGTACCATGCCGGGTCGTCGTTTGTCCGAAGGCCTGCACCAGGCCATCGAAGCCAAGGAAGGTCTGAATATTCAGGCCGAGAGCCAGACCCTGGCCTCGACCACCTTCCAGAACTACTTCCGTCTGTACGAAAAGCTGTCCGGCATGACCGGTACCGCTGACACCGAAGCGTTCGAGTTCCACCAGATCTACAACCTGCCGGTCGTGGTCATTCCGCCGAACAAACCGTTGGCGCGCAAAGACTACAACGACCTGGTGTTCCTGACCGCCGAAGAGAAATACGCGGCGATCATCAACGACATCAAGGAAGGCATGGCCCAGGGCCGTCCGATCCTCGTCGGTACGGCGACCATCGAAACTTCCGAGCACGTGTCCAGCCTGCTCGCCAAGGAAGGCATCGAACACAAGGTCCTGAACGCCAAGTTCCACGAAAAAGAAGCTGAAATCATCGCTCAGGCCGGTCGTCCGGGCGCCCTGACCATCGCCACCAACATGGCCGGTCGCGGTACCGACATTCTGTTGGGCGGCAACTGGGAAGTGGAAGTCGCGGCGCTGGAAAACCCGAGCCCTGAGCAGATCGCGCAGATCAAGGCCGACTGGCAGAAGCGTCACCAGCAAGTGCTGGAATCGGGCGGCTTGCAGGTGATCGCTTCCGAGCGTCACGAATCGCGTCGTATCGACAACCAGTTGCGTGGCCGTGCCGGCCGTCAGGGCGATGCCGGTTCGAGCCGCTTCTACCTGTCGCTGGAAGACAGCCTGATGCGCATCTTCGCCTCTGACCGGGTGAAGAACTTCATGAAAGCCCTGGGCATGCAGCCGGGCGAAGCGATCGAACACCGTATGGTGACCAACGCGATCGAGAAGGCACAGCGCAAGGTTGAAGGTCGCAACTTCGACATCCGCAAGCAATTGCTCGAGTTCGACGACGTCAACAACGAACAGCGTAAAGTGATCTATCACATGCGTAACACGTTGCTGGCCGCCGACAACATCGGTGAAACCATCGCCGACTTCCGTCAGGACGTGCTCAACGCTACCGTCAGCGCGCACATTCCGCCGCAATCGCTGCCCGAGCAGTGGGATGTCGCCGGTCTGGAAGCGACGATCGAAAGCGACTTCGGCGTGAAACTGCCAATCCAGCAGTGGCTCGACGAAGACGATCATCTGTACGAAGAAACCCTGCGCGAGAAGTTGATGGCCGAGCTGATCGCCGCGTACAACGAAAAAGAAGATCAGGCCGGTGCCGAAGCACTGCGCTCGTTCGAGAAGCAAATCGTGCTGCGCGTACTGGACGACCTGTGGAAAGACCACTTGTCGACCATGGATCACCTGCGTCATGGCATCCACCTGCGTGGCTATGCGCAGAAGAACCCGAAGCAGGAGTACAAGCGCGAGTCGTTCACGCTGTTCTCCGAGCTGCTCGATTCGATCAAGCGCGACTCGATCCGTGTGCTGTCGCACGTTCAGGTTCGCCGCGAAGATCCGGAAGCCGAAGAGCAACGCCTGCGTCAGGAAGCCGAAGCGCTGGCCGCCCGCATGCAGTTCGAACACGCCGAAGCGCCAGGGCTGGATCAGCCCGAAGCGCTGGGTGAAGAAGTCGATGTCGCCCTCGCCACCGCGCCGGTACGCAACGAGCAGAAGCTGGGCCGCAACGAGCTGTGCTATTGCGGTTCGGGCAAGAAATACAAGCATTGCCACGGGCAGATTCAGTAAAACCCGTCGCACTCGCTGAACTACCCGCGCCGCGACCGGCTTCTGCCGTCGCGGCGTTTTGCCATTCACACCACCGTCGCTGCGAGTGGCGGTGCTGACATCATTGAGTAAGGAGCGCATTCATGGCTGTTGGTCTTGGTCCGTTGCCAACGTTGCACCCGGTTGCCGGTTTTGAACTCGGTATCGCCTCGGCCGGCATCAAGCGCCCCGGGCGCAAGGATGTGGTGGTGATGCGCTGTGCCGAGGGCTCGACCGTGGCGGGCGTGTTCACCTTGAACGCGTTCTGTGCGGCGCCGGTGATCCTGGCGAAAAAGCGCGTGCAGAATGCCGTGCGCTACCTGCTGACCAACACCGGTAACGCCAATGCCGGCACCGGCGAGCCGGGCCTGGCGGCTGCCGAGCGCACCACCGCGAAACTGGCCGAGCTGACCGGCGTCGATGCCAGTCAGATCCTGCCGTACTCCACCGGGGTAATCGGTGAGCCGCTGCCAGTCGAGAAGATCGAAGGCGCGCTGCAAGCGGCGCTTGACGATCTGTCGGAAAACAACTGGGAAGCCGCCGCCACCGGGATCATGACCACCGACACCCTGCCGAAGGGCGCCAGTCGCCAGTTCGAGCATGACGGCGTGACCATCACCGTCACCGGCATCAGCAAAGGCGCCGGCATGATTCGCCCAAACATGGCGACCATGCTCGGCTACATCGCCACCGATGCCAAAGTCTCGCGCGATGTGCTGCACAACCTGATGCTCGATGGCGCCAACAAGTCGTTCAACCGCATCACCATCGACGGCGACACCTCGACCAACGACTGCTGCATGCTGATCGCCACCGGCAAGGCTGCGCTGCCAGAGATCACCCGTGCTGAAGGCGAGCTGTTCGCCAAGCTCAAGCAAGCGGTGTTCGAAGTGTGCATGGACGTGGCTCAGGCCATCGTGCGTGACGGTGAAGGCGCGACCAAGTTCGTCACCGTCCAAGTCAACGGCGGTGGCAATCATCAGGAATGCCTGGACGTCGGCTACACCGTGGCCCACTCGCCGCTGATCAAGACCGCGCTGTTCGCTTCCGACCCGAACTGGGGCCGTATTCTCGCCGCCGTTGGCCGTGCCGGTGTGCCGGAGCTGGACGTGAGCAAGATCGACGTGTTCCTCGGCGAGGTATGCATCGCCAGCCGCGGCGCCCGTGCGGCGACCTACACTGAAGCGCAAGGCTCGGCGGTGATGCAGCAGGAGGAGATCACCATCCGCATCGAGCTGGGTCGCGGCGATTGCAGCGAAACCATCTGGACCACCGACCTGTCGCACGAGTATGTGAAGATCAACGCTGAGTACCGCACCTGATCCGAGACCGAGTCGCCTGCATCGCCAGCAGGCTGGCTCCCACAGGGATCTGTGTCGTTCACAAAACCCCTGTAGGAGTGAGCCTGCTCGCGATTGCGCCAGCCCGGACACCACTTATTTAGAGTTTTCCCTCTGACGAAAAGGCGCCACCACCATGTCCCTGCACCTGATCATCGGCGACAAACTGCTTTCCTCCTGGTCCCTGCGCGCCGCCCTGGCGCTGGAGCTGACCGGCGCACCCTACAGCGAAGAACTGATCAGACTCGGCAAGCCCGACACCCGCGCGCTACTGCTCAAGCATTCGCCAACCGCCAAGGTGCCGCTGCTCAAAACCACGCGCGGTACCATCGCCGATTCGCTGGCGATCGCCGAATACCTCGCCGAGCAATTCCCCTCCGAGCAGCTCTGGCCGAGCGATATTTTCGCCCGCGCACAGGCCCGCTCTGCCTGCGCGCAGATGCACAGCGGCTTCTTCGCCATGCGCAATCACATGCCGTTCAACCTCAATCACGACGCGCCGCTCGATCCGGTGCCGCCAGAAGTGAAGGTCGACATCGAGCGCATGCTCGCCTTGTGGGCGGAATGTCGTGCAGCGGCGACCGAAGAAGGGCCGTACCTGTTCGGTCGCGTAAGCCTGGCGGATGCTTTTTTCGCGCCGATCGCCGTACGCCTGCGCACCTATCAAGTGCAACTGCCGGCCACTGACGAAGCCTATGTTGAAACCGTCTACCAATGGCCTGCATTCAAAGCGTGGCAGAAGGCCGGACTGGAGGAATTGAAGCCGTGAAACGCGTTCACGTCGCCGCGGCGGTCATTCGTGACGCCAGCGGCAAAATCCTCATCGCTCGCCGCGCCGACACCCAGCATCAGGGTGGTCTGTGGGAATTTCCCGGCGGTAAGGTCGAGGCTGACGAATCGGTTGAAAGCGCGCTGGCGCGGGAGTTGAACGAGGAACTGGGCATCGTCGTTGGCGCTGCCCGGCCGCTGATCAAGGTTCGCCACGATTATCCGGACAAACAAGTGTTGCTGGATGTCTGGGAAGTCTCGGCATTCACTGGCGAACCGCATGGCGCCGAGGGCCAGCCGTTGGCTTGGGTCACGGCGAAGGAGCTGGTGAATTACGAGTTCCCCGCGGCCAACCAGCCGATCGTCGCCGCGGCGCGTTTGCCCGCCGAGTACCTGATCACCCCCGAGGATCTGGAAACCCCGGCGCTGCTGCGCGGGATCCAGAAGGCGATTGCGGGTGGCATCAAGCTGATTCAGTTGCGTGCGCCGAATGGCTACGACCCCAAGTACCGCGATCTGGCGGTGGATGCGGTCGGCCTGTGTGCCGGCAAGGCGCAATTGATGATCAAGGGGCCGTTCGAATGGCTCGGCGATTTCCCGTCGGCCGGCTGGCACATCACCTCGGCGCAGTTGCGCAAATACGCAGCGGCGGGGCGGCCGTTGCCGGCAGAGCGTTGGCTGGCCGCGTCGTGCCACAACGCCGAAGAGCTGGCGCTGGCCGAGCAGATGGGGGTGGATTTCGTCACCCTGTCGCCGGTGCAGCCGACGCTGACCCACCCGGATGCTCAGCCATTAGGGTGGGAACAGGCAGAGACTTTGATCGAGGGTTTCAGCAAACCGGTGTTTTTGCTCGGTGGAGTAGGGCCTGCGGAGCGGGACAAGGCCTGGAGTGTCGGGGCGCAGGGTGTCGCGGGGATTCGCGCGTTCTGGCCTGAGTCTCTGTAAAGGCTGATGGCCCCATCGCGAGCAGGCTCACTCCTACATTTGATCGCGTTTCTTCAGTTGGAATACGGTCAACTGTAGGAGTGAGCCTGCTCGCGAAGCGGACTTTCAAACGCTACTTATCCTGGGGTTTTGCCGCCGCCTGCCACAAAATCTCCGCCACCCCTTGCCGCCGCGCAATCAACCTTGCCGCAACAAACAGCAAATCCGACAACCGATTGATATACGCCAGGCCAACCCCGGCCAGCGGTTCCAGCGCATTCAGATGCTGGCAACGCCGCTCGGCACTGCGCGCCAGGCTGCGGCACACATGCGCTTGAGCGATGAGCATTGAGCCACCGGGCAAGATGAAATTCTCCAGCGGCCCCAACTCTTCATTCCACACGTCGATCGCCGCTTCCAGACGTTCGATTTCCGCTGCGTTCAAGGCTTGATATTCCGGCATTGCCAGTTCGCCACCCAAATCAAACAGGCGATGCTGACAGGGCGTCAACACCTCGATCAGCTCATTCAGCCCCGGGCAGCTTTCACGCTCGGCGATCAATCCGGCCAGCAGCACGCCGACCTGACTGTTCAGCGTATCGACTTCGCCGATCGCTTCGATGCGTGGATGATCCTTGGGCACGCGACGGCCATCGCCCAGGCCGGTTTCGCCGGTGTCGCCGGTGCGGGTGTAGATTTTCGACAGGCGAAAGCCCATGGGTTACCTCGGTAGTTGATGGTTTTCAGCGGCGATGGGTGTTGGCTGGGTCAGTGGCAGACGCAAGGTGAAACAGGTGCCCTGGCCCGGCGCGGACTGCACTTCCATCTGCCCTTTGTGATTGTTGGTGATGATGAAGTACGACACCGACAGGCCCAGCCCGGTGCCCTGGCCGATTTCCTTGGTGGTGAAGAACGGCTCGAAGGTGCGTTTGCGCACGCTCTCGCTCATGCCGATGCCGTTGTCTTCGACCTGAATTTCGGCCCAGGGCGGATTGAGTCTGGTGCGCAAGATGATGCGTCCCGGCTCGCGGTCGTCTTCGCGCTGGTGAATGGCTTGTGCGGCGTTTTTCAGCAAATTGAGCAGCACCTGCTCGAGCTCGTTGGCGGTGCCCGGCACCGGGCCGAGCGCCGGGTCGAACTGGCGGATGATCGCCTGGCCCTTGAAGTCGAAACCGATGGCCAGATCGAAGTCGTTGCCAGCGATTTCCACGGCTTGGTCGATCAGTGCCGGCAAGTCGCACGGGGCCATTTGCCGAGTGCTGCGGCGGCTGAAACTGAGCATGTGTGTAACGATTTTCGCCGCTCGCGCACCGGCCTGTTGAATGCCATCGAGCAGTTGCGGCACTTCGCGCCCTTGCAGGTAGCGGTTGACCGTGTCCAGTTCGATGCCCAGTTGTTCGGCGGTTTCCAGGTTCTTCGGCAGATCCGCGGACAGGCGTCGGCGGATGTTTTGCACGTTGTGCAGGATCGCCCCCAGCGGGTTATTGATCTCGTGGGCCATGCCGGCGGCGAGGCCACCGACCGAGAGCATTTTTTCCGACTGCACCATCATTTCTTCCAGCGACAGGCGCTGGGTGATGTCATCGATGCGGATCACCACGCCGCGCCCGGCACCGCCCATCAGCGGATAAAAGGTCAGCGCGTAGTGCTTCGGCTCTTCATCCTTGAACCAGGTGACCCGCTCGATTTTCGCCACGGTGTGCTGCTCGACGGTCTGCTTGAGTTGCGGCAGAAACGGCTTGAGCGGTTCGAAGGCAAGGAAGATCGGCTGGTTCAGCGCTTCGTCCAGACGCGTGCCGGAGAGGGCGCTGGCTTCCTGGTTCCATTGGGTGACGTAGAGCTGCTCGTCGAGGGCGATCAGCGCCGAGGGCATCGAGTCGATGATGCTGTTGAGGTAATTCTGGAAACCGGTGAGCTTCTTCTCGATCTTGCTGCGCACCTGGACTTCCAGTTCCAGTTTGCGATTGGTGTGGCGGGTTTCTTCCGCCAGCCCCTGGGCCTGATCGTAAGCCGCTTGCGAATCATCGCGGGCACGCTTGAGCTGCTGCTCGCGCGCTTCGATGCGCGACAGCATGGTGTTGAACGCCTCGGCCAGGCTGCCGATTTCATCGTGATTGCCGCGCGCGGCGCGCAAAGCGTAGTTCTCTTCACGCGTAACCTGCCGCGACAGCTCCTCGAGCTGATGGATCGGCCGGGTGATCAGGCGTTTGATCTGCCGGGCAATCACCAGCCACAGCAGCACGCTGAAAATCAGAATGCCAAGGCTTGCGGTCAACGTACCGGTGTAGAACGCCATCGGCAATTCGCTGCTGGCGACCAGCAACAGGTGGCCCGGTGAGGTGCCGGGACGGGGCAGGGTGATCAGTTGGTTGCTGCGAAACTCGGTCAATTGCCACGCCTCGACGTGGCGGTAATGCTCCGGCAGGCTGAGTTTGTCGCCGCGCTGCACTTGCGCCAGACGTTGCCCTTTGCCGTCATAGAGGGCGGCGGCGCGCAGCGGTGAATAGCTGTCGAGCTCCTTGAGCAGGCGTTCGGCACTTTGCGGAGATTGCAGGGCTTCGCTGACCAGGCTCGGGTTGGAGATCAGCCGGCCGATGGTCTGCAAGGCCTGCGGGGCCATGCTTTCCTGGGAGATGTAATAGGCGGCGCTGATGAAGGTCAGGTTGGCGACCAGCAGAACCGTGGTCAACAACACCAGCAGGGCAGCCAGTAATTTCTGGCCGACCGGCAGGTTTTCGAGGCGCTGGCGCAATGGCATCAGGTTTATCGCAGCAAAGGAACAAGTCGCCAGCGTAGCCGCTGCTCAGTCGCTGGGCAATCCGAGGCTGCGCAGATGGCCGATCAGGCGCTGCTGCAATTGTTGCAGGTGCGGCAGGTTAACCTGATGGCGCTCGGCAACTTTGCAGGCGTGGCCCAACAGGTAACTGATTTCGGTACGGCGATGGTTGGCGACGTCCTGGTACATCGAGGAGTAATTGGCCGCGGTGGCGTGAATCACCCGCTCGACTTCCGCTTGCAGACTGTCCGCCGCAGCCGGTTGGCCACAGCGTTCAAGCAATTCGGCCAGCTCGCCACACAGCGTGGCGACTTCGCAGTGATGCTCGGTCAATCCGCCGTTACGGCAGTCGTGCAACACCGTCAGCGGGTTGATCGCGCAGTTGAGCGCCAGTTTGCGCCACAGGCGAGTGAGGATGTCGGCGGTCCATTCATGGGGAATATTGGCCGCTTGCAGATCGTCCAGCCAGATCGGCGCCAATGGATTTGCGGCATCGCCGAGCCAGGTGAAACCATGACCGGCAAACACCACGCGCCAGTCGCCATCACGGAATGCACCTTCGGTGCTCGAGGCGCTGATGCAACGTGCATGCGGCACTTGGGCGGCGACCGCGTCCTGACTGCCGAGGCCGTTCTGCAGCAGGATCAGCTCGGCATCCATTGCAAGACGCGGGGCGATGCGGGCGACGGCGCTTTCAGCGTCGTACGCCTTGCACGCCACCAGCAGGCGGCGGATCGGCGCGGGGTGGTCTGCGGTTTCAGCGGGAACTGCATGGGTACTGGCTTGTCCGTTTTCTACCAGGGTCAGTCCACCGGCGGCCTCGTAGCTGCGCAAACGCGTCTGGTCGCGCACGATCAACCGCACCGGCAGGCCCGCGCGGGCCAGGCGGGTCGCCCATAACGTGCCGAGACTGCCGGCGCCCAATACATGCCAGGGAGTTGACATCAGTTTTTTGCTCGATTGCTTGCAGGCATGTGCGGCGCGCCGTATCGGTGGGAAAAGACCCGTTATAATGAGCCCGATTTTAACCGCAAGCCAAGCGCGCTCCATCACCATCGAGCGCGCCTTTTTATTGGAGAGATTACATGCCGTCGTTCGACGTGGTATCCGAACTGGACAAACACGAGCTCACCAACGCGGTCGAGAACGCCGTGAAGGAGCTCGACCGTCGTTATGACCTGAAAGGCAAAGGCAGCTTCGAGTTCAAGGAAAAGGACCTGACCGTCAGCCTGACCGCCGAGGCTGAATTCCAGCTCGAGGCGATGATCGAGATCCTCAAGCTGGCGCTGGTCAAGCGCAAGATCGACGTGCAGTGCCTTGAGGTCAAGGATGCCTATGCCTCGGGCAAGCTGATGAAGCAGGACGCCGTGCTCAAGGAAGGCATCGACAAGGAACTGGCGAAGAAGATTGTCGGCCACATCAAGGAAGCCAAATTGAAAGTGCAGGCCGCCATCCAGGGCGAGCAAGTACGTGTGACCGGCAAGAAGCGCGACGACCTGCAGGAAGCCATCGCGGCGCTGCGCGCCAAGGAATTCGGCATGCCGCTGCAGTTCAACAATTTCCGCGACTAAACTGCTCTGTGACTGTGTGGGAGCGAGTGTGCTCGCGAATGCAAGGTGTCGGTCAATTCATCTTTGAATGACACACCGCATTCGCGAGCAGGCTCGCTCCCACATTATTTTGTGTACACCCCGGGAAGCCGGAAATCAGGAGAAAGAACATGGATTTGAATGCTGAGGTGGACCACCTGGTCAAGGCGTCCCAGGCGTGGATTCCGATGATCATGGAGTACGGCAGCCGCGTGCTGCTGGCGGTGATTACCCTGGCCATCGGCTGGTGGCTGATCAATAAGGTCACGCAAAAGCTCGGCGGTCTATTGGCCCTGCGCAATGCCGATCTGGCGCTGCAAGGCTTCATCAGCAGCCTGGCGAACATCATTCTCAAGGTACTGCTGATCGTCAGCGTCGCGTCGATGATCGGCGTGGAAACCACCTCGTTCGTCGCGGCCATCGGTGCGGCCGGTCTGGCCATTGGTCTGGCGTTGCAGGGCAGCCTGGCGAACTTCGCCGGTGGCGTGCTGATTCTGCTGTTCCGGCCGTTCCGCATCGGAGACTGGATCGAAGCCCAAGGCGTGGCGGGCACTGTCGACAGCATCCAGATTTTTCACACCGTGCTGCGTACCGGCGACAACAAGACCATCATCCTGCCCAACGGCAATCTGTCGAACGGCATCATCACCAACACCAATCGTCAGCCGACGCGCAAGGTTGTGTTCGATGTCGGTGTCGATTACGAAGCAGACCTGCAAAAAGCCCGTCAGGTGTTGCTGGACCTGGCCAAGGATGAGCGCGTATTGCAGGACCCTGAGCCACAGGCGGTAATTTCGACACTGGGTGACAGTTCGATCACGGTTTCCTTGCGGGTCTGGGTTAAAACTGCCGACTACTGGGATGTTATGTTCATGTTCAATGAACTGTCGCGCGATCGCCTGAAAGCCGCCGGGATTGATATTCCTTTTCCGCAGCGGGTTATTCGTGTAATGCAGGAACCGGCAACTAAATGATAGGTTGCTAATTAACTGTCTGACTCGGCAGTCAACGCAGTTGAATACAGCAGCAATAAAAAAGGCCCATCCTGAGATGGGCCTTTTTATTTGTTATCGCAAACTAACTGGATGCGATTACAACAGCGACAGCGGGTAGTCAACGATCAGACGGAACTCTTTGATGTCGCCTTCGCCCTGGTCAGCGTTAGCCTGGTGCCATGCTTGACGAATGCGGAAGGAGAGATCTTTTGCCGGGCCAGACTGAACAACGTACTTGGCTTCCAGGTTGGTCTCGTTGTGCTTGCCATCTTCACCGTACAGGCCAGCGTAAGCGCTGCCAGTTGGGGTGTTAGTGCCATCGATGTCCCAGCCTTTAACGTAACGGGTCATGAAGCTCAGACCTGGAACGCCGTACTCGGCCATTTTGATGTCATAACGGATCTGAGCGGATTTCTCGTTCGGACCGTTGAAGTCAGAGTACTGAATGGAGTTGGCGAGGAAGATCGAGTCGCCACCACGGTTGTTCTTGCCCACGCCGATGTAGTCGAAAGGCGTGTCACCGTTGACCTTCTGGAAGGCCAGGGTAATGGTGTGCGCTTTCAGGAACGAAAGAGCGGTTGCCAGGGAGAACGTGGTGTTGCTGATATCGCCGGCTTTCGCGTCACCGGTGTCGGTGGTGCGGTAGATGTTGAAGTCGGTGTTCAGCGAGGTGTCACCACTGAAAGGCGTGGTGAGGTTCACGTTGGCGTAGTACTGGTTCCAGATGTCTTCCAGCTTGGCGCCGTAGAGCGATGCGCTCAGGTTTTCGGTGATGCCGTACTTGCCGCCGAAGTAGTCGATGGTGTTGGCTTCTTCGCCAGCGTAGTTGGCGTACAGACCACCTTCGCGGGAGTTACGGTCCTGGCTGGTACCCGAGTAGAAGTGGCCGGCCTCGAGATCAAGGTCTTTGATTTCGCTGCTCTGCAGCTGGAAGCCGCTGGCAGTTTGCGGGAGGATACGGGAACCACCGACTGCGAACACTGGAGAGGTGCTCGGCTGCATGTCGCCCACTTTCAGCTCGGTTTTCGATACGCGGAACTTGACCGCAGCACCGGCTTTGCCCTGGCTGTCGTTGACTTCGCCATCGGCATCGCGGCTCATGTTGCCGGTGCCACCAGTGCCGTCACCGCCATCGAGTTTGATGGCCAGATAACCGAAGGCATCAATGCCCACGCCTACGGTGCCTTGGGTGTAACCGGAGCTGAAGTTGCCCCAGATACCCTGGGTCCAGTCTTTCTGGTCGTTGCCGCCATTCTTGTTATTGCGGTTGAAGTAATAGTTACGAATCAGCAAGTCAGCTTTGGCGTCTTCAACGAAGCCCTTGGCCTCTGCCTGGTCACTAACGAACGGTGCGGCCGTAGCCAACTGAGAACCGGCAGCTGCTGCAACTGCCAGTGCGATCATGCTCCACTTCATCACGCGCATCGTGATTTGCTCCTTTGGTTTTAGAAGAGTACTGCCGTCCCACCTGTTTTATTATCTGGGCGGCTCTTTCTTTTTGTGTCGGCGCAAACTTATATCACGCCGACAATGTTGGCGATACTTGCGAATTCAACCTTTCAGCTTCTTTACGACGTTGTCGCGAATGACTGGATGGATGTCGCAAATTCACAGTACCGACGCAGCCGGACTGACAACTTTCTCGCTGTTCATGGGCCTTTTTGCATCGGTAAAAAAGAGTCCCTGGCAAAACACTTGAATCTCCATCGGGCAACCCTGCCACTGTTTTTATGGGGCTTAGGCATCCACTTCCGGTGGTGCGCTTATAGTCCATACGAGTACGAATGCAACAAGCGTGCTCAAACCGCGTTTTCCTTGCGGTTATTTTCCCGAACCTCTCTCTGCATTTGTGAAAACCTTGTGAAACGGGGGCTTCAACCCTGTTTTTTTCTGCGCTTGACGTCAGCCCTGCCATGGTGTTGTCACGCTGGTTCGCGCGCGTGACAACCAAAAACGTTACCCGTTCACCCCGTCAGTGAGTATTCGGCGGATGCCCGACGCACTGAGCGTAGACGTGTTGTGCGATTTTGGTGCAAATAATTTTCTGCCCCTGTTCGACTTCCCGCTGCTTTTGGCGCTTGAGAGGCCGAGCATAGGGCGTGTGTCGAGCATTTCACCGGGATGGCGATGGGTATGGGTTCCGTGTTGGTGCGTAGCGCTCGCAAATGTCCCATGTCGGGGCGCCAGCTCGACGATAGCAGGCCGCGCTGTCGTGAAGGCTCGCGCATTCACAGGTATGCTGCACGCCTGTCGCTTGGCGGGCCGTCCACAGTGATCGCCGCTAAGCTGAATATGTCGATCAGCCGGGAGTGCGCGCAGTGTTTGCTTTAGATTCACGACTTCAACAGGACACGCTGGTCATCGGTGATTTCCCGCTTTGCCGCTTGCTGCTGTCCAACGATAGCCAGTACCGGTGGTTCATCCTGGTGCCGCGTCGCGAGGATATCAGCGAGTTGTTTCAGTTGGATGTCGCTGATCAGCAGCAACTCTGGCAGGAAACCACCACGCTGGCCGAGCTGCTCAAGGATTCGTTCGATGCCGACAAACTGAACGTCGCCACCTTGGGCAACGTTGTCAGCCAGTTGCACATGCATGTCATCGTGCGCAAACACGATGATGCCGCCTGGCCGGCGCCGGTCTGGGGCAAGCATCCGGCCCTGGCCTACAGTGCAGAACAGGTCGCCGCCATCCGCGAGCGCCTGCGCCTGGTGCTGACCGACGATTTCACTTTTGTGGAGGGCTGAGTCATGACTCTGGAACAACGCGTTACCGATCTGGAGAGCCGGCTGGCCTTTCAGGACGATACGATTCAGGCGTTGAATGACGTTCTGGTGGAGCAGCAGCGCGTGGTCGAGCGCCTGCAGCTGCAGATGGCGGCACTGCTCAAGCGCCAGGAAGAAATGGTCGGGCAGTTCGGTTCTTTCGAAGAAGACGCACCGCCGCCGCATTATTGATTTCATGCAGGCATAAAAAAACCGCGAGCAGCCAGGCTGTTCGCGGTTTTTTGCTTTGGGTCAGCGGCGCGGCAGCGCGGCGATGACGTCCTCGGCTTGCAGGCCCTTGTCGCGGTTCATCACCGAGAACTCCACGCGCTGGCCTTCGACCAGAACGCGGTGACCTTCGCCACGGATCGCACGGAAGTGCACGAAAATATCATCGCCGGAATCGCGCGAGATAAAGCCGAAGCCTTTGGAGGTGTTGAACCATTTGACGGTGCCAGTATCACGGTTGGTCATGTCGTAGCTGGTCGGCGCGGCGGCCGGTGAAGAACGATAGAAGCTCACCGCCAGGTGCACGACCACCGCAACCAGTGCGATCACCAGGCTGAACAGCACGGCAGGCTGGCCGGCAATGACCGGCATCGGTGCGATCAGGGTCAGGGTTTGCAGGACGACGGTCAGTACCAGAAGAGCGCTGACCAGGTTTTGCAGATGCTGACGCGGGCCTTTGTTCCAGTAGGGAATTACTGGCGCAAGGATCAGGTTCAGCAGGCCGAAAAAGGCCAGGTAAAGTGCATCGGGTTGTTGCAGGTAGGGAACGGCTTCGGATTTCAAGCTGGGTATGAACGACAGCAGCAAGGCCGCTGCGCCCATCAGCAGGTGGACGATTTTCAACATTTTGATTGGCTCACGTTTATGACGGCTCACAAGGAAGAGCTGAAGGCGGACGGTTCGCTTCGGAACAAAAAAAGAGGCGGTGGACACGTTCACGGCATCAGCCTATGCGCGAACACCCCGAAAAACGGGGCATGGCGACACATCGCCTATTTAACAGCAAAGCCTGCGGCGACTCAAATCAGCCCGGCCAGTGGCAGTGCGTTGGTCGTTTTGTCGCAGTGCAAGCGTTTGATCGGGGCTGCGGGGTGGCGGCAGCCTTGCTAGAGTGGGCCTGCATCTTTTGGATGAAATCAATCGCCCTCAGGAGGTCACCATGGCAATCGATATCGGTATTAGTGAAGAAGACCGCAAGTCCATCGTCGAAGGACTGTCGCGTCTGTTGTCGGACACCTACGTGCTGTATCTGAAAACCCATAACTTCCACTGGAACGTCACCGGCCCGATGTTCCGTACCCTGCATCTGATGTTCGAAGAGCAATACAACGAACTGGCGCTGGCGGTGGACTCGATCGCCGAGCGTATCCGCGCCCTGGGTTTTCCGGCGCCGGGCGCCTACGCCACCTACGCACGTCTGTCTTCCATCAAGGAAGAGGAGGGCGTGCCGAGCGCCGAAGACATGATCAAACAACTGGTCGAAGGCCAGGAAGCGGTGACCCGCACGGCGCGCGGGATTTTCCCGCTGCTCGACAAGGTCAGCGATGAACCGACCGCCGACCTGCTGACCCAGCGCATGCAGGTGCACGAGAAGACCGCGTGGATGCTGCGCGCATTGCTCGAAGCCTGATTGCCGTACGCAGGCCTTGTCTCCCAAGGCCTGCGTACCCGAGCAAAGTCTTACTTGTATCGTTGGCTTATCCTACGGCGACGGTCTACAAGTCGTCTGGCTATAACTTTGTGTCTGCGCTTTTATAAAAGCCACAGGATGTGACTTTTTCAGACAAGCAGAGATGACAAAGGAGTGTCAGCGATATGGTTGAAGGAGACAGGCGCGGCGACCGCAGAGTCGGCGCGCCACATGCTTTAAAGGTCGATCCGTTCGTCAGCGGATTCGACATGGCGCTGATCAGGCCATTGTCGAGGTCCGTACGCCTGAACGGTTACGCCACCTGCCTGCGTCTTGAGCAGGTCTACTGGAATATCCTCGGCTCGATGGCGGCGGACAACTGCTGTTCGATCAGCTCGCTGTTGTCTCACGTCGACCGTGAGGTGCATCTGCGTCACGGCGGGGTGAAGAATTTCAGCGCACTGGTGCGGGTTGTGTGTGTGATGAACGGCATTGGTCAGGAGGCGCGGTCCGATTCGCTCTGATACGGCACATGTAAACGAGGTCGCGGCCTGTGCAGCTTACCGGCTGCACAGGCCGCATTTAATCGATATAATCCCGCTCTTTCGCCGCAAAGCCCTGCGCGCGGCAGCAATCTGATCGCCGAGACACCTCCATGCCGATGTACGATTACCAATGTGCTTCCTGTGGTCATCAGTTGGAAGCCATTCAGAAGATCAGCGACGCACCGCTGGTCGACTGCCCTGCCTGTCAGGCGCCCGAACTGAAGAAACAGCTGTCCATGCCGGGTTTTCGCCTCAGCGGCAACGGTTGGTACGAGACCGATTTCAAGACCGGAGCCAAGAAGAATCTGGCCGGTGGCGACAAAGCTGACTAGGGTTCAAGCCCTGAACGAACGACACGCGTGAGTTTCCGCATTGCTTGAGCAACGGGATCTCCACCGAATATCGAATGACGAGAAGCGAACCATTATCATGATGCGCAGCCACTATTGCGGCCAACTGAACGAAAGCCTGGAAGGTCAGGAAATTACCCTTTGCGGATGGGTTCACCGTCGTCGCGACCACGGCGGGGTGATTTTCCTCGACATCCGTGATCGTGACGGTCTGGCCCAGGTGGTCTTCGATCCGGATCGCGCCGAGAGCTTTGCCGCCGCCGATCGCGTGCGCAGCGAATACGTGGTGAAGATCACCGGCAAGGTGCGTCTGCGTCCTGCTGGCGCAACCAACGCCAACATGGCCTCGGGCATGATCGAAGTGCTGGGCTACGAACTGGAAGTGCTGAACGAGTCGGAAACCCCGCCGTTCCCGCTCAACGAGTTTTCCGACGTCGGCGAAGAAACCCGTCTGCGTTATCGCTTCCTCGACCTGCGTCGTCCGGAAATGGCCGAGAAGCTGCGTCTGCGTTCGCGCATGACCACCAGCATCCGTCGCTTCCTCGACGAAAACGGTTTCCTCGACGTCGAAACACCGATCCTGACCCGTGCCACCCCTGAAGGTGCGCGTGACTACCTGGTGCCAAGCCGTACTCACGCCGGTTCTTTCTTCGCCCTGCCGCAATCGCCGCAGCTGTTCAAGCAACTGCTGATGGTGGCCGGCTTCGATCGTTACTACCAGATCGCCAAGTGCTTCCGCGACGAAGACCTGCGCGCCGACCGTCAGCCGGAATTCACCCAGATCGACATCGAGACCAGCTTCCTCGATGAAAAAGAGATCATGGGCCTGACCGAGCAAATGATCCGCAACCTGTTCAAGGAAGTGCTGGATCTGGAATTCGGCGAATTCCCGCACATGACCTTCGAAGAAGCCATGCGCCGCTACGGTTCCGACAAGCCGGACCTGCGTATTCCGCTGGAACTGGTGGACGTTGCCGACCAGCTCAAGGAAGTCGAATTCAAGGTGTTCAGCGGTCCGGCCAACGATCCGAAGTGCCGCATTGCCGCACTGCGCGTTCCAGGCGGGGCGAGCATGCCGCGCAAGCAGATCGACGACTACACCAAGTTCGTCGGCATCTACGGCGCCAAGGGCCTGGCCTACATCAAGGTCAACGAGCGCGCGGCCGGTGTTGACGGTCTGCAATCGCCGATCGTCAAGAACATCCCTGAAGACAAGCTCAACGTGATCCTTGATCGCGTCGGCGCGGTCGATGGCGACATCGTGTTCTTCGGTGCCGACAAGGCCAAGATCGTCAGCGAAGCCCTGGGCGCGCTGCGCATCAAGCTCGGTCACGACCTCAAGCTGCTGACCTGCGAGTGGGCGCCAATGTGGGTCGTCGACTTCCCGATGTTCGAAGAGAACGACGACGGCAGCTTCTCGGCGCTGCACCACCCGTTCACTGCACCGAAGTGCACCCCGCAGGAGCTCGAGGCCAACCCGGCCGGCGCACTGTCGCGCGCCTACGACATGGTATTGAACGGCACCGAGCTGGGCGGCGGTTCGATCCGTATTCACCGCAAGGAAATGCAGCAAGCGGTATTCCGCCTGCTGGGCATCAACGAAGCGGAACAGGAAGAGAAGTTCGGCTTCCTGCTCGACGCGCTGAAGTACGGTGCACCGCCGCACGGTGGTCTGGCCTTCGGTCTGGACCGTCTGGTGATGCTGATGACCGGCGCCCAGTCGATCCGTGAAGTGATCGCCTTCCCGAAAACTCAGAGTGCTGCCGACGTGATGACGCAGGCTCCGGGCGTGGTGGATGCCAAGGCCTTGCGCGAGCTGCACATTCGTTTGCGCGAAACGCCAAAGGCTGAGTAAGACGGGCCTGAAGGCGCATCTTCGGATGCGCCTTTTTTCTTTCTATAAAGAACAGGTCGAGATTTTTGTGTTTGCCGGCCGCTGCGAGCGCAGGGCGGGCAACGTTTCAAAGAGAATTCGGAGCGAGTTATGGCAGGTCATTCCAAGTGGGCGAACATCAAGCACCGCAAAGAACGTCAGGATGCCAAGAGGGGCAAGATCTTCACCAAGTGGATCCGCGAACTGACCGTTGCGGCCCGTCAGGGCGGCGGTGATCCCGGTTCCAACCCACGTCTGCGTCTGGCCCTGGACAAGGCGTTGAGCGCGAACATGAGCCGCGACATCATCGACCGCGCCGTTGCGCGCGGCGCCGGTGCGACCGAGGCGGACAACGTTGAAGAGCTGACCTACGAAGGCTACGGCCCGGGCGGCGTGGCGGTGATGGTCGAGTGCATGACCGACAACCGCAATCGTACCGCTGCGGCGGTGCGCCACGCGTTCAGCAAATGCGGCGGCAACCTCGGCACCGACGGTTCGGTGGCGTATCTGTTCGAACGCAAGGGCCAGATCAGCTTCGCGCCGGGCGTTGACGAAGACGCGCTGACCGAAGCGGCGCTTGAGGCTGACGCCGATGACGTCGTCACGCACGAGGACGGCTCGATCGATGTGTTCACGTCGTTCACCAGCTTCTACGCAGTGCGTAACGCGCTGGAAGCGGCCGGATTCAAGGGCGACGACGCGGAAATCGTCATGCAGCCGACCACCAGCGCCGAGCTGGATCTGGAAGGTGCGGAGAAGGTGCTCAAGCTGATCGACATGCTGGAAGACCTGGATGACGTGCAGAACGTCTATTCCAATGCGGACATTCCAGAAGACGTCGCCGCTCAGCTCGGTTAAGAGCGACTAGGCTTCAATGTGGGAGCTGGCTTGCCAGCGATGGCGTCGGCGCATCAGCATTGATGGCGCCTGACACTCCGTCATCGCTGGCAAGCCAGCTCCCACATTTGTTTTTGTGTTATTTCGAACCAGCAGGCCTATGACTTTAATTCTTGGTATCGACCCCGGCTCGCGCATTACCGGTTACGGGATTGTTCGCGATACCGGACGGGGTGGCTGCATTTATGTGGCGTCTGGCTGCATCCGTACCGGTGCGGGCGAGTTGCACGAGCGTTTGCAGATTGTTTATCGCGGCGTGCGCGAAATCATCCAGACTTACGGCCCGGTGACCATGGGCATCGAAAAGGTCTTCATGGCGAAAAATGCCGACTCGGCGCTCAAGCTCGGCCAGGCCCGTGGGGCGGCTATCGTTGCGGGCGCCGAAGAGTGCCTGGAAATTGCCGAGTACACGGCCACTCAGGTCAAGCAGGCCGTGGTGGGTACCGGCGCCGCCAATAAAGAACAAGTGCAAATGATGGTCATGCACATGCTGAAACTGACCAGCAAACCGCAGATCGACGCTTCCGATGCCCTCGCAATCGCCATTTGCCATGCGCACACGCGTTCCAGTCTGCTACCGCACGGCCTGGGGACCGCACGCAGTCGTGGCGGGCGCCTGCGTCTCTGATAGCATCAGCAGCAATTTTCCTGAAAGCGGATTCATGCGCCTGTGTCGTCGGCGCGAATTTCGCCTTTCGACAGTCGCCAGCCCACGGCTGGCCAACGCTCAAGGATCTGAAACGTGATTGGACGCTTGCGCGGCACCCTGGTTGAGAAACAGCCGCCGCACCTGATTCTGGATGTAAACGGCCTCGGGTATGAGCTGGAAGTGCCCATGACCACCCTCTATCGCCTGCCGTCTGTCGGTGAACCGCTGACCCTGCATACCCATCTGGTCGTACGCGAAGATGCGCAGTTGCTCTATGGTTTTGCCGGCAAGCGTGAGCGAGACTTTTTCCGCGAGTTGATAAGGCTCAATGGTGTCGGGCCGAAATTGGCCCTGGCACTGATGTCGAGCCTGGAGGTCGACGAGCTGATCCGTTGCGTGCAGTCGCAGGACACCTCGGCGCTGACCAAGGTGCCAGGTGTCGGCAAAAAAACCGCCGAACGCCTGTTGGTCGAATTGAAGGATCGCTTCAAGGCCTGGGAAACCTCGCCGGCCATGTTTGCGCTGGTGCCGAATCAGCCGGACGGCCCGGCGCCGGTCAATACCGCCGAAAACGATGCGGTCAGCGCGCTGATTTCCCTGGGCTACAAGCCGCAGGAAGCGAGCAAGGCGATTTCCGCCATCAAGGACAAGAACCTGAGCAGTGAAGACATGATCCGCCGCGCCCTGAAGGGAATGATTTAAGTGATTGAAGCTGATCGTCTGATCGCCGCTGCGCACAGCCCGCGCGAGCGCGAAGAAGTCCAGGACCGCGCCATTCGCCCGGTCAGCCTGGCCGACTACATTGGCCAGCCGACCGTGCGCGAGCAGATGGAGTTGTTCATCCAGGCTGCGCGTGGCCGCAGCGAGTCGCTGGACCACACGCTGATTTTCGGCCCGCCGGGGCTGGGTAAAACCACGCTGGCCAATATCATCGCCGAAGAGATGGGCGTGTCGATCAAGAGCACCTCCGGCCCGGTGCTGGAGCGTCCGGGGGATCTGGCGGCGCTGCTGACCAATCTCGAGCCGCACGACGTGTTGTTCATCGACGAAATCCATCGCCTGTCGCCAATTGTCGAAGAAGTGCTGTACCCGGCCATGGAAGATTTCCAGCTCGACATCATGATCGGCGAAGGGCCGGCGGCGCGTTCGATCAAGCTCGACCTGCCGCCGTTCACCCTGGTCGGCGCCACCACCCGCGCCGGCATGCTGACCAATCCACTGCGTGACCGCTTCGGTATCGTCCAGCGCCTGGAGTTCTACAGCACGGCGGATCTGGCGACGATCGTCAGCCGTTCGGCGAGCATTCTCGGGCTGCCGCTGGACCCGGAAGGCTCGTTCGAGATCGCTCGTCGCGCTCGTGGCACGCCGCGCATTGCCAACCGTTTGCTGCGTCGGGTACGCGATTTCGCTGAAGTCCGCGCCAAGGGGCACATCACCAAGTCGGTGGCGGACCTGGCGTTGAACCTGCTGGATGTCGACGAACACGGTTTCGATCATCAGGACCGACGCCTGTTGCTGACGATGATCGAGAAGTTCGATGGCGGCCCGGTCGGTATCGACAGCCTGGCGGCGGCGATCAGTGAAGAGCGCCACACCATCGAGGACGTACTCGAGCCGTATCTGATTCAGCAAGGCTACATCATGCGTACGCCGCGGGGCAGGGTAGTGACCCGACATGCGTATCTGCATTTCGGTTTGAACATCCCGTCACGCATGGGCGAGATGCCCGTGGCAGACGAGTTTCTCGATGCTGCGGACGATTGATACACATTTGTTGGCGATTTATTCAGGGTTTGTACTGTCAGAGCACGGTACTTTTGCGTTAAAGCTTTGAAACCACGAAAAACAGTTGTATCGCCGGATTGGCAACCTGAGGAGTAAGCACTAGAGTATGCGCGCGCAAAACGGGCTTGGGCCGTTCGCACATCGTTGTCGCGTTTATTACGAGGACACCGATGCGGGCGGCATCGTGTATTACGTTAATTACCTCAAGTTTATGGAACGGGCTCGAACCGAGCGGCTCCGAGAGCTGGGCTTTGCCCAATCTGCGCTGGCCGGGGAGGATCTGTTGTTCGTCGTGCATTCCAGCGAAGCGCGTTACCACGCGCCGGCGCGACTGGACGACGAATTGCTGGTAAGCGCTGATGTAACCGAATTGAACCGTGCCAGCCTGCGCTTCAAGCAGCAGGTCAGGCGGGCGACGGATAATGTGCTGCTCTGCGAAGGGCAGTTTCTGGTGGCCTGTGTGCGCACCGACAGTTTGAAACCCCGGGCCCTTCCCGAAGACTTGCGGGCGGCCTTCGCCGACGCGGTCGGTCCGGGTACACACTCAAAGCAGGAGATAAAGCGTGGAAGCTAACGTCGTCGACCATTCCTCCATGTGGAGCCTGGTCAGCAATGCCAGCATCGTGGTGCAGTTGGTAATGTTGACCCTGGTGGCCGCATCGGTGACCTCATGGATCATGATCTTTCAGCGCAGCAATCTGCTGCGTGCCGGTCGACGCGCCCTGGAGAGCTTTGAAGAGCGCTTCTGGTCGGGTATCGATCTGTCCAAGCTGTACCGTCAGGCCGGTAGCAACCCGGATCCGGATTCGGGCGTGGAGCAGATCTTCCGTGCCGGCTTCAAGGAATTCTCCCGTCTGCGTCAGCAGCCAGGTGTCGATCCTGAAGCGGTGATGGAGGGTGTGGCCCGTGCCATGCGTGTCGCCATCTCGCGTGAAGAAGAGAAGCTTGAGCAGAGCCTGCCGTTTCTCGCCACCGTCGGTTCGGTCAGCCCGTACATCGGTCTGTTCGGTACCGTGTGGGGCATCATGAACTCTTTCCGCGGTCTGGCCAGCGCTCAGCAAGCGACCCTCGCCACCGTGGCACCGGGTATCGCCGAAGCACTGATCGCCACCGCGATCGGTCTGTTCGCCGCGATCCCTGCCGTTATCGCTTACAACCGTTTCGCTGCGCGCAGCGAAACCTTGCTGGGCCGCTACTACACCTTCGCCGATGAATTCCAGGCGATCCTGCACCGCAAAGTGCACACCAGCGAAGAATAAGCAGGTATTTCCCGATGGCTTTAATCGCTCGAGCTCGCAAAAAGCGCAAGCCGGTCGCCGAGATGAACGTAGTGCCCTACATCGACGTGATGTTGGTCCTGCTGGTCATCTTCATGGTGACCGCGCCGATGCTCAATCAGGGCGTGAAAGTTGATTTGCCCAAGGTTTCCAGCGAAGCCTTGCCGCAGGACAACAACACTCAGGTCCTGACCATTTCGATCAAGGCTGACAAGACCTACTACTGGAACCTTGGCAGCGAAGTAGACACCGAGAAACAGCAGGATCGCGCCATGACCCTGCCACAGATGACTGACGCTGTGACCAAGATCATTCGCGCCGGCACCGAGGGCGGCAAACGCACCCAGGTGTTCATTCGTGGCGACAAGACTGTCGACTACGGCGCCGTCATGGGTGCCATGGGCGGGTTGCAGAAGGCCGGGGTCGGTAACGTTGGTCTGATTACCGAGGCCCCCTGATGCAGCAACAGCGAGAGCCGTCCGCCTCGGAAAGCTACTTCTGGCCCAGCGTTCTGGCGATTGTCCTGCACGTGCTGGTGTTCGGCATGCTGTTCGTCAGTTTTGCCTTTACGCCTGAACTGCCGCCGGCCAAGCCGATCGTCCAGGCGACCCTGTACCAGCTGAAATCGAAAAGTCAGGCAACCACCCAGACCAATCAGAAGATTGCGGGTGAGGCGAAGAAATCCGCCGCGCGCCAGACCGAAGTCGAGCAGATGGAACAGAAAAAGATCGAGCAGGAAGCAGTGAAGGCGGCGGAACAAAAGAAAGAGGAAACGGCTCAAAAGGCCGAGGAAGCCAAGAAGGCCGACGAGGCGAAGAAAGCGGACGAAGCGAAAAAGGCTGATGAAGCCAAGAAAGCCGACGACGCGAAGAAAGCCGAAGCGAAAAAGGCCGAAGAGAAACAATTGGCTGATATAGCCAAGAAGAAAGCCGAAGACGAAGCCAAGAAGGCCGCTGAAGAAGAGGCCAAGAAAGCCGCTGCGGAAGAAGCCAAGAAGAAAATCGTCGAAGACGCGAAAAAGAAAGCCGCCGAAGACGCCAAGAAGAAAGCTGAAGCTGAAGAGGCGAAGAAGAAAGTCGCCGAAGACGCGAAGAAGAAAGCTGCTGCCGATGCTGCGAAGAAGAAAGCGCAGGAAGCGGCACGCAAATCTGCCGAAGACAAAAAGGCTCAGGCCCTGGCAGATCTGCTTTCCGACACGCCGCAGCGCCAGCAGGCCTTGGCCGATGAGCAGGGTGACGAAGTCGCGGGCAGTTTCGATGACCTGATTCGTGCACGAGCGGCAGAAGGTTGGGCACGTCCACCTTCGGCACGCAAAGGCATGACGGTGGTACTGCAGATCGGCATGTTGCCGGACGGCACGGTGACTTCGGTCAGCGTCGCCAAGTCCAGTGGTGATGGTCCGTTCGATGCTTCGGCAGTCGCGGCAGTGAAGAATATTGGACGTTTGACAGAAATGCAGGGAATGAAGCCGAGCGATTTCGCTCCGTATCGTTCATTCAAGATGACATTCACACCTGAGGATCTAGCCTTGTGAGAAACCTTCTTCGAGGAATGCTGGTCGTGATCTGCTGCATGGCAGGGATCGCGATGGCAGAGGAAAAGAACATTCTGGTCACCAGCGGCAGCGATCGGGCAACGCCGATCGCCGTCGTGCCGTTCGGCATGCAGGGCGGTGCGGTGCTGCCGGATGACATGGCTGAAATCATTGGCAACGATTTGCGCAACTCGGGCTATTACTCGCCGATTCCAAAAGCCAACATGATCAGCCAGCCAAGCCAGCCGAGCGAAATCATCTTCCGTGACTGGAAGGCGGTGGGTGCTCAGTACATGATGGTCGGCAGCATCGCTCCAGCGGGCGGTCGCCTGCAGGTGCAGTGGGCATTGTTCAACGTTGCCACCGAACAAAAAGTGGCTGACGGCAGTGTTTCCGGTACGACCGAGCAACTGCGTGACATGGCGCACTTCATCTCCGACCAGTCGTTCCAGAAACTGACCGGTATCGACGGTGCCTTCTCGACGCGTCTGCTGTACGTGACCGCCGAGCGCTTCTCCGAGAAAAACACCCGCTACACCCTGCAGCGTTCCGACTACGACGGCGCCCGTGCAGTGACCCTGCTGCAATCGCGCGAGCCGATCCTGTCGCCGCGTTTCGCACCGGATGGCAAGCGCATCGCGTATGTGTCGTTCGAACAGAAGCGCCCGCGCATCTTCATGCAGAACATCGACACCGGTCGCCGCGAGCAGATCACCAACTTCGAAGGCCTGAACGGTGCGCCAGCCTGGTCGCCGGATGGCACGCGTCTGGCGTTCGTACTGTCGAAAGACGGTAACCCGGACATCTACGTCATGAACCTCGGTTCGCGTCAGATCACCCGCGTGACCTCGGGACCTGGCATCAACACCGAACCGTACTGGGGCAAGGATGGCTCGACCATCTACTTCACCTCGGACCGTGGCGGCAAGCCGCAGATCTATAAAACCAGCGCCAGTGGCGGTGGTGCCGAGCGTGTGACGTTCGTAGGTAACTACAACGCCAACCCGAAACTGTCGGCTGATGAAAAGACTTTGGTGATGATCCATCGTCAGGATGGCTTCACCAATTTCAAGGTGGCAGCTCAGGATCTGCAGCGGGGTAGTGTAAAGATCCTCACTGATAGCACTCTGGACGAGTCACCTACTGTTGCGCCCAACGGCACCATGGTAATCTACGCCACCCGCCAACAGGGCCGGGGAGTCTTGATGCTCGTGTCCATTAATGGGCGCGTGAGGCTCCCGCTTCCTACCGCTCAAGGCGAAGTCAGAGAACCGTCCTGGTCCCCTTACCTGAAGTGAGCGGGCGCTACACGTTTTACTTAACACACTGGGGTTCATTAGGAGTTTCACGATGGAAATGCTGAAGTTTGGTAAATTTGCTGCGCTGGCTCTGGCCATGGCTGTAGCTGTAGGTTGCTCGTCCAAAGGCGGCGACAACGCCGGTGAAGGCGCTGTTGATCCAAACGCTGGTTACGGCGCAAACACCGGTGCCGTTGACGGTTCCCTGAGCGAAGAAGCTGCTCTGCGCGCAATCACCACCTTCTACTTCGAATACGACAGCTCGGACCTGAAGCCAGAAGCCATGCGCGCTCTGGACGTTCACGCCAAAGACCTGAAAGCAAACGGCGCTCGCGTTGTTCTGGAAGGCAACACCGACGAACGTGGTACTCGTGAGTACAACATGGCACTGGGCGAGCGTCGTGCGAAAGCCGTTCAGCGCTACCTGGTACTGCAAGGTGTTTCCCCAGCTCAGCTGGAACTGGTTTCCTACGGCGAAGAGCGTCCAGTTGCTACCGGCAACGACGAGCAGTCCTGGGCCCAGAACCGTCGCGTCGAACTGCGTAAGTAATTCGATATGCGAACGTGCCGTCGTGCTGTAACTGTTCTGGCTCTCAGCCTCGCGCCGCTTGCGGCGTGGGCTGCGGTTCCTGTGGTCGATGACAACTCCGGTTATAACAATAGCGGGAGCAGTTATCCGCCTGCGGGTTACGGTACGAACGGCGCCTATGCCGGGGGAGCGGCTTCGGCCCCTGCCTCGGCACAAGGCATGCTGTTCAACCAATTGCAACAGATGCAGGATCAGATCTCGCGTCAGCAAGGCGTGATCGAAGAACTGCAGAATCAGGTTGCGCGCATGAAGCAGGAATCCCTGGAGCGATACCAGGATCTTGATCGGCGCATAGGATCCGGCGTTGCACCAGCCGCGACTCCCGAGAATTCTTCTGCCGGTGGCGATGCAAGTGCTGCTGCCGGTGCTGCTGCCGGTGCGGGGGCTGCCACGGCTGCCCAGGCGCCTGCCGCAGGTAGCGAACCGGCTGATCCGGCCAAGGAAAAGCTGTATTACGATGCCGCTTTCGACCTGATCAAAGCCAAGGATTTCGACAAGGCCAGCCAAGCGTTTGCCGCTTTCCTGCGTAAATACCCGAACAGTCAGTACGCGGGCAATGCCCAGTACTGGCTGGGCGAAGTGAACCTGGCCAAAGGCGATCTGCAAGGTGCAGGTCAAGCGTTTGCCAAGGTTTCGCAGCTGTATCCCAAGCACAACAAAGTGCCGGATTCGCTGTACAAGCTGGCTGACGTAGAGCGCCGCCTCGGTCACACCGACAAGGTCAAAGGCATCTTGCAGCAGGTGGTTTCCCAGTATCCGGGGACCTCCGCCGCGCAGTTGGCCCAGCGCGATCTGCAACGCATGTAAGCAGGCTAGACCCGTTTGGAAGAAACCCGCGCTTGTCGCGGGTTTTTTCGTTAGAATTCACGCCCTTTTTCTGAAACACGCTTCTTGTGGTCCACGCGTTGGCGGGATTGCCTGAAGTGCCTGACGGAGGCGGACAGCCTGTTTAGCTGTTACGCCCGTGGCGACTATGCAAGACACATTGAGAATCACCGAAGTTTTCTACTCGTTGCAGGGGGAAACGCGGACTGCCGGGCTGCCTACGGTTTTCGTGCGCCTGACTGGTTGCCCCTTGCGTTGCCAGTACTGTGACAGCGCCTACGCCTTCAGCGGCGGCACCGTGCGCACCCTCGACGACATCCTCGAGCAGGTCGCCGGGTTTCGCCCGCGTTATGTCTGCGTCACCGGCGGTGAACCGCTGGCCCAGCCGAACGCCATTCGGTTGCTCAAGCAGTTGTGTGACGCCGGCTACGAGGTCTCGCTGGAAACCAGCGGCGCCCTCGACGTTTCGGCGGTCGATCCGCGCGTCAGTCGCGTCTTGGATCTGAAAACACCGGGCTCAAAAGAAGCCCATCGCAACCGCTACGAAAATATCGAACTGCTCACGCCCAACGATCAGGTGAAGTTTGTCATCTGCTCGCGCGAGGACTACGACTGGGCGGTATCGAAACTGATTCAATACGGTCTCGACCGCCGCGCCGGGGAAGTACTGTTTTCCCCCAGTCACCATGACTTGAACGCGCGCGAGCTGGCGGACTGGGTGGTGGCGGACAACTTGCCGGTGCGCCTGCAATTGCAGCTGCACAAATATCTTTGGAATGACGAGCCGGGGCGCTGAGATGACTGAACAACTGAACACTACCGAAAAACGTGCGGTCATCCTGCTGTCCGGCGGCCTCGACTCAGCCACCGTGGTGGCCATGGCCCGTGCCGAAGGTTATGCCTGCTACACCATGAGCTTCGATTACGGCCAGCGCTCTCATGCCGAATTGCACGCCGCTGCGCGCGTGGCTCGCGACTTGGGCGTGGTCGAGCACAAGGTCATCGGCCTCAATCTGAATGGCATGGGCGGCTCAGCATTGACCGACAGCAGCATCGACATCCCTGAAGAGCTGGGCGAGGGCATTCCGGTCACTTACGTGCCGGCACGCAACACCGTGTTCCTGTCGCTGGCACTGGGCTGGGCAGAAGTGCTCGGCGCGCGTGACATCTTCATCGGCGTCAATGCAGTGGATTATTCCGGTTACCCGGATTGCCGCCCGGAGTTCATCGAATCGTTCGAGCGCATGGCCAATCTGGCGACCAAGGCCGGCGTCGAGGGCAATGGCTTCCGTATCCAGGCGCCGTTGCAGAACCTGAGCAAGGCGCAGATCGTCCAGGCCGGTGTGAAGCTCGGCGTCGATTATGGCCTGACCGTTTCCTGCTATCAGGCCGACGATGACGGCCGTGCCTGCGGCAAATGCGACAGCTGCCGCCTGCGCGCAGAAGGCTTCGCGGCAGCGGGTGTGGACGATCCAACCCCTTATTTTTGATTATTTTCAAAAAGGTGTTGAATAGTCCTTAAAAATCAGTATTATACGCGCCACCACACAGCGGGTCGTTAGCTCAGTTGGTAGAGCAGTTGGCTTTTAACCAATTGGTCGTAGGTTCGAATCCCACACGACCCACCATATTTGGCGGTTTAGAAAATCCGGAAGGCCCACGAAAGTGAGGATTTCCGGGTTTTTTTTTGCCTGCAATTCGGCCATTGCCTGTTTCGCCGATGCCTGCGCTGACGCAGGTCAGAATGATCTTTTGTATCAACGGGATATTCTGTAGCCTTGCGCAGCTTCAACGCTGTCCGTGCCTGATATTACTCACTCTCCCGGCGGTACCCTCTAGCGGTCCGGAGCCGGGTGTATACTCGACTTTCGCGCGAATGCGCCTGCAGGTCTTGCGAACATGACGCAGATTTCCGAACGCCTCCTGGTTCAAGCCCACCTCGATGCCAAACAGCCCAAACCGCTGACGGCGGAGGAAGAGGCTTATTACCGTTCCGCCATCGCCGCCGAGCTCAAGGCTCAGGACGCGGTGCTCGTGGCTCACTTCTATTGCGATCCGGTGATTCAGGCCTTGGCCGAGGAAACCGGTGGTTGCGTGTCCGACTCGCTGGAGATGGCGCGCTTCGGCAATGCTCACCCGGCCAAGACCGTGGTGGTCGCCGGCGTCAAGTTCATGGGCGAGACGGCGAAGATTCTCAACCCGGAAAAACGCGTGCTGATGCCAACCCTGGAGGCGACGTGCTCGCTGGACCTCGGTTGCCCGGTCGACGAGTTCTCGGCGTTCTGCGATCAGCATCCGGAACGTACCGTGGTGGTTTACGCCAACACCTCGGCAGCGGTAAAGGCACGTGCCGACTGGGTGGTGACCTCAAGTTGCGCGCTGGAAATCGTCGAAAGCCTGATGGACAACGGCGAGACGATTATCTGGGGGCCGGACAAGCACCTCGGCACCTACATTCAGCGCAAGACCGGCGCCGACATGTTGCTCTGGGACGGTGCCTGCATCGTTCACGAAGAGTTCAAGTCCAAGCAGCTCGAAGACATGAAAGCGCTGTACCCGGACGCGGCGATTCTGGTGCACCCGGAGTCGCCGACTTCGGTGATCGAGCTGGCCGATGCCGTCGGCTCGACCAGTCAGTTGATTGCCGCAGCGCAAAGCCTGCCGAACAAGACGCTGATCGTGGCGACCGACCGTGGCATCTTCTACAAGATGCAGCAGCTGTGCCCGGACAAGGTCTTCATCGAGGCGCCCACCGCCGGTAACGGCGCCGCGTGCCGCAGTTGCGCACATTGCCCGTGGATGGCCATGAACACCCTTGAGCGCACGCTGAAGAGCTTGAAGGAAGGCACGAACGAGATATTCGTTGACCCGGCGTTGATTCCGCAGGCGATCCGGCC
Source organism: Pseudomonas granadensis (assembly GCF_900105485.1). GTDB lineage: Bacteria > Pseudomonadota > Gammaproteobacteria > Pseudomonadales > Pseudomonadaceae > Aquipseudomonas > Aquipseudomonas granadensis. The sequence goes on along the minus strand of NZ_LT629778.1, from coordinate 4,173,285 downwards.
GCTCAAGCGCATGCTGGACTTCACCCAGGCCGCGCGGATGAAATTGGCCGGTAACGCCTAGATCTTTCAGGCAACAAACAAACCTGTAGGAGTGAGCTTGCTCGCGATAGCGGTGTGTCAAACAACGAATATGTTGACTGACATACCGCTATCGCGAGCAGGCTCACTCCTACATTGGTTTTGGGTGTCTTGAAGTTATTTGGTCTTCTTCGGGATCCGCACAACATGGCTATCCGAGTAGATGTCATGCCAGGTGCGCTTCTGCTTGTCATACAGCGACCAGAGGAACCCCAGCCCCACGCACAGCCACGACGCGATCGACACCATGAAGCGCAACAGCGCCTGCCACAGGCTGATCGCCGTGCCATTGGCGTTCTGCACGCGGATGCCCCACACCTGCATGCCCAGCGTCTGTCCGCCATGGGTCCAGAACTTGGCGAAAAAGCCGAACAGCACCAGCAGCAGCACCGTCGAGTAAAGGGGATCGCCATCGAGTTGCCCGGCATCGGTCATCACCCGCAGGCGTTCTTCGCCAATGATCGCGGCCTGAATCAGCTTGTAGACGAAGCCGGTGACGATCAGCAGGGCGGTGCACAGCAGAAAGTCATAGAACATCGCCGCCAGGCGTCGACCAAGACCGACGGCAGGAAAGTCGCCCTGTGGGGTGAGCAGGTTTTTCGACATGGCAGCCTCTGGACGCGAAGGGAAACGGCATTTTACGGTTTCGCGCGCACAAAAAAGCCCCTGATATCAATATCAGGGGCTTTTTCGTAGCAGAAATCAGGCTTCGGCTTGTACTTCGTCAGCCTGCATGCCTTTCTGGCCCTGCACAGCAACGAAGGTCACTTTCTGGCCTTCCTTCAAGCTTTTGAAGCCGTTGCCTTGAATGGCGCGGAAATGCACGAACAGATCCGGACCGCTTTCAGGAGTGATAAAACCAAAACCTTTCTCGTCGTTGAACCACTTGACGGTACCGCTCTGACGTGTGGACATTTCTTATTTCCTTTGACGCATTAAATTGATGACAGTCTCTTTCTCATGAAAGAGTACTGGGGCTGGTTGCAGGAGAGTAAGAAGACGTCGAGCGGGATGTAGCTAACTTGTAGGCTACTGCCCAGGTCACGATTCAAAGCTGACCCATGCAAACACAGTGAACGAACTCTACGCCAACTACGGGAGAAAAAACAAGCCCCGCGAAGGCCCCGGTTTTACTGCGGTTGCTGGCATTTTGTCAGTTTGTTAGTGCAGCCTTACACCGATTGGTTGTTCGCTTGTTTGCAAAGGTTATAAGTAAAGTTCATATTCGAATCAAACGCTGGCTAATGCACTTTTTTGTGGCGATTGCGTTACACATTAGTGCACGCATAACGCAATCGCGTTACTTATGGAAACAATCAATCAGCCGCGGTAGTAGCGTTGTGGAACAAATGGCGTTTTGCTTACAAGCATTTGCACCTTTTTCCCACGCACGATGGCCCACACCGGCGTTTCAAGCGCGGCATATACACTGTCGAGATAACCCATCGCCAACGGCCCACCCAAGGTTGGGCCGAAACCACCGCTGCACACGCTGCCGATGATTTCCCCGGCTTCGTTGACGATCTCTGCGCCTTCACGCACTGGCGTACGTTCTTGTGGCAGCAGGCCGACGCGCTTGCGGGCGATGCCGTTTTGCTGTTGCGCGAAAATCTGTTCCGCGCCGGGGAAACCGCCGGCCCGCGTGCCATCCGCGCGGCGTGCCTTGGAAATCGCCCAGAGCAAACTGGCCTCGATCGGCGTGGTCTCGGTGTTCATGTCGTGGCCGTACAGGCACAGGCCTGCTTCCAGACGCAGCGAGTCGCGTGCACCGAGGCCGATGGCCTGGACCTCCGATTCAGCGAGCAGGGCGCGTGCGATCTTTTCCGCGTCAGTGGCCGGTACCGAGATTTCGAAACCGTCTTCACCGGTGTAGCCCGAACGGCTGACAAAACAGTCGACACCCAGCAAATTGACGCGGACGAATTGCATGAAGGTCATTTTCGCCACGTCCGGAGCCAGTCGTGCCAGCACGGTAACGGCTGCCGGTCCTTGTAGCGCCAGCAGCGCGCGCTCTTCGAAGAGCGCCGTAATGGTGCACTGATCGCCGATGTGTTGTTGCAGATGCGCCAGGTCCTGACCCTTGCAAGCGGCGTTGACCACCAGGAACAGTTCGTCGTTGCCAAGGTTCGCGACCATCAGGTCATCGAGGATGCCGCCGCTGTCATTGGTGAACATGGCGTAGCGCTGCATGCCGACTGGCAGGTCGATGATGTCCACCGGCACCAGGGTTTCCAGGGCTTGGGCGGCGTTGGCGCCGGTCAGGCGGATCTGGCCCATGTGCGAGACGTCGAACAGGCCTGCCTGTTCGCGGCTGTGCTGGTGTTCTTTCATCACGCCGAGCGGGTATTGCACGGGCATGTCGTAGCCGGCGAAGGGCACCATGCGCGCGCCGAGTTCGAGGTGCAGCGCGTGGAGCGGGGTTTTCGAGAGTTGTTGTTCGGTGGACATGCGTGGCTCCTTTGAATTTGGTTTGCGGGTGAGAGGCAAGATCAAGAGCCCCTCACCCCAGCCCTCTCCCGGAGGGAGAGGGGGCTAGTTACGGTTCTCTCCCTGGGAGAGGGAGTTAGAAACAGGTCTGATCAGCATTCGATAATGTTGACCGCCAGGCCGCCGCGGGCGGTTTCCTTGTATTTGCTTTTCATGTCGGCGCCGGTCTGGCGCATGGTACGGATGACTTTGTCGAGGGAGACGAAATGCTGGCCGTCGCCGCGCATGGCCATGCGCACCGCGTTGATCGCTTTCACCGAGCCCATCGCGTTGCGCTCGATGCATGGCACTTGCACCAGCCCGCCAATCGGGTCGCAGGTCAGGCCGAGGTTGTGTTCCATGCCGATTTCCGCGGCGTTCTCGACTTGCTGCACGCTGCCGCCGAGGACTTCGCACAGTGCGCCGGCCGCCATCGAACAGGCGACGCCGACTTCACCCTGACAACCGACTTCAGCGCCGGAGATCGAAGCGTTTTCCTTGTAAAGAATGCCGATCGCCGCAGCGGTCAGCAGAAAACGCACGACACCGTCGTCATTCGCGCCGGGGATAAAACGCATGTAGTAATGCAGCACGGCCGGAATGATCCCCGCCGCGCCGTTGGTTGGCGCCGTGACCACGCGCCCGCCGTTGGCGTTTTCTTCGTTGACCGCCAGCGCATACAGGTTGACCCAGTCGAGCACTGACAGCGGGTCGCGCAGCGCCGATTCCGGGTTCTTGCACAACTGCCGATGCAGCGCCGCCGCCCGGCGTTTCACTTTCAGACCACCGGGCAAAATACCTTCGTTACGGCAACCCGCTGCGACGCAGTCCTGCATCACCTGCCAGATCTTCAGCAGACCGGCGCGAGTCTCCGCTTCCGGGCGCCAAGCGCTTTCGTTGGTCAGCATCACCTGGCTGATCGACAGGCCGTAGGTGCTGCAATGTCCGAGCAAGTCCTTGGCACTCTTGAACGGGAACGTCAGCGGTGTGGCGTCCTCGACGATGCGGTCAGCACCGGCGGCATCCTCATCGACGACAAAACCACCACCCACCGAGTAGTACTCACGGCTGCGAATCTGCAGCCCCGCGGCATCGAAGGCGCGGAAAATCATACCGTTGGGGTGGTAGGCCAGCGGTTTGCGAATCATCGCCAGGTGTTCTTTCTCATTGAACGCAATGCTCTGTTCGCCGAGCAGATTCAGCCGGCCGCTGCCACGAATCTCTTGCAGACGCGCGGCGACGGTTTCGGTGTCGACCGTGTCCGGGTGCTCGCCTTCGAGGCCGAGCAACACGGCCTTGTCGCTGCCGTGGCCCTTGCCGGTGGCGCCGAGCGAACCGTACAGCTCGACGCGAACGCTGGCGGTGCTGGTCAGCAGGTTTTCACGGCGCAAGCCCTCGGCGAAGCGCGCAGCAGCGCGCATCGGGCCGACGGTGTGGGAACTGGAGGGACCGATACCAATCTTGAACAGGTCGAACACGCTTAACGACATAGGGGCTCCTGCGGAGCAGTTGGGAGCTTCTAGCTGCAAGCTGCAAGTTAAAGGCGGATCGGCTTTTCCTTGCAGCTCGTGTTCACGCTGCAATGCCTGCTGCAAAACAACAGCCGCAAGTCAGAACCGATCTGCCCTGACTTGCAGCTTGTAGCTAAAAGCTTACAGCTAGACATAGGGGCTCCTGCGGAGCAGTTGGGAGCTTTTAGCTGCAAGCTGCAAGTGAAAGGCGGATCGGGTATTCCTTGCAGCTTGTGTTCACACTGCAATTGCTGCTGCAAAACAACAGCCGCAAGTCAGAACCCGATCTGCCCTGACTTGCAGCTTGTAGCTCAAAGCTTGCAGCTGCTTTTTTTAAGCATAGCTTTCGATCGACGGGCAGGCGCACACCAGGTTGCGGTCGCCGAAGACGTTGTCGACACGGCCGACCGGTGGCCAGTATTTGCCTTCGATCAGCGACGCGACCGGGTACACCGCTTGCTCGCGGCTGTACGGGTGGGTCCATTCGCCAACCAGTTCCGCTGCGGTGTGCGGGGCGTTTTTCAGTGGGTTGTCGTCCTTGTCCAGGGTGCCGTTTTCCACTGCGCGGATTTCTTCGCGGATGCGGATCATGGCGTCGCAGAAGCGGTCCAGTTCTTCTTTGGATTCGCTTTCGGTCGGCTCGATCATCAGTGTGCCGGCGACCGGGAAGGACATGGTCGGGGCGTGGAAGCCGAAGTCGATCAGGCGCTTGGCGACGTCATCGACGCTGATGCCGCTGCTGTCTTTCAACGGACGCAAATCGAGAATGCACTCGTGCGCCACCAGGCCGTTGCTGCCGGTGTACAGCACGGGGTAATGCTCTTCGAGGCGACGGGAAATGTAGTTGGCATTGAGGATCGCCAGCTGCGAAGCGCGCTTCAGACCGGCGCCGCCCATCATGCGGATGTACATCCAGGTGATCGGCAGAATGCTCGCGCTGCCGAACGGTGCCGCGCAGACCGCGCCTTCCTTGCGTTCCATCTGGCCGTGGCCCGGCAGGAACGGGGTCAGGTGCGACTTGACGCCAATCGGGCCGACGCCCGGGCCGCCACCGCCGTGAGGAATGCAGAAGGTCTTGTGCAGGTTCAAGTGCGAGACGTCGCCGCCGAACTTGCCCGGTGCGCAGAGGCCGACCATCGCGTTCATGTTGGCGCCGTCGATGTATACCTGGCCGCCGTTGTCATGAATGATCGCGCAGATTTCGCGGATGCCTTCTTCGAACACGCCGTGGGTCGAGGGGTAAGTGATCATCAGCGCGGCGAGGTGTTCGCGGTGCTCGATGGCTTTGGCGCGCAGGTCTTCGATGTCGACGTTGCCACGGGCATCGCACGCGGTGACGACGACGCGCATGCCGGCCATGTTGGCGGTGGCCGGGTTGGTGCCGTGGGCCGACGACGGGATCAGGCAGATGTCGCGGCGTTCATCGCCACGGCTCTGGTGGTAGGCGCGGATCGCCAGCAGGCCGGCGTACTCGCCTTGCGAACCGGCGTTCGGCTGCAGCGAGATCGAGTCGTAGCCGGTAGCGGCGCAGAGCATCGCTTCCAGTTCATCGGTCAGTTGCTGGTAACCAGCGCTTTGTGCGGCTGGGGCGAACGGGTGCAGCGCACCGAATTCGGCCCAGGTCACCGGGATCATCTCGCTGGCGGCGTTGAGTTTCATGGTGCACGAGCCCAGCGGGATCATCGTGCGATCCAGTGCCAGGTCCTTGTCCGCCAGTTTGCGCAGGTAACGCATCAGCTCGGTTTCCGAGTGATAACGATTGAACACCGGGTGGCTGAGAATCGGCGACTGGCGAACCAGCGAGGCCGGAATGCTGCTCTGTACCGACACGGCCAGCGCAGCGAAGTCCGGCAGGGTCTTGCCATCAGCGAACAGGCCCCACAGGGTTTCGATATCGGCTTGCGTGGTGGTTTCGTCGACCGACAGGCCCAGACGTTCGGCGTTGATGACGCGCAGATTGATCTGCGCCGCGTGCGCCTTGTCGTGCAGCGCGGCGGTTTGCGCGCCGGTGGCCACAGTCAGGGTGTCGAAGAAACTGGTTTGTTCGACGTTAGCGCCCAGAGCAGTCAGGCCCTTGGCCAGAATCGCGGTCAGGTGATGCACGCGGTTGGCGATCTGCGTCAGGCCTTTCGGGCCGTGATACACGGCGTACATGCTGGCGATGTTGGCCAGCAGCACCTGCGCGGTGCAGATGTTCGAAGTGGCTTTCTCGCGACGGATATGTTGCTCGCGGGTCTGCATGGCCAGACGCAGCGCCGGCTTGCCGAAGCGGTCAACCGAGACACCGACCAGACGGCCCGGCATGTCGCGCTTGAACGCATCTTTGGTGGAGAAGTAAGCGGCGTGCGGGCCACCGAAGCCCAGCGGCACGCCGAAGCGTTGCGCCGAACCGATTGCCACGTCAGCACCGAACTCGCCCGGGGCGGTCAGCAGGGTCAGGGCCAGCAGATCGGCAGCGACCGCAACCAGCGCATTGGCGGCGTGGAAGCGTTCAGTCAGTTCGCGGTAGTCGAACACATCGCCGTTGCTGGCCGGGTATTGCAGCAGTGCGCCGAAAAACGGCGTCACGTCGGTCAGTTCGCGCTCATCGCCGACCACGACGTCGATGCCCAGCGGCTCGGCACGGGTGCGCAGCACGTCGAGGGTTTGCGGGTGGCTGTGGATCGAGGCGAAGAACTGGTGGCTGCCCTTGTTCTTGCTCAGGCGTTTGCAGAAGGTCATGGCTTCGGCAGCGGCGGTGGCTTCGTCGAGCAAAGAGGCGTTGGCGATCGGCAGGCCGGTGAGGTCGCTGATCAGGGTCTGGAAATTCAGCAGCGCTTCCAGACGGCCCTGGGAAATTTCTGGCTGGTACGGGGTGTACGCGGTGTACCAGGCCGGGTTCTCCAGCAGGTTGCGCAGGATCGGCGACGGCGTGTGGCAGTTGTAGTAGCCCTGGCCGATGTAGGTTTTGAACAGCTGGTTTTTGCCAGCGATCGATTTGATCATTGCCAGCGCGTCGGCTTCGCTGAGGCCGTCGTCCATGCCGAGGACGCTGGTGCCCTTGATGCTTTCCGGGATGACGCTGGCGCTCAGGGCTTCGAGGGAATCGAAGCCGAGGCTGTTGAGCATGGCTTGCTCGTCACCGGCACGCGGGCCGATGTGACGGGCGATGAATTCGTTGGCGGTGCCGAGGTTTACTTGGGTCATGACGTTAATCCTCAGGCTTCGGCTTGGGCTTTGATCAGACGGTCGTAAGCGTCCTGATCGAGCAGTTTGGCAACGGCCGCGGCATCGCTTGGCTGGAAGCGGAAGAACCAGCCTTGGCCCAGCGGATCTTCGTTGACCAGTTCCGGGGCATCTTCCAGCACCGGGTTGACTTCCAGTACGTCGCCATCGAGCGGCATGTACACGCCGCTGGCAGCCTTTACCGATTCGACGGTGGCGGCTTCGGCGCCTTTTTCGTAGGCCTGCAGCTCAGGCAGTTGCACGAACACCACGTCGCCCAGGGCGTTCTGCGCAAAAGCGGTAATGCCGACAGTAACGCTGCCGTCAGCTTCGGTGCGCAGCCATTCGTGATCTTCAGTAAAACGCAACTCGCTCATGGAAACTCCTCAGGGGCCAGACTCGTCTGGTGGACGCGGTGAAAGCGGTGGGCGGTGGTGCCCTTATTGATGAGGGGTTATTAGCAAGAATGCGGCCAAAAAGAGTTTTGTGTTTTTAATCAATAAGTTAGCGATTATTGAGCACGAGGCTAAAGTACTGTGTGTAGCGAAATCGCTACAGGCGCAGACGGGGAAAAAAGCTGAACCGGATCAAAGCCTTGCACAGCGGTGATCGAAGTAGGATGTATCGATATCGTTCCGCTGTAGCGGTTTCAGTACAGATGGAGGTCGTTTTAAAGATCGCCGCGGTCCCCTGTAGGAGTGAGCCTGCTCGCGATAGCGGTGTATCAGTCAACACACTTTCAGCTGACATACCGCTATCGCGAGCAGGCTCACTCCTACAGAGGGGCGGTGGTGGTTTCAGGGCTTGTTGGGAATGCCGTACTTGCGCAGCCGATGGGCGATCGCGGTGTGCGAGGTCTGCAAACGGCTCGCCAGTTGTCGGGTCGATGGATAGCTGACATAGAGCTTTTCCAGCAGCTCGCGCTCGAAGCCTTCGACTGCCTGTTCAAGGCTGTCGACGTCGGTGTCGGTCTGCCGCGCGACCGAGGTGCCGGCGATGTCGAGGTCGCCGATATCCACCAGGCTGCTTTCACAGATCGCCGCCGCGCGGAAGATCACGTTCTGCAGCTGCCGCACATTGCCCGGCCAGCGGTTGCCGAGCAGCGCCGGGTAAGTCCCCGGCGCGAGGCGGCAGACCGGGCGTTGAATCTGCGCGCAGGCTTGCTGCATGAAATAGCGTGCAAGCAGCAGAATGTCCTGGCCGCGTTCGCGCAGCGGCGGCACTTCGACGTTGAGCACGTTGAGGCGATAGAACAGGTCTTCGCGAAACAGGCCTTCGCTGACCATTTTTTCCAGATCGCGATGGGTGGCGCTGAGGATGCGCACATCGACCTTCACTTCGCGATCACCGCCCACCCGGCGGAAACTGCCGTCGTTGAGAAAACGCAGCAGTTTGGCTTGCAGGTACGGTGACATTTCGCCGATCTCATCGAGAAATACCGTGCCCTGGTTGGCCAGCTCCATCAGCCCGGGTTTGCCACCGCGCGCCGCGCCGGTAAAGGCGCCGGGGGCGTAGCCGAACAGCTCGCTCTCGGCGAGGTTTTCCGGCAGAGCTGCACAATTGAGCGCGAGAAACGGCGCACTGTGGCGCGCGCTGATCGCATGGCAGGCGCGGGCGACCAGTTCTTTACCGGTACCGGTTTCGCCCTGGATCAGCAGCGGCGCATCCAGCGCGGCGACTCGTTGCGCGCGCGCCTTGAGGGTGCGGATCGCCGGGGATTCGCCGAGCAGCGCATCGAAACCTTCCGCGTGATCGTGGTGCAGCGCCGAGAGCTGTTCGCCGATGCGGTTCGGTTGATACAGGGTGAGCAGGGCGCCAGCGTCGGTGATCGGCGTGGCGTCGAGCAGCAAGGTCTGGCCATTGACGGTGATCTCGCGCAGCGGCAGGCGGAAGCCCTGTTCGAGCAGGGTGTCGAGCAGCGCCGGATCGCTGAACAGTTCCGCGACACTTTCCCCGGCCGGTTCGCGACCGTATAGCGCGATCAACGCCGGGTTGGCCAGCAGCACCTTGCCGGCGCTGTCGAGGGCCAGCACCGGGTCGGTCATCGCCGCCAGCAGGGCATCGAGTTGCAGGTGCCGACGCTGGCCGGGAAGGATGTCGACCACCGTCACCGCCTCGACGCCACGGACCCGAAACAGCGCATCCTTGAGCTCTTCAAGCACTTGCGCGCTCAGGGTCGGCGCATCGATGTAGACGTTCGGCGGGATCATCTCCACCGCATCCAGATTGAGATTGCGCCCACCGAGGATAGCCAGGACTTCCTGGGTAATGCCAACGCGGTCGATGAAACTGACGTGGATACGCATGGGGCGGTTCAGTGATCTGCAGGGCGGTGAGGGCGCAAGTATGCCTTGGGGCGGGGGCAGAGGTGAAATCCGGTGCAGGATTTCAGGCCGACATCGAACCCTGTAGGAGTGAGCCTGCTCGCGATGACGGCGAATCTGACGACATAAATGTTGAATGACAGACCGCTATCGCGAGCAGGCTCACTCCTACAGAAGGTGTCGTGTTCTGATTATTCGAAATGCTCGAGGTTAACCGGATCGCCGGACTTCATATCAAGTTGCTTGCGGATGTCTTCAAACATCATGTCGTAATGCTTGTGAACCGAGCCGATCTGGCTGTGCGTCTTGGGAATGCCGTACTTCTCGGCGATTGTCGTCACATTGTTGGCAAAGTTGTAGGCCTCCTCTTTGGGCAGGAAGAAGGTCTCTTTCATGTCCTTGCCCTGCATGCTGCCATGCAGGGTGAACTGTATCCCCTTGCCTTTTTGCGGATCGGTGAACACTTCATAGTCGAGGTGCACGTTGTAACTGACGTCATCCGGCGTCAACGCGTGCCGCTCAATGTGCAAATGACCAGGTTCAAACTGGGCCATGGTTTTCTCCTTTCAAGGCATGGGAGAAGGGCAGACCTCGGGCCTGCCCCCGGAGTTTCTGATTATCGGTAGCTGATGCCCGGCTTGGCCGTGGTCACGCGGGTACCGGCGGTGCCCTGCACGATCGCTTCGATATCCGCCAGCGAGCCGATCACCGCGACCTTGCCAGTATGGCGCGCGAATTCGCAGGCTGCCTGCACCTTCGGTCCCATGGAGCCGGCGGCGAAACCCAAACGTTCGAGTTCATCCGGGTGCGCTTCGGCGATGGCTTTCTGCGTCGGTTTGCCGTAGTCGATGAACGCCGCATTGACGTCGGTAGCGATCACCAGCAGATCGGCCTCCAGCTGTTCAGCGAGCAGCGCCGAGCACAGGTCCTTGTCGATCACCGCCTCGATGCCCTTGAGGTTGCGCTGCTCGTCGTACATTGTCGGAATCCCGCCGCCGCCGGCGCAGATCACGATGCTGCCTTTGTCGAGCAGCCACTTGATCGGGCGGATCTCGAAAATGCGTTTCGGCCGTGGACTGGCGACCACACGACGGAATTTGTCGCCGTCCGGGGCAATCGCCCAGCCTTTCTCGGCGGCGAGTTTTTCCGCTTCGGCCTTGTCGTAGACCGGGCCGATCGGTTTGGTCGGGTTCTTGAAAGCCGGGTCGTTGGCGTCTACTTCGACCTGGGTCAGCAGGGTGGCGAACGGCACTTCGAAGTCAAGCAGGTTGCCCAGTTCCTGTTCGATGATGTATCCGATCATGCCTTCGGTTTCGGCGCCGAGGACGTCCAGCGGGTACGGGCTGACCGAGGTGTAGGCCGCCGCTTGCAGCGACAGCAGGCCGACTTGCGGGCCATTGCCGTGGGCAATGACCAGTTGATTGCCGGGATGAATCTTGGCGATTTGCTCGGTGGCGATGCGGATGTTGGCGCGCTGGTTGTCAGCGGTCATCGGCTCGCCACGGCGGAGCAGGGCGTTACCGCCCAGAGCTACGACGATACGCATGGTGCATGTCCTTCTGAACAGAGGAAAGGCAAACGACTCGGTCTCCCTGTCGAAACCGAGATCCACTGTGGGAGCTAGCCTGCTAGCGATAGCGGTCGATCAGTCAACATCGATGGCGACTGAACCATTGCAATCGCTAGCAGGCTAGCTCCCACATGGACCCTGTTCCGTCAGTGGGAGCTTTCCAGTTAGAGATCAGCCAGGGTCGAGACCAGAATCGCCTTGATCGTGTGCATGCGGTTTTCCGCTTGCTCGAAGGCGATGCAGGCAGGCGACTCGAACACGTCGTCGGTCACTTCGATGCCGTTTTTCAGGTGCGGATACTGCTCGGCAATCTGCTTGCCGACCTTGGTATCGCTGTTGTGAAAGGCCGGCAGGCAGTGCATGAACTTGGTGCGCGGGTTGCCGCTGGCTTTCATCAGTTCGGCGTTGACCTGATACGGCAGCAATTGCTGGATGCGCTCGGCCCAGGCTTCCACCGGTTCGCCCATCGACACCCAGACGTCCGTGTGGATGAAGTCCACGCCTTTAACGGCGGCTTTCGGATCTTCGGTCAGGGTGATACGTGCGCCACTTTCTTCCGCATATTTATGGCAACGCTCAACCAGATCGTCCAGCGGCCACAGGGCTTTTGGCGCGCAGATGCGCACGTCCATGCCCAGTTTGGCGCCGATCAGCAGCAGCGAGTTGCCCATGTTGTTGCGCGCGTCGCCCAAGTAGGCGTAGCTGATTTCGTGGATTGGCTTGTCGGCGTGTTCACGCATGGTCAGCACGTCGGCGATCATCTGGGTCGGGTGATATTCATCGGTCAGGCCGTTGAACACCGGCACCCCGGCGAACTTGGCCAGCTCCTCGACGATCTCCTGTTTGAAGCCACGGTATTCGATCGCGTCGTACATGCGCCCGAGCACGCGGGCGGTGTCCTTCATGCTTTCCTTGTGGCCGATCTGCGAGGAATTCGGGTCGATGTAGGTGACGTTGGCGCCTTGGTCGTAGGCAGCGACTTCGAACGCGCAACGGGTGCGGGTCGAGGTTTTTTCGAAGATCAGGGCGATGTTGTTGCCCTTCAGGTGTTGTTGCTCGGTGCCGGTGTATTTCGCGCGTTTCAGATCGCGGGACAGGTCGAGCAGGTAACGCAGCTCACGTGGGGTGTGGTGTTCCAGGCTGAGCAGGTTACGGTTGTGGATGTTAAAAGCCATGATGGATCTCCTTCGGTGTCGGTTATCCCCCTGGCTGCACTCGGTAAGTGCCGGCCAGGGCTCAGAGGTTAGTAATCGATCGGGTCGCGGATGATCGGGCAGGTCATGCAGTGGCCGCCGCCGCGGCCGCGGCCCAGTTCGCCGGCGCTGATGGTGATGACTTCCACGCCGGCCTTGCGCAGCAGGGTGTTGGTGTAGGTGTTGCGGTCGTAGCCGATGACCACGCCCGGTTCCACCGCCACCACGTTGTTGCCGTCGTCCCATTGCTCGCGTTCGGCGGCGAAGCTGTTGCCGCCGGTCTCCACCACGCGCAGCCTGGGCAGGTTGAGTGCCGCGGCGACGGTGTCGAGGAAACTGCCTTCTTCGCGGCGGATGTCGATGCCGCCCTGTTTGCTGTCGTCAGGGCGCAGGGTGAAGGCGACGATCTGATTGACCACTTCGGGGAAGATCGTCACCAGGTCGCGGTCGCAGAAGCTGAACACGGTGTCCAGGTGCATCGCTGCGCGGGATTTCGGCAGGCCGGCGACGATGACTTTTTCCACGGCTTTGTTCTTGAACAGGTTCAGCGCCAGTTGGCCGATGGCCTGACGCGACGAACGTTCGCCCATGCCGATCAACACCACGCCATTGCCGATCGGCATGACGTCGCCGCCCTCAAGGGTGGAGCTGCCGTGATCCTTGTCCGGGTCGCCGTACCAGATCTCGAAGTCGGCGTTGGTGAACTGCGGATGGAATTTGTAGATGGCGGTAGTCAGCAGGGTTTCCTGACGGCGCGCCGGCCAGTACATCGGGTTGAGCGTTACGCCGCCGTAGATCCAGCAGGTGGTGTCGCGGGTGAACTGGGTGTTCGGCAGCGGCGGCAGAATGAAGCTGGAGTGGCCGAGGAAGTCGCGGAACATCTGAATGGTCTTGCCACCGAAGCTGTCCGGCAAATCGTCGGCGGAAACCCCGCCGATCAGAAACTCGGCAATGTGCCGTGGCTCGAGGCTTTTCAGCCAGGATTTGACTTCGTTGATCAAGCCCAGGCCTACCGAGTCGGCGGTGACCTTGCGCTCAAGAATCCAGTCCAGTGCCTCGGGGATGGCGACGATGTCGGTGAGCAGGTTGTGCATTTCCAGCACATCGATGCCGCGCTCACGCATCTTGGTGACGAAGTCGAAGTGATCGCGTTTGGCCTGCGCCACCCACAGCACGTCGTCGAACAGCAGTTCATCGCAGTTGTTCGGGGTCAGCCGCTGATGGGCCAGACCTGGGGAGCAGACCATGACTTTACGCAGTTTCCCGGCTTCGGAGTGGACGCCGTACTTCACTTGTTCCGTGGTCATTTCAATGTTCCTCCAGATGACAATTCAATCAGGGGTTACAGCGTCAGGAAGCCATCGTAGAGACCGTAGGCCGCCACCACGGCGCCTATGACCACTGCGGCGAAAATCAGCTTCTCGACGTTGGTGAAAATCGCTTGCTTGAGTTCCAGCTTGGCCTTGGCGAACAGGATCGCGCCGGGTGCGTAGAGCAGGGCCGAGAGTAGTAGATACTTGACCCCGCCGGCATACAGCAGCCACACCGCATAAATCAGGGCGATGCCGCCGATAATCAGGTCCTTGCGCCGCTCGGCGGCGAAGCCTTCGTAACTCTCGCCACGCACCGCCAGCAGCAGGGCGTAAGCCGCCGACCACAGATACGGCACCAGAATCATCGACGTGGCGAGGTAGATCAGCGACAGGTAAGTGCTCGCCGAAAACAGGGTGATGATCAGGAAGATCTGCACCATCGCGTTGGTCAGCCACAGGGCGTTGACCGGTACGTGATTGGCGTTTTCCTTGCGCAGAAACTCCGGCATGGTGTGGTCTTTGGCGGCGGCGAACATGATCTCCGCGCACAGCAGTACCCACGACAGCAGCGCCCCCAACAGCGAGATGATCAGGCCGACGCTGATCAGCACCGCGCCCCAATGCCCGACCACGTGTTCAAGTACCGCAGCCATCGACGGGTTCTGCAGTTTCGCCAGTTCCGGCTGGGTCATGATGCCCAGCGACAGCACGTTGACCAGCACCAGGAACAGCAGCACGGTGATGAAACCGATCACCGTGGCTTTACCGACGTCGGAACGTTTTTCCGCCCGCGCCGAGAAGATGCTCGCGCCCTCGATGCCGATGAACACCCACACGGTGACCAGCATCATGTTGCGCACCTGGTTCATTACACTGCCCAGGTCAGGGTTTTTCACGCCCCAGATGTCGGCGGTGAAGATGTCCAGTTTGAAGGCGAAGATCGCGATCAACACGAACAGCAGCAGCGGCACGACCTTGGCCACCGTGGTCACCAGGTTGATGAACGCGGCTTCCTTGATCCCGCGTAGCACGAGAAAATGCACGCCCCACAGCAATACCGAGGCGCCGATCACCGCCGCCGGGGTGTTGCCTTCACCGAATATCGGAAAGAAATAACCGAGGGTGCTGAACAGCAGCACGAAGTAACCGACGTTGCCCAGCCAGGCGCTGATCCAATAACCCCAGGCGGATGAAAAGCCCATGTAATCGCCGAATCCGGCCTTGGCGTAGGCGTAGACACCGCCGTCCAGGTCCGGCTTGCGATTGGCGAGAGTCTGAAAGACAAAAGCGAGGGTGAGCATGCCGACTGCGGTGATGGCCCAGCCGATCAGCACTGCACCGACGTCAGCACTGGCGGCCATGTTTTGTGGCAACGAAAATATCCCGCCACCGATCATTGAACCGACTACCAGTGCAACCAGTGCACCGAGTCTTAGTTTTCCGGGCGCTTCAGACATTTGCATGACTCCATTGCAGGAGAGAAGAGATCACAGCGTAAATCTGTTGTCTGCTCAAACAGCTGACGTAGATCAGTTCATGGTTACATTCCATTGTTAATGAATGACTTAGGTAACCACTGGTGGCATAAGGCTTTGGTCTGCGAGGCCCGTTCTAGAGGCTTTGTGGCTATGTGGTTGGGAATGGCTATTATTACTTTCGAATTATCACGCTAGTTCTTTTCTGGCGTTTGGCAAATTTTCCGCTGCTGTTTTCAGTACAGAATTGATTAATCAGGATCAGCGCACAGAAATGTCTTAACGTGCTATGCGTTATCGTCGTCGGCTATATATAAGGGGGTTAGCTGAACCTTTATCTGATAAGCATCATCTACCTTCCAGATTTTTAGCCGGTCGTTGTTACAAATAAAATTCGCCACTGTTTTTCAAGGAGACTTGCATGTCGCAACCAACACAGAAGCTGCGACTGGGCGCGCTGATTGCGCTGGTGGTGGGGTCGATGATCGGCGGGGGAATTTTCTCGCTGCCGCAAAACATGGCCGCGCGCGCCGATGCCGGAGCGATTCTGATCGGTTGGGGCATCACTGCCGTCGGCATGCTGACGCTGGCTTTCGTCTTCCAGACCTTGGCCAATCGCAAACCGGAACTGGACTCCGGCGTGTACGCCTACGCCAAGGCCGGGTTCGGCGATTACATGGGTTTTTCCTCAGCATGGGGTTACTGGATCAGTGCCTGGCTGGGCAACGTCGGTTATTTCGTGCTGCTGTTCAGCACCCTCGGCTATTTCTTTCCAGTGTTCGGACAGGGCAACACGCCGATCGCCATCGGCTGCGCCTCGGTGCTGCTGTGGGCCGTGCATTTTCTGGTGATGCGCGGGATCAAGGAGGCGGCGCTGATCAACCAGTTGACCACCGTCGCCAAGGTCGTGCCGCTGATCATGTTCATCGTCATCGCCGCGGTGGCGTTCAAGGCGGATATTTTCACCCGCGACATCTGGGGCACCCGCAACCCGAATTTCGGCGGGGTGATGGATCAGGTGCGCAACATGATGCTGGTCACCGTATTCGTGTTCATCGGCATTGAAGGCGCCAGCGTGTATTCGGCGCGGGCGGAAAAACGCAGCGATGTCGGTCGCGCCACGGTGATCGGTTTTATCGGCGTGCTGGCGCTGCTGGTGCTGGTCAATGTGCTGTCGCTGGGGATCATGACCCAACCGGAACTGGCCAATCTGCAGAACCCGTCGCTGGCCGCAGTACTCGAACACATCGTCGGGCCGTGGGGCGCGCTGCTGATCAGCATCGGCCTGGCGATTTCGCTGCTCGGTGCGTTGCTGTCGTGGGCCTTGCTCTGCGCCGAGATCCTGTTTGCCACCGCCAAAGACAAGACCATGCCGGCGTTCCTGACCAGGGAAAACAAGAACCATGTGCCGGTCAACGCGCTGTGGCTGACCAACGCGATGATTCAGATTTTCCTGTTGATCACACTGTTTTCGGCGGGCACTTACACCAGTCTGATTTACCTGGCCTCGTCGATGATTCTGGTGCCGTACCTGTGGTCGGCGGCGTACGCGGTCCTGCTCAGCGGCCGTGGCGAAACCTACGAACAGGCCTCGGCCGAGCGCACCAAGGACCTGCTGATCGGCGGCATCGCCCTGGTCTATGCGGTTTGGTTGCTGTACGCCGGCGGGGTCAAATACCTGCTGCTGTCGGCGCTGTTGTATGCGCCGGGGGTGATTCTGTTTGCCAAGGCCAAGCGTGAAGCGGGCGAGCCGTTGTTTACCACGGTCGAGAAGGGGATTTTTGCCTGTGTGGTGATTGGCGCGGGGTTGGCGGCGTATGGGTTGTATAGCGGGGTGTTGAGTTTGTGAGCTTGGCGCTCCGTATTTTATGTTGGCGGCACTGGCCTCATCGCTAGCAGGGCTAGCTCCCACAGGGGATTTGTGAACGACGCAGATCCCCTGTGGGAGCCAGCCCTGCTGGCGATACCGGTTTCAGATTCACCACCGTGGGCGGTGTGAACCCAGGTCTGTGGCCGGCAAGTCCCATTGGACCGGCGTCCCGCCAATCTCTACCGGCACGCGCAACCTCTGCGCCGGGCCCCACGGCGTCTGCTCGATCAAGGCCTCCTGATCCCGCTCATCCTCAACCCGCAACGGCTCATCCGTCCCCGGCCCATGCTCGACCAACAGCTTCGCCGTACGCGCCAGCGACAATCGCGCCGAACCCCCGCGTCCGTTGGCCAGGCGTTCAGTCAGCAACCGGAGCGCACTCGCCGCCATCAAATACCCGGTCGCATGATCCAGCGCCTGCACCGGCAACGGCGTCGGTTTATCCGCCTGCTGCCAGCGCATCCCGGCTTCGGCGATGCCGCCGCTCATTTGCACCAGGCTGTCGAAGCCGCGCCGGTTGCGCCACGGGCCGCTCCAGCCATAGGCATTCAGGCTGACGTCAATCAACCCCGGCGCCAGTTGCTGCCGACGTTCAAAGCCGAAGCCGAGATGTTCCAGGGCATCGGCGCGATAGCCGTGCAGCAGAAGGTCGGCGTCCTTCAACAAGCTTTCGAACAACATGCGATCCGCCGCGTCATGCAGATCCAGCCGCGCGCAGCGTTTGCCCAAAGTCATTTCCGGGACGACGCCGGGCTCGTTCCACCTTGGCGAATCGATGCGCAGCACATTCGCGCCGAGTCCGGCGAGAAAGCGGCTCGCCGTGGGGCCGGCCAGCACGCGGGTCAGGTCCAGCACCTTGATCCCGGCCAGCGGGCGCGCGGCCGAGCCTTGCCATGGCAGGGCTTTCTCATTGGCTTGTTCAGTGAAATGCACCAGCGGCTCGGCATTCACCGCCAGCCCTTGTGGGTGCTGCCGCCACTGCGCCCAGCTGCGCATTTCGGCGGCGCAACCGTTGGCTTCGACCACCGCTTGCTCCAGTGCCGTACTGGTCCATTTTGCGACTTGCGCCGCCATCGCCGCACGGTCGGCGCAGGCACCAAGCACCCGTTCAGCGGCGGCGCGGTGATGCGGGGCGTTGGTGTGCAGGCGAATCCAACCGTCTGCGGTGGCGTAGTCACCGGCGACCGGGTCCCACAGCGGCGGGACTTGCCAGCCGATCGGGCGGATCGAAGAACTGAACCAGAACGACGCCAGACGTCGATCGACGGCGACGGTCGGTAATGCACCGCTTTGTTGATGGATCAATTCGCTGACCGACTGACCGGCCGCAGCGAGGCTGGCGCAGGCCAGATCGGTGACGGCGAACGCCGAGGGCAGGGCGCCAAGCCCAATGAAGGCGAGTGGCGTGGGCGGCAAGCCGAGTGCGGCTTGCAGGGAGGTGAGCAAGTCAGTCATCGAAAACCCTCCGGAGCGAGAGGGCGATGATAGTGCAAAACATTCCGGGGCTGGATGAAACCCCTGTAGGAGTGAGCCTGCTCGCGATCGCGGTGGGTCAGTCAATAAATGTTCAACTGATAAACCGCGATCGCGAGCAGGCTCACTCCTACAAGGGATAGGCGGTGTGGCGACTACACGCGGAACTGATCCATCAATTTCATCTGCTGGCTCGCCAGGCTGTTGAGCTGGCTGCTGATCGCGGCGGATTCAGTGGCCTGCCCGGTCAGGGTTTCGGTCACGGTGCGGATCGCCGAGACGTTGCGGTTGACCTCTTCGGCCACGGCGCTTTGCTGTTCGGCGGCGCTGGCGATCTGCAGGTTCATGTCGCTGATCACCGTCACCGCGTCGCTGATCTTGCCCAGCGCATCGACGGCGTGACGAATCTGCCCGGCGTTGTTGTGCGCCTGGGTCTGGCTCGAATGCATGGTCGCGACCACGCCACGGGTGCCGGTCTGGATGCGCTCGATCACCAGGCGGATTTCCTCCACCGAATCCTGAGTGCGCTTGGCGAGGTTGCGCACTTCGTCGGCGACCACGGCGAAACCACGGCCGCTCTCACCGGCACGGGCGGCTTCGATGGCGGCGTTGAGGGCGAGCAGGTTGGTTTGCTCGGCGATGCTGCGGATCACTTCCAGCACCGAGCCGATCTGCTCGCTGTTGACGGCCAGCGCTTCGACTTCAGTCACCGCTTTGCTGACTTCGTCGGCCAGTTGATTGATGTCGCGGGTACTGCGCTCGATGATCGCCATACCGTCCTTGGCCGATTGATCGGCGCCTTTCGCAGCATTGGCGGCGTTCGAGGCGCTGTTGGCGACGTCGTGGGCAGTGGCGCTCATTTCGTTCGACGCGGTGGCGACCTGGTCGATTTCGCGGAACTGCACCTGCATGCCTTCGCTGGTTTGCCGGGCAATTTCCGAAGACTGGTCGGCGGTGCCGCGGGCTTCGGTGATGCTTTGCTTGATCTGGGCGATGGTCGGTTGCAGCTTGTCGAGGAAGCGGTTGAACCAGTTCACCAGTTCGCCCAGCTCATCTTTTTTGCTGTAGTTCAGCCGCTGGGTCAGATCGCCTTCGCCGCTGGCGATGTTCTTCAGCATGTCGGCGACGCTGTTGATCGGGCGAGTAACGCCCGAAGCGGTGAGCCAGATCAGCAGCAGGCCGACCAAACCGGCCACCACCGCGACCAGCAGCGCAGTGATCACGCCGGTTTCCTGAGCATCGTCGAGCACCGCTTGCAGCTTCACCGAGTCGGCCAGCAGCACGTGTTTCGGCAGGTCGATGACCACGCCCCAGGCGCGTGAATTGCCGATCGGATCGACCGGATATACGGCGCGGATCAGGTCACCCTGTTCGAGGATCTTCGGCGTGCCGGCGGTGAGCAGTGGCAGCACGTCCTTGCCGTCGACACCGGGGGTGTCGCCGATCTTCTTGCCGACCTTGCTCGCATCGGCGCTGTCCGCCGCGAGTACGCCGCTACCGGAGACGATGAGCATGTGCCCGGCGTTGTTGAACAGGTTGCGCTGCGACTCGACGGCGGCGGCCTGCAGGGCATCGAGGGCAATGTCGATACCGACCACGCCGAGGGCTTTGCCGTCGACCATCAAGGGCACGGAAATGGTCGTCATGAGCATTTCCTTGGTCCCGACGGTGTCGGCATACGGGTCGAGCAGGCAGGTGCGCTTGTTGTCGCGAGGGCAGGTGTACCAGCTGTTGTAGGGCGTACCGCTGACGCTGAGGGTGGTTTTGGTCAGGTCGTCTTCGACCATGATCGTGTTCAGCGCAGCACCACCGGCGCGACTCCAGTAGGTGGCGAAGCGCCCGGCTTCGTTGGACTGGCGCGCGGCGTCATCGACGAATTCGCTGTCCTTGCCGTCCAGGCCGTTGGGTTCGAAGGCCAGCCAGATGCCCAGCACCTTGTCGTTGCGCTCGAACGCGGTTTTCAGGCTCTGGTTCAACTCTTCCCGCAGGGCGCCGGCGTCGAGCGAGCGCTTGGTAGCCATGACGCGCAGGTCCTTGATCTGGTCGGCCAGCGCGGTGATCACCAGCAGGCTTTCGCCGAAGGTTTTCTGCACACGCACCGCTTGTTCGGCGGCTTTGGCCTGCAGCAAATTCTGCACGCTGGCGGTGAGCAACTGGTTGCTGGAAGTGCTGACCAGTTCATCGTTCTGATTGGTCTGGTACATGTTCATGCCGACAATCAGCGCGACCACACCGAGCAGGCACAGGCCGCTGAGCAGAACGATTTTCAGGCGAATGGACAGAGAGGCGAACATCGGGCGATCTCGTAAATGGATAAGGAAAGTGACTGTCGGGGCAAATGAACTACCCGGTTCGCCAAATCCATTCAGCGCCATGTCTGCTCATCGGCGCGCAACGAGACGGCATGAGGCCGCTGCCGACGAACGGTCAGCGCTAAACGTTTGCGCAGGGGATTGTGCCGAAAACAAGAATAATTACAGGGATGTTTCAGTGTGCAGCAGGGAGGTTTTCCGGGCGCGACCAGATCCACAGGTTGCCCAGCGCCATGCCGGCGATCGCCAGATAGACCGGCCAGCCATGCTCGAGCAGCACCAGCATCAGCGTTGCGCACAGCAGCATGCTTAACGTTGCGCTGACCTTGGCCTTGCGCGCGATGATCTTGCCGTTGCGCCAGTTGCTCAGGATCGGCCCGAACAGGCGATGATTTTCCAGCCAGGCACTCAGACGCGGCGAACTGCGCGTCGCCGCCCACGCGGCGAGCAGGATGAACTCGGTGGTCGGCAGACCGGGCACGACAATCGCGACCAGCCCGATGCCGAGGCTGACATAGGCGAGCAGGCCGAACAGCAGGCGGGCGAGTTTTGAGGGGGCGGGTGCGGGCATGGGCTCAGCGAATGGGATAAGGCGAAACGGAGATTCTACAGACTTGCCGAGATCCCTGTAGAAGTGAGCCTGCTCGCGATAGCGGTGCATCAGTCGACATTCATGGTGAATGACAGGACGCTATCGCGAGCAGGCTCACTCCTACAAGGGAATTGCGGTGTATCAGGCAGGTTCGGCCTCTGTGGCGTAAGCCTGCTCCAGCAGCACGGTGAAGCGATTGAACGCATCGAGCGCGCCTTGCTCGGCTTCGGCTTCTTCTTCAGCCGTAAATTGCAGTGCATCGAGGGTACGCACAAAGCTCTTCCAGCCTTCGGCACGGCCGCCTTCTGGCTCGCCGAGATGACGCGCGCCAAAGCTTTCGCTCAGCTCCAGCGCCACCGCACGTTTGATCAAAAACGCCGCGCCGAGCTTGGAGCCTTCGGAGACGAACAGCCAGCCCAGTGCGCGCGCCTTGCTCGGTTTGTTCACGGCACCGGCCACCGGCTCCGGCACTTCGGTGTCGAGGTCGGCGAGGTCAGCCCTGGCAGCTTCGGCACGGCAACGGGCCGGCAGGTCAGGGATGATGGCGGTGAGTTCGGCATCGTTGTACAGCGCGACCAGTTCCGACTGGAACAGGTACTGCGCAACGACAAAACGGGCGAAGCTGGCGCGAGTCTCGAACGGTGCATGGGCTTTCACCAACGCGTCGAGCTTGCTGTGCGGCTCATGGGTGATCTGGTTCAGGCGTTGCGAACGCAGGGCTTTGTCCGAGGCAGTCATGGGGTGTCCTTGATAAATGAGGCGCTTGATAACAAGACGTACGGGCGGATGCCGGAGAGTAAAAAAACCTCACTGCGCGGCGTATCGCACACGCAGTGAGGTCGGCCGGATCAGATATCCCAGATCAGGTTGATCGCGAAGTTGCGGCCCGGCTGGGTCAGGCGATCAAGGTTGGCCGGTTGAGTGACCGAGGCTTCGCCGACACTGTCGTAACCGCGCACGTCATCCCACAGCCAGTACTGCTTGTCGGTGAGGTTGTAGATGCCGCCGCTGACGGTGACGTCGTCGCTGACCTTGTAATACCCGGCCAGATCGAGAATGCCAAACCCCGGCGTCTTGAACTGGCTGCTGACGCCGTCCGGCGACTTGAAGTTGCTGTCGTCGACGCGGTCCTTTTTCTTCACCACGGTCCAGCTCAGCAAGCCGCCGTAATTGTCCTGGTCGTAACCGAGGCCGAACACGCCGGTCAGTGGGTTGACGCTGTTGATCGGCTCGCCGCTGTCGTTGTTGCGACCGTAGGCGTAGGCGATCGAGCCCTGGGTGTACAGGCCTTGCGGCGCGCCGAACGCATCGAGATTCAAGCGCCCTTTGACTTCCGCGCCCTTGATGGTGGCGCGCTTGATGTTGTTGCTCTGGAAGGTCAGTTGATCGTCGCCTGGCTTGACCGCGTCTTCGTTGATGAAATCGCGGTACTTGTTATAGAACACCGCCACGTCGAACGAGCCGTGCTCGAAGTGGCCGCGCAGACCGGTCTCGAAGCTTTTGCTTTTCTCCGGCTCGAGATCTGAGTTCGGCGCGACGGTGTAACCGGTGGTGTTGTTCTCGAAGCGTCCGTACAGCGATTTTGCCGTCGGGGTGCGGAAACCTTCGGCGTACTGGCCGTACCAGGTGTAATTCTCCGTCAGGGCATAGGTCAGGCCGAATTTCGGCGAGACTTTGTGCCAGGTCTTGTTCTTGTCGCTGACGGTGCCTTGGCCGTCGGCGGCCACGGTATTGAGAAATTCCTGGGTGATGTGCGGCTTGAGCTGGGTGTAGTCGTAGCGCAGGCCCGGCAGGAAGGTCCAGTCGTTCCAGCTGATCTGGTCCTGCGCGAACAGGCTGTAGGTGTTGATGGTCGGATCGGGGAAATCGCTGGCCTTGGCCAGCACGTCTGCCGCACTGGTCGCGCCAATCGCCGTGCAGCCACGGCCGACGGCCAGACAGGTGCCGTCGCCGCTGCGCGAGCCGGTGACTTTCTGCTGCTTGATCGTAGTGCCGTAGGTCAGCACATGATCGGTGGCGCCGAGGGTGAAGGCCTTGTCCAGTTGCGCATCGAAGACCCACTGTTTTTCTTCGTAGATCGTGTCGCGGGTGCGCAGCACTTTGCGGGTGATCGGGTAGTAATACTCTTCGGTGCTCTGGTCGGTCTTGGCGATCTGATAATTGAGGCTCCACTTCACGTTGTCGACCAGCAGGCTGTCGAGGGCGAACGTGTGCTCGAGGCCAAAGCGCTCACGGCTGATGGTGTCGTTGCCGGTGCGCCACTGGTACATGCCGCCGGGCAGTACGCTGGCGGGGATGGTCGGCGCACCATTGAAGTACGGGCCGCCGTAGGCGCTTTTCTGATCGGTATCGCGGTCGTCCTTGTACTTTTCGTAGGTCAGGCCCAGACGCGAATCGTCGTTGTAGTTCCAGCCGAGCTTGGCTAAAACGTTGGTCGCGCGCACGTCTTCCGGATTGGCGGCGGTGCGCGCAAGGCCGGTGCCGTTGTTGCCGCCGTAGGATTCGGTTTCGTGACCGTCGCGCTGGCTGTAGTGCAGCAAGCCGTCGAATTCACCGGAGCGCCCGGCAACGGTGGCGGATTTCAGCCAGCTGTCGTCAGCCGAGCTGTAACCGGTTTTCAGGCGGGCGCCGAGGTCTTTGCCGGGCTTGATGATGTCGTCGGCATCCAGCGTGTAATAGCTGACCGCGCCGCCGATGGCGTTGCTGCCATACAGCACCGAGGCCGGGCCGCGCAGGATCTCGACGCGTTTGACGATTTCCGGGTCAACATAATTGCGCTGGCTCTTGGCGTACGGGCCGTTGAAGAACCCGTTGGGGATTTCCACGCCATCGACCTGTGTGAGGATGCGGTCGCCGTCGATACCACGAATGTTGTAGCCGCTGATGCCGCCGCGCTGGCCGGCGCCGCCGACGGAAACGCCCGGCTCGTAGCGCACCAGTTCCTTGATGGTGTTGACGTTATTCCGATCGAGGTCTTCGCGGGTCTGCACGGTGACGGTGGCCGGCACGCTGTTGACCGACTGTTCCTGGCGGGTGGCGCTGATGGTTACCTGATCCAGGTTCAGTGTGCCGCTGCTGTTGCGCTTTTCCAGTACGACGTTGTTGTTACTCAGTTTGCGGAAGCTCAGGTTGGTCCCCACCAACAGCCGCTCGAGGGCTTTCTCCGGTGGCAGCGAACCGCGCACACCCGGCGATGCAACGCCCTGGCCCAGTTCCGCCGGCAGGCCGACCTCCCAACCGGTCACGGCAGTAAAAGCGTTCAACGCCGAAACCAGAGGCTGCTGGCCGATGGCAAACGCGTAATCGCCCATGTTGCGCGCCGGTTGCTCAGGGGCAGCCAGCAGCGGCGCGCTGCCGGCCATGAGGATGGCCGCGGTCAGCAGCGACAGTACGCGGGAAGGGGAAGCGGTCTGGCGGGTAAGGCGTGAGGACATCGATAGCGCTCCGTGTCGCACGAATCTTTATAGGTGCTGATTGGCATCGCTTGATGCGAATCAATTGCATTGGCTATAACGAGACGTACTGACGCGGGCTATCGAGTAAAAATAATTCTCATTCAGTTCAGGATGACCACGGCGGGGAATTCTTGCAGCCGCGCCGAAGTGATGTGCGCGAGCGAGCGGACCACGTCGAGCGGCTGATCGAGGCGGTAATTACCGGTCACGGCGACGTCGGCCAACTGCTCGTTGGTATTGATGATCCAGCCCGGATAGTAGCGGCGCAGTTCGGCCAACACCTGATTCAGCGGGCAGTTCTCGAACACCAGGCGACCCTGCACCCAGGCCAGATCGGTATTGGCGTCGAGCTTGGCCGGGTGATCGAAACCGTTGGGGCCGATGCGGATGCTTTCGCCAGCGCTCAGGCGTACCCGCGCATCGTTGTGGGTGGCGCGCAGGTCGACATCGCCACGCTGCACATTGACTTGAGCGATCCCGTCGAGATAACGCACGGCAAACGCGGTGTCGCGGACGCTGGCGCGGACCGGCCCGGCATCGATTTCCAGCGCCTGACCGCGGCCACTGGCAACCTCGAAAAACGCCTCGCCCTGAAACAGCCGGGCCACGCGCTGCTGATCGTTGATGGTGCTGGAAAACGCCGAATTGGTGTTGAGCAGGACTTTCGAGCCGTCCTCCAGTTGCAGGCGCTGGCGTTCGCCCACCACGGTCAGGTGATCGGCTTGCAGGCGCATTGGCAGGTTGCTGAAACTGAACAGACCGAGGACCAGCACTGCCGCCGTGGCCAGTGGTTTCCAGTGCGGGCGCAAGCGCTGAAGCAAGGTGACTTTCGCCGGTTTTTCCGCCAGGGCCTGCGCGCACAACGCCACTTGCGGACCGTCCCAGATCGCCTGGGCCTTGGCGAACGCTTCGGCGTTCAACGGATCGGCCGCCAGCCAGGCGTGGAACTGCCGGGTCTGTTCCTCGTCCGGGCTGCCGAGCACGATGAGCCAGTCCAGTGCCTGGTCCATTGCGTTGGCAGCGTCCTGCGCCGAATCCGGCGAAGGCGAGCGGTGGGTGTCCGTCACGGTGTTTCCTCAGGCTTCTGGTGAAGCAGGGCTTCTGACGAAGCAGTTTCTAGCTTCAAGCGACAAGCTGCAAGCCAAAGCCGGATGCGTTGTTGCTGTTCGTTTTTACTTGCCGCTTGAAGCTCAAAGCTTGCCGCTGCTGTTATGTCGTTCAGCGACGCCGATGCAGATCGACATGATCAGTTTCAGTTCTTTTTGTACGGTGCTGAGGGAGACGTTCAGTTCGTCAGCGATCTCCTGATAGCTGTTCCCGTGCAAACGGCTGAGGATGAAAATCTGCTGCTGGCGCGGGCTGAGTTGACCGAGGCTCACGTTCAGGCGCTCCAGCATCTGTTCGGCATGGGCGGCGTCTTCGGCGCTGCTGGCGGGGGCGGCGACGCTGTGCACAATTTCAGCCGGGACATCATCGACCATGGTGCGCGCGTGGATCTTGCGCGCACGCAGATGATCCAGCGCCAGATTGCGCGCGGTCTGAAACACAAACGGTTCGAGGTGATCGATGGCCCGCTCGCTCAAGGCGCGCGTGACGCGCAGGTAGGTTTCCTGCAGCAGGTCTTCAGCGGTGCTGTGATTGTTGACCATGCGCTCCAGCGTGCGCAGCAGGGACGTGCGCTGGGCAAGGAAGACATGAATGAAGCGCGATTGACTCACGGGAAGACCTGATCCATTTCAAGCGAATGATAATGCTTATCATCTAGCTGAATGGTCAAGCAATGATTTCAGATTGAAATCAGAAACCCCTGTGGGAGCTAGCCCTGCTAGCGATAGCGGTTTCACCTGCACCGAATCCGGTGGCAGAAAGATTGCTATCGCCAGCAGGCTGGCTCCCACAGGGGATTGGGGATCGACTGGGATTATTCGGCGTTACACAACGCCAGGCAGTTATCCAGCATGCGGTTGGAGAAGCCCCATTCGTTGTCATACCAGGCCAGCACCTTCAGCAGTCTGCCGCTGGATTTGGTGTGGTTGGCGTCGAAGATCGACGACAGCGGGTTGTGGTTGAAGTCGCTGGAAACCAGCGGCAGCGTGTTGTAACCCAGAATTTTTGAATGCTGGCTCGCCGCTTTGAGCAGGGCGTTGACTTCGTCGGCGCTGGCTTCTTTCTTCAACTGCACGGTCAGGTCCACCAGCGACACGTTGATCACCGGCACACGTACGGCCATGCCGGTCAGTTTACCGGCCAGTTCCGGCAGTACCAGGCCCACCGCTTCAGCGGCGCCGGTCTTGCTCGGGATCATGTTCTGCGTGGCCGAGCGAGCGCGGTACGGGTCGGTGTGATAGACGTCGGTGAGGTTCTGGTCGTTGGTGTAGGCGTGGATAGTGGTCATCAGACCGCTTTCGATGCCCAGTTCGCGGTGCAGCACCTGCGCAACCGGCGCCAGGCAGTTGGTGGTGCACGACGCGTTGGAAATGATCTGGTGCGACTGACGCAGAATGTCATGATTCACACCGTAAACCACAGTGGCGTCGGCGCCTTTGGCCGGGGCCGAGATGATCACTTTGCGTGCGCCGGCGCTAATATGCGCGGCGGCTTTGGCGCGGTCGGTAAACAGACCGGTGCATTCGAACACCACGTCGATCTTTTCCGCCGCCCATGGCAGTTCGGCCGGGTTGCGAATGGCGCTGACCGCAATGCGGTCGCCGTTGACCGTCAGGCTCTCGTTATCGTGCGCCACTTCGGCGTCGAAGGTGCCGTGAACGGTGTCGTATTTGAGCAGATGGGCATTGATCGAACTGTCGCCCAGATCGTTGATGGCGACGATCTGCAGATCCTGTCGATAGCCTTGGGTATACAGTGCGCGCAGGACATTACGGCCGATACGGCCAAAACCATTGATTGCGATTCGAAGAGTCATGGAACAGCGCCGCCGTCGTTTTGTTGTTGGAATTACAAGATTATTCGCATAAAAATAGAAAACAAGCCTTTTTAGTGGCAATATTTTGTTTTATCTACAACGAGTGACCTGAATCAACTGGTCCGAATGGTCAAAAAAGCCGTCTGTCATTCCACCGACACCGGCCTTTGATCAGCATAGACAATCAGGTCGCCACATCCGTTAGCCTGGAGTTCTACACATGCATCCCCGCGTTCTTGAGGTCACCGAACGGCTTATCGCCCGCAGCCGCGCCACGCGTCAGGCTTACCTTGCATTGATTCGCGGCGCCGCCACGGACGGGCCGATGCGCGGCAAGCTGCAATGCGCCAACTTCGCCCATGGCGTGGCCGGGTGCGGCAGCGAAGACAAGCACAGCCTGCGGATGATGAACTCGGCGAACATCGCCATTGTGTCTTCGTATAACGACATGCTTTCGGCGCACCAGCCGTACGAAGTGTTCCCCCAGCAGATCAAAAATGCCTTGCGCGAAATCGGCTCGGTCGGCCAGTTCGCTGGCGGCACCCCGGCAATGTGCGACGGCGTGACCCAGGGCGAGCCGGGCATGGAACTGAGCCTGCCGAGCCGCGAAGTGATTGCCATGTCGACCGCCGTGGCGCTGTCGCACAACATGTTCGACGGTGCGCTGATGCTCGGCATCTGCGACAAGATCGTGCCGGGGCTGATGATGGGCTCGCTGCGCTTCGGTCATCTGCCGACCATTTTCGTGCCGGGCGGGCCGATGGTCTCGGGGATTTCCAACAAGGAAAAAGCCGATGTGCGGCAGAAGTACGCCGAAGGCAAGGCGACCCGCGAAGAGCTGCTGGAATCGGAGATGAAGTCTTACCACAGCCCGGGCACCTGCACGTTCTACGGCACCGCCAACACCAACCAGTTGCTGATGGAAGTCATGGGCCTGCACTTGCCGGGCGCGTCTTTCGTCAACCCGAACACGCCGCTGCGTGACGCACTGACCCGCGAAGCCGCGCATCAGGTCACGCGCCTGACCAAGCAGAACGGCAACTTCATGCCGATCGGTGAAATCGTCGACGAGAAGGCGCTGGTCAATTCGATCGTTGCCCTGCACGCCACTGGCGGCTCGACCAATCACACTCTGCACATGCCGGCGATCGCCATGGCCGCGGGCATTCAGCTGACCTGGCAGGACATGGCCGACCTCTCCGAAGTCGTCCCGACCCTGAGCCACGTCTACCCGAACGGCAAAGCCGACATCAACCACTTCCAGGCCGCGGGCGGCATGTCGTTCCTGATCCGCGAACTGCTCGGCGCCGGCCTGCTGCACGAAGACGTCAACACCGTGCTTGGCCACGGTTTGAGCAAATACACCAAAGAACCATTCCTTGATAACGGCGAGCTGGTCTGGCGCGAAGGCCCGACTGACAGCCTCGACGAAAACATTTTGCGTCCAGTCTCTCGAGCGTTCTCCGCCGAGGGCGGCTTGCGCGTGATGGAGGGCAACCTTGGTCGCGGCGTGATGAAGGTCTCGGCGGTGGCGCTGGAAAACCAGATCGTCGAAGCGCCGGCGATGGTGTTCCAGGATCAGCAGGATCTGGCCGACGCGTTCAAGGCCGGTCTGCTGGAGAAGGATTTCGTCGCAGTGATGCGCTTCCAGGGCCCGCGTTCCAACGGTATGCCGGAGCTGCACAAGATGACGCCGTTCCTCGGCGTGCTGCAGGATCGCGGCTTCAAAGTGGCACTGGTGACCGACGGGCGCATGTCCGGCGCGTCGGGGAAAATCCCTGCGGCAATTCACGTCAGCCCCGAAGCTTATGTCGGTGGTGCTTTGGCGCGCGTGCAAGAGGGCGATATCATCCGCGTCGATGGCGTCAAAGGCACCTTGGAACTGAAGGTCGACGCCGACGAATTTGCCGCACGCGAACCTGCCAAAGGCCTGTTGGGCAACAACATCGGCAGCGGTCGCGAACTGTTCGGCTTCATGCGCATGGCCTTCAGCTCGGCGGAGCAGGGCGCCAGCGCCTTCACTTCTGCCCTGGAGACGCTTAATTGAAACTGGCTTTGGTCGGTGACATCGGAGGCACCAACGCACGTTTTGCGTTGTGGCAAAACCAGCAACTGCAATCGGTTCAGGTGCTGGCCACGGCCGACTTTGCCAGCCCGGAAGAGGCGATCAGCCTGTATCTGAGCGGGCTCGGTCTGGCGCCGGGGGCGATCGGCTCGGTGTGCCTGTCGGTCGCCGGTCCGGTCAGCGGCGATGAATTCAAGTTCACCAACAATCACTGGCGCCTGAGCCGCAGCGCGTTCTGCAAGACCTTGCAGGTCGAGCAATTGTTGCTGACCAATGATTTTTCGGCGATGGCGCTGGGCATGACCCGCTTGCAACCGGGCGAGTTCCGGGTGATCTGCGAGGGCACGCCGGAGCCGTTGCGCCCGGCGGTGGTGATTGGCCCAGGCACCGGGCTGGGCGTTGGCACTCTGCTGGATCTCGGCGAAGGTCGCTTCGCGGCATTGCCGGGCGAGGGCGGTCACGTTGACCTGCCGCTGAGCAGCCCGCGCGAAACCCAACTGTGGCAGCACATCTACAACGAGATCGGCCATGTCAGCGCCGAGACCGCATTGAGCGGCGGCGGCTTGCCGCGACTGTACCGGGCGATCTGCGCAGTCGACGGGCATGAGCCGACCCTCGACACGCCGGAAGCGATTAGCGCGGCCGGTCTGGCGGGCGATCCGATTGCCCTCGAAGTGCTTGAGCAGTTTTGCTGCTGGCTCGGCCGCGTGGCCGGCAACAACGTGCTGACTACTGGCGCGCGCGGAGGGGTGTATATCGTTGGCGGGGTGATTCCGCGCTTTGCCGATTTCTTCGCCAGCAGCGGTTTCGCCCGCAGCTTCGCCGACAAGGGCTGCATGAGCGATTACTTCAAAGGCATCCCGGTGTGGCTGGTGACAGCGCCGTATTCTGGCCTGGTCGGCGCCGGCGTGGCCCTCGACCAAGCTATCCCGACCTGAAACACAATCCCCTGTAGGAGTGAGCCTGCTCGCGATTGCGGTATGACATTCAACATTTCCGTTGGCTGGTACATCGCTATCGCGAGCAGGCTCACTCCTACAGTGGTTCTGTGGTGTTTGTTCGTTCAGTGCTTAAGGCATAATCCGCCCCAATTCCAACAACAAGGATGCCTTCGAAGTGAGCTCAGTCAACAAGTCGATATTGTTGGTCGATGACGATCAAGAGATACGCGAGTTGCTGGAAACCTACCTGACCCGCGCCGGGTTTCAGGTACGCGCCACCGCCGACGGGGCCAGTTTCCGTCAGGCGCTCAACGAGGCGCCGAGCGATCTGGTGATTCTCGACGTCATGCTGCCCGACGAAGACGGCTTCAGCCTGTGCCGTTGGGTGCGCCAGCATCCACGTCAGGCGCAGGTGCCGATCATCATGCTGACCGCCAGTTCCGACGAAGCCGACCGCGTGATCGGTCTGGAACTCGGCGCTGACGATTACCTCGGCAAACCGTTCAGCCCGCGCGAACTGCAAGCGCGGATCAAGGCCCTGTTGCGCCGCGCGCAATTTGCGCACGAACGCAGCGGCAGTGAAGTGCTGGCTTTTGACGAGTGGCGGCTGGACATGGTCAGCCATCGGCTGTTTCACACCGACGGCGAGGAAGTGATTCTCTCCGGTGCCGATTTCGCGCTGCTCAAACTGTTTCTCGATCACCCACAGGAAATCCTCGACCGCGACACCATCGGCAACGCCACCCGTGGCCGCGACCTGATGCCGCTCGACCGGATTGTCGACATGGCCGTCAGCCGTTTGCGCCAGCGTCTGCGCGACACCGAAAAACCGCCGCGACTGATCCGCACCGTGCGCGGCAGCGGCTATCAACTGGCAGCCAACGTGGTTGCCGGCAATGCTCACTGAGTCGCTACGCAAACTCGCCGCAAAAGTCCCGGTGCCGCGTTCGCTGCTCGGGCGCATGCTGCTGTTGACCCTGCTCGCGGTGCTGTTTGCGCAAACCCTGTCGAGCGTGATCTGGGTCTCGCAACTGCGCGCGACGCAGCTCGAAGGGCTGGTCACCAGCGCGCGCAGCCTGGCCCATTCGATGACCGCCAGCGTCAGCTATTTTCGCTCGCTGCCGGTGGCGTACCGGCCGCTGGTGCTCGACCAGTTGCGCAGCATGGGCGGTACGCGTTTCGTCGTGACCCTGAATGACAAGCCGCTGGGCATGGACGTGCTGCCGGTCACCCCGCGCAAAGCGGCGGTGATGCAAGCGGTGGATGAAGTGCTGCGCCAGACCCTGGGCCATGACACGGATATTTCGGTGACCTTCGTCAGCCCCGAGGACCTGCGCATTTTCAACGCCGGGTTGAAGCTTGATGAGCTGCCACGCTCGTGGGCGCATTACGCGCTGACGCTCGAGCCGGTCAATCCGCCGGTGCTGGTCACGCAGATTCAAATGGCCCCGGGCGAATGGCTGTACATCGCCTCGCTGTTGCCCGAGCCCTACACCAGTCTCGAAGAACAAGGCCTGCCGTCGCAGCAGGTGTGGTTCATCGTCCTCACCAGCGGTTTTCTGCTGTTGTTCATTGGGCTTTTGGTGCACTGGCAGAGCCGCCCGCTCAAGCGTCTGGCGCGCTCGGCGCGGGATTTGTCGCTGGGCGCCGACGTCGAACCGGTGGCCGAGGGCGGTGGCAGCGAAGTGGTCGAAGTGGGCCGCGCATTCAACACCATGCGCGAACGCATCAGCCGCTACCTGACCGAGCGCAGCCAGTTGTTCAGCGCGATTTCCCATGACCTGCGCACGCCAATCACCCGCTTGCGCTTGCGCGTCGAACTGCTCGAAGACGAAAAACTGCAAGCCAAGTTCGGCCGTGATCTGGATGAGCTGGAACTGCTGGTCAAAGGCGCGCTGCAATGCGTCAAGGACACCGATATCCACGAGAACATCGAGCCGGTGGACCTCAACCATGTGCTCGATTGCCTGGTCGAGCCGTATCTGGCACCGAACGGCAACGGCCGCGTGACCCAGCACGGCCGCGCGCTGACGGCGTATCCGGGCAAGCCGCTGGCGTTGAAACGCTGCATCGGTAACCTGATCGATAACGCGCTCAAGTACGGGCGGAACGCGCATCTGCACATCGATGATGATGAAAGCGCGTTCGTCCTGCATGTCGACGACGAAGGCCCGGGCGTGCCGGAGCAGCGTCTGGAGCAGGTGTTCGAACCGCATTTTCGCTTGGCCGGGCAGCAGCAGGGTTATGGGCTGGGGTTGGGCATTGCGCGCAATATTGCCCACAGCCATGGTGGGGAAGTGACGTTGCAGAATCTGCGTGAAGGGGGGTTGCGGGTGACGTTGCAGTTACCTCGGTCTGTGGATTAACCCCTGAAGAGCCCCTCACCCTAGCCCTCTCCCAGGGGGAGAGGGGACTGATCGGGAGATGCTGCAGATATACGCCGTCCTGGACGTCCGATAGCGAATCCATAATCAACTCGAAGTGTCAGGTTGGTGGATAACTCTGCACCACTCGGTCGGCCCCCTCTCCCTCCGGGAGAGGGCTGGGGTGAGGGTGCTTTTGCTGCGTTTTGTCACGGATCAGTGACAAACCACGTCCCCTTCGTTACAAGCCCACCCCGGCCCGTTGTTTAGACTGCCCGCAGTCCTAACAACAAAAAAGGGTCACTCCATGGACACCTTTCACCCAGGCTTCAGCAGTTGGCTGAACGCGCCTGCCCACCAGCAATGGCTCGCCGCCGAAGGCCTGCGCCTGCTGGATTTCGCCAAGGCAGCAAGACTTCCCGAAGGTTTCGGCAACCTCGACGAGCGCGGCCAATTACCGGCCAATGCGCAAGCCGAAACCATGAACACCGCACGCATGACTCACAGCTTCGCCATGGCGCATATCCAGGGCCTGCCGGGGTTTGCCGACCTGATCGACCACGGCGTCGCCGCGCTGCGTGGGCCGTTGCGTGATGCGCTGCACGGTGGCTGGTTCGCGGTCGCCGAACATCGTGACGACAACACCGGCAAGAATGCCTACCTGCATGCCTTTGTCGCGTTGGCCGCCAGTTCTGCCGTGGTTGCACAACGGCCCGGCGCCCAGGCTTTGCTGGATGATGCGATCGACATCATCGACACGTATTTCTGGAGCGAAGAAGAGGGCGCCATGCGCGAATTCTTCAACCGCGACTGGAGCGAAGAGGAAGCCTACCGTGGCGCCAACAGCAACATGCACGCCACCGAAGCGTTCCTCGCGTTGGCCGATGTCACCGAAGACCCGCGCTGGCTGGTGCGTGCCCAGCGCATCGTTGAACGCGTGATTCATGGTCACGCTGCGGCCAACGATTACATGGTTATTGAGCACTTCAACCGCGACTGGCAGCCGCTGCGCGATTACAACCACGACAATCCTGCTGATGGCTTCCGTCCTTACGGCACCACGCCGGGCCACGGGTTCGAATGGGCGCGGCTGCTGCTGCACCTCGAAGCGGCGCGGGTCCAGGCCGGCATGCTCACGCCGGGCTGGCTCGCCACTGATGCGCAAAAACTGTTCGAGAACAACTGCCGCCACGGCTGGAACGTCGACGGTGCGCCGGGCATCGTTTATACCCTCGATTGGGACAACAAAGCGGTGGTCCGCCATCGTTTGCACTGGACCCACGCCGAAGCCAGCGCCGCCGCGAGCGCCTTGCTCAAGCGCACCGGTGATGCCCAATACGAGACCTGGTACCGATTGTTCTGGGAATTCTGCGAACTGCAATTCATCGACCGCTGCAACGGCAGCTGGCATCACGAGCTCAATCCGCAAAACCAGCCAAGTGCCGATATCTGGCCGGGCAAGCCTGATCTGTATCACGCCTGGCAGGCCGTTTTGATTCCACGATTGCCGCTGGCACCGAGCATGGCCACGGCTTTGGCGCAGTTATCCCAAGGCAGTCCTGTGTAACCATGTCGTGACATTTACGCGTCCCTTCGTTACCTGCGAAGGGAAACGCTCTGTTTAAACTCCGTGCAGCGCAAGCACCAGACTTGCAATGCATAACAACAAGAAAGGTACATCTCGAATGAATGCGATTTCTCGCCTCGCTACTGTCATTTCTGTCGCCTCCCTGTTCCCGCTCGCAATCCTGCCGCTCAGTGTTTCCGCTGCCGAATCCAAAGGTTCGGTCGAAGTCGTGCACTGGTGGACCTCCGGTGGCGAAAAAGCCGCTGTCGATGTGCTCAAGGCTCAAGTCGAAAAAGACGGTTTCACCTGGAAGGACGGCGCTGTCGCCGGTGGTGGCGGTGCGACTGCCATGACCGTGCTGAAAAGCCGCGCCGTTGCCGGCAACCCGCCGGGCGTTGCGCAGATCAAAGGCCCGGATATCCAGGAATGGGCATCGACCGGCCTGCTCGACACCGACGTTTTGAAAGACGTTGCCAAGTCGGAAAAGTGGGACAGCCTGCTCGACAAGAAAGTCTCCGACACCGTCAAGTACGACGGTGATTACGTGGCCGTGCCGGTGAACATTCACCGTGTCAACTGGCTGTGGATCAACCCGGAAGTGTTCAAGAAAGCCGGGATCACCAAGAACCCAACCACCCTCGAAGAGTTCTACGCCGCGGGCGACAAGCTGAAAGCCGCAGGCTTCATTCCGCTGGCTCACGGCGGTCAGCCTTGGCAGGACAGCACCGTGTTCGAAGCCGTGGTGCTTTCGGTCATGGGTGTCGACGGTTACAAGAAAGCCCTGGTCGACCTCGACAACAAAGCGCTGACCGGCCCGGAAATGGTCAAGGCGCTGACCGAGCTGAAGAAAGTCGCGACCTACATGGACGCTGACGGCAAAGGTCAGGACTGGAACCTCGAAGCGGCCAAGGTCATCAACGGCAAGGCCGGCATGCAGATCATGGGTGACTGGGCCAAGTCCGAATGGACCGCCGCCAAGAAAGTCGCCGGCAAGGACTACGAGTGCGTAGCGTTCCCGGGCACCGACAAAGCGTTCACCTACAACATCGACTCGCTGGCCGTGTTCAAGCAAAAGGACGCGGGCACTGCGGCCGGCCAGCAAGACATCGCCAAAGTCGTGCTGGGTGAAAACTTCCAGAAAGTCTTCAGCATCAACAAAGGCTCGATTCCGGTTCGCAACGACATGTTGAACAACATGGACAAGCTCGGCTTCGACTCCTGCGCACAGACCGCTGCCAAGGATTTCCTCGCGGACGCCAAATCCGGCGGCCTGCAACCGAGCATGGCGCACAACATGGCGACCACGCTGGCCGTGCAGGGCGCGTTCTTTGACGTAGTCACCAACTACATCAACGACCCGAAAGCCGACCCGGCCGATGCCGCGAAGAAACTCGGCGCGGCGGTTCAGTCAGCCAAATAGGCGCCTTAGCGGCGAGCTGCAAGCTACGAGCTTCAAGCTGCAAGTTAAAAGCTTGCGCGATGTTGGTCTTGCAGCTTGCAGCTAGTAGCTGTTCTTCTCTTTATTTTGTGGATTTGCTCATGAGTTCTGTTGCTGTGTTCAGCAAGGCCTCGCCGTTCGATGCATTGCAGCGCTGGCTACCGAAACTGGTGCTGGCGCCGAGCATGTTCATCGTGCTGGTGGGCTTCTATGGCTACATCCTGTGGACGTTCATTCTGTCGTTCACCACTTCGACTTTTCTGCCCAACTACAAGTGGGCCGGTCTGGCGCAATACGCACGGTTGTTCGACAACGACCGCTGGTGGGTGGCGAGCAAGAACCTTGCGGTATTTGGCGGCATGTTCATCGGCATCACTTTGGTGATCGGTGTGCTGCTGGCGGTGTTCCTCGACCAGCGCATCCGTCGCGAAGGCTTTATCCGCACCATTTACCTGTACCCGATGGCGCTCTCGATGATCGTGACCGGTACCGCGTGGAAATGGCTGCTCAACCCGGGCATGGGCCTGGACAAATTGTTGCGTGACTGGGGCTGGGAAGGCTTCCGTCTCGACTGGCTGATCGACCCCGATCGCGTGGTCTACTGCCTGGTGATCGCCGCTGTGTGGCAAGCCTCGGGCTTCATCATGGCGATGTTCCTCGCCGGCCTGCGTGGCGTCGATCAATCAATCATCCGTGCCGCGCAAATCGACGGCGCGAGCATGCCGCGCATCTACTGGAAAGTCGTGCTGCCCAGCCTGCGTCCGGTGTTCTTCAGTGCGGTAATGATTCTGGCGCACATCGCGATCAAGAGCTTCGACCTCGTCGCCGCGATGACCGCGGGCGGTCCGGGTTATTCCTCCGACCTGCCAGCGATGTTCATGTATTCGTTCACCTTCAGTCGCGGCCAGATGGGCATGGGCTCGGCCAGTGCGATTCTGATGCTCGGTGCGATCCTCGCGATCATCGTGCCTTACCTGTATTCCGAGCTGAGGACCAAGCGCAATGACTAGTCTCGCTGCCAAACCCGCGATCAGCTTCAGTCGCATCGCCATTTACGCGGTGCTGATTTTCGCGGTGATTCTGTATCTGGTGCCGCTGGTGGTCATGCTGCTGACCAGCTTCAAGACCCCGGAAGACATCAGCACCGGCAACCTGCTGAGCTGGCCGACCGTGGTCAGCGGCATCGGCTGGGTGAAGGCCTGGGCCACGGTTGATGGTTATTTCTGGAACTCGATCAAGATCACCGTTCCGGCCGTGATCATCTCCACCGCCATCGGCGCGTTGAACGGTTACGTGCTGTCGATGTGGCGCTTCCGTGGTTCGCAACTGTTCTTCGGTCTGCTGCTGTTCGGCTGCTTCCTGCCGTTCCAGACCGTGCTGCTGCCGGCCTCGTTCACCCTCGGCAAGATGGGCCTGGCGAGCACCACCACGGGCCTGGTTTTCGTTCACGTGGTTTACGGTCTGGCGTTCACCACGCTGTTCTTCCGTAACTATTACGTGAGCATTCCCGATGCGCTGGTCAAGGCTGCGCGACTGGACGGTGCCGGTTTCTTCACGATTTTCCGCCGGATCATTCTGCCGATGTCGACGCCGATCATCATGGTCTGCCTGATCTGGCAGTTCACCCAGATCTGGAACGACTTCCTCTTCGGTGTGGTGTTCTCCAGCGGCGATTCGCAGCCGATCACCGTGGCGCTGAACAACCTGGTCAATACCAGCACCGGTGCCAAGGAATATAACGTGGACATGGCAGCGGCGATGATCGCCGGCCTGCCGACCCTGCTGGTCTATGTGGTCGCAGGCAAGTATTTCGTGCGCGGGCTGACGGCCGGCGCGGTCAAGGGGTAATCATGGCAACGCTCGAACTTCGCAACGTCAACAAGACTTACGGTGCCGGCCTGCCGGACACCCTGAAGAACATCGAACTGTCGATCAAGGACGGCGAATTCCTGATTCTCGTCGGCCCGTCGGGTTGCGGTAAATCGACTTTGATGAACTGCATCGCCGGCCTGGAAACCATCACCGGCGGCGCGATCATGATCGGCGATCAGGACGTCAGTGGCATGAGCCCCAAGGATCGTGACATCGCCATGGTGTTTCAGTCCTACGCGCTGTACCCGACCATGAGCGTGCGCGAGAACATCGAGTTCGGCCTGAAGATCCGCAAGATGCCGCAAGCTGCGATCGACGAAGAAGTCGCCCGCGTCGCCAAGCTGCTGCAGATCGAACACTTGCTCAATCGCAAGCCGGGCCAGCTCTCCGGCGGGCAGCAACAGCGCGTGGCGATGGGTCGTGCGCTGGCACGTCGGCCGAAGATCTACCTGTTCGACGAACCGCTGTCCAACCTCGACGCCAAGCTGCGCGTCGAGATGCGCACCGAAATGAAACTGATGCACCAGCGTCTGAAAACCACCACGGTTTACGTGACGCACGACCAGATCGAAGCGATGACCCTGGGCGACAAAGTCGCGGTGATGAAAGACGGAATCATTCAGCAGTTCGGCACCCCTAAGGATATCTACAACGATCCGGCCAACCTGTTCGTCGCCAGCTTCATCGGTTCGCCGCCAATGAACTTCATTCCGCTGCGCTTGCAGCGCAAGGACGGCCGTTTGCTGGCGCTGCTCGACAGCGGTCAGGCGCGTTGCGAATTGCCGATGAGCATGCAGGACGCCGGGCTTGAAGACCGCGAAGTGATCCTCGGCCTGCGCCCTGAGCAGATCTGTCTGGCGAACGGCGAGGGCAATGGCCTGCCGAGCATTCGCGCTGAAGTGCAGGTCACCGAGCCGACCGGTCCGGACACCCTGGTGTTCGTCAATTTGAATGACACCAAAGTCTGCTGCCGACTGGCGCCAGACGTGGCACCGCAGGTGGGCGAGAGCCTGACGCTGCAGTTCGATCCGTCGAAAGTGTTGTTGTTCGATGCCAAAACCGGTGAGCGCCTCGGCACTGCCGGTCAACCACAGGCCGATGCGCGGTCTGCGAACGTGGCGCAATTCAAAGGCCGCTGAAAAACAGTGTAGGAGTGAGCCTGCTCGCGATGACGGTGTATCAGTCGACAGAGATGTTGAATGGAAAACCGCTATCGCGAGCAGGCTCACTCCTACAAGGAGCAAGCGGTGCCCGGCCTGTCGAGCACCGCACTTTATGTAAACCGCGTTAGATAAAAACAGTTAATAACAATAAAGACGAGGATGTAGGGATGAAAAAGAAACACGTCAATGCCCGGTTGATCTGCCAGGTTTCTGCGGCGGCAGCACTGGTGCTGGCCGGTAACGCGATGGCGGCGGATGCGTTCAGCTCCGACTCAAAATGGATGACCGGTGACTGGGGCGGTGAGCGGACCAGGCTGATCGAGCAGGGTATCGACATCAAGGCTGACTACGTTGGGGAAGTCGGTGGCAACCTGAACGGTGGCTACAACGACGACAAGACCGCGCGTTACGCTGACCAGTTCGGTCTGGGCGTGGCACTCGATCTGCAAAAGCTGTGGGGCTGGGATAACACCCAGGCGAAGATCCAGCTGACCAACCGTAACGGCTACAACATCTCCAACGACCGCGTTGGCGATCCGCGTGCCGGCACCCTCAGCTCCTCGCAGGAAGTCTACGGTCGTGGGCACATGGTGCGTCTGACCCAGTTGTGGATTCAGCACCAGTTCTTCGACAACAAACTCGACGTCAAGGCCGGTTACTTCGGTGAAGGCGAAGACTTCAACACCTTCCCTTGCGACTTCCAGAACCTCGCGTTCTGCGGTTCGCAAGTGGGTAACTGGGCGACCAACATCTGGTACAACTGGCCCGTCAGCCAGGCTGCGATTCGTGTGAAGTACAACATCAACGACGAGCTCTACGCACAGATCGGTGCGTACAACCAGAACCCGTCGCAGCTGGAACACGGCAACGGCTTCAAACTCAGCGGCAGCGGCACCAAGGGTACTGTTCTGCCGGTCGAACTGGTCTGGTCGCCGAAGGTCAACAGCCTGCCGGGCGAATACCGCGTCGGTTACTACAAGAGCACGGCTGATGCCGACGACGTTCGTGAGGACGTCAACGGTTTCGATGCAGCCACCACGGGCGACGCTTACAAGTCGCACAACAGCAAAAGCGGTTACTGGTTCGTTGCGCAACAGCAACTCACCAGCCACAACGGTGACGCCACTCGCGGTCTGAACATCGCCGCCAACGCGACCTTCCACGACAAGGACACCAACTTCATCGACAACTACCAGTCGGTGATGTTTGTCTACAAAGGCCCGTTCGATGCGCGTCCGAAAGATGACATCGGTATTGGCGCAGCGCGTATCCACGTCAACAAGGACGTGAAGCGCAATGCCGAATTGCTGAACGCTTCCAACGGTGTTTCCGACTACGACAACGCCGCGTTCTCGCCAATTCGTGAAACCGAATACAACTACGAGCTCAACTACGGCTTCCACGTCACCAACTGGCTGACCGTGCGTCCCAACCTGCAATACATCACTCATCCAGGCGGTGTGGATGAAGTGGACAACGCTTTGGTCGCTGGCCTGAAAATTCAGTCTACGTTCTAACGCGTCTGCGATAAGCTCCTCTCTATGTGCGCATATTTGCGGACAGCCCAGGCTGTCCGCTTTTTTTTGAGGGGCGGTAATCCCCGTAACACGTGAATTCGGAACCGTGGCCAATGCATGAGCATCCGCTGCAACGCTTCTTCAAATCCCTGCGCGAACGACCGGTGTTCGCCTGGGAACGCTATCAGCTGCGCGATGTGCTGGTGATCGATCATCCGTTGTGTCAGGCGGTGTTCAGTCGGCAGGGCGCGCAATTGCTGCACTTTCAGCCGCGCGGGCAAAAACCGTGGTTGTGGTGCGCGGCGAAGTGGCCGCATGTCGGCGCGATCCGCGGTGGCGTGCCGGTGTGCTGGCCGTGGTATGGTCGGCATCCGAGCGAAAATGCGTGGCCGTCGCATGGTTGGGCACGATTGCTCGACTGGAAACTGCTCGACAGCAGCAGCGCCGAGGATGGCGTGCGTCTGCATTGGCAATTGCAACTGTGCGACTGGCAGGTTGACCTGCACGCGCACCTGGGCGAACGCATGGAATTACGCTTGAGCACCGAGCATCAGGACGACATGCCGTGCCAGCTGAGCCAGGCTTTGCACGCTTACTGGCGTATTGGCGATATCGGCGAGATAGCGCTGTCTGGGCTCGAAGGCGCGCAGGGTTACGACCAGTTGAATCGCCAGGTTTGCCAGCAGGAAGGCGAATTGCGCGTGGATGGCGGCTGTCAGCGGGTGTTCCAGCATGACGGCGAATTGCAGCTCAAGGATCACGCCTGGCAGCGCGAGTTGTGCATCGATACCGGCGACAGCGGCGACACCGTGGTCTGGCATCCGGGGGCGCGACCGTTGCTCGGGGTGAGCTGGGACGAGATATCCGAGTTTGTCTGCGTGGAAGCCGCGGCGGGCGGGACCGACAGCCTGCATCTGGCGCCGGGGGAGAAGGCGCATTTGAGTTTGCAGGCATGGGCGGCGGCTTGAGTGTGTCAAATACACCGCTACCCTCACCCTAGCCCTCTCCCGGAGGGAGAGGGGACCGAATGGGGGATGCTGAAGAATTACGCCGACGTGAAAGTGCAGTGCTGAATCCATAATCGACTCGATCATTCAGGTCGATGTACAGCGCAAGGCACTTCGGTCGGCCCCCTCTCCCTCTGGGAGAGGGCTGGGGTGAGGGTTGGCTTTTAGCTTTTGATGCTTTAGTTGAACTCATCCCCAACCGGATACCGGCTGGCATTCAGACTCTCTTTGATCTTGCGCAGATGCGGCTGGAAATCCACGCCACGGCGCAAGGTCATCCCCGTCGCCAGCACATCCAGCACGGTCAACTGAATGATCCGCGAGGTCATCGGCATATAGATGTCGGTGTCTTCCGGCAGCGGAATATTCAGGCTCAACGTACTGGCCTTGGCCAGCGGCGAATTCTCCGCGGTCAGGCCCAATACCGACGCGCCATTCTCGCGAGCGATACGTGCCACTTCCACCAGCTCACGGGTGCGCCCGGTGTAGGAAATGATCACGAACAGCTCACCGGTGTGCGCCACCGAAGCAATCATCCGCTGCATCAGCACATCGGCATGCGCGGTCACCGCCAGGTTGAAGCGGAAGAATTTGTGCTGCGCATCCAGCGCCACAGGGGCTGAGGCGCCGAGGCCGAAGAAGTGGATCTGCCGGGCCTGGATCAACAGGTCGACGGCGCGGCTGATCAGGTTTGGGTCGAGTGCCTGGCACGCGCTGTCCAGCGAGGCGATGGCGCTGCCGAAAATCTTCTGCGTGTAGGCTTCGGGATTGTCGTCGGCCTCGACCGCGCGGCTGACGTACGCCGCGCCGCTGGCCAGGCTCTGCGCCAGTTGCAGCTTGAGTTCGGGGTAGCCGCTGACACCGAACGAGCGGCAGAAACGGTTGACCGTCGGCTCGCTCACCGATGCCGCCTGGGCGAGGGCGGCGATGCTGAAGCGGGTGGCCTGCTGCGGGTTGAGCAGAATCACCTCGGCGACCTTACGTTCGGCCTTGTTCAGCTCTTCAAGGCGACTCTGGATCTGTTCCAGTAAATTTCGCACGCGGTCCATATGGAATTCCTGATTCACCGACGCAAAGGTGCGCCGGGCTATGCAAATTGGGCCTTTGATATGGCCCGTAACGGTGGCCTATCCTACTGATGCGTCCGAGCGTCCACCACTCGGAATCTGTATTTTGCGAAAATGTTGTAGTTATTACTACATTTTCCCTTGAGTGATGCCTTGAAAAAAGGTATTTGTAGCTTAACTTGATAAAAGAACAAACATCATGCCTTCGATTACGGTTGAACCGTGCACCTTTGCCTTGTTCGGCGCCCTTGGCGATCTCGCCCTGC
Organism: Pseudomonas granadensis; assembly: GCF_900105485.1. GTDB lineage: Bacteria > Pseudomonadota > Gammaproteobacteria > Pseudomonadales > Pseudomonadaceae > Aquipseudomonas > Aquipseudomonas granadensis. Next base: position 4,130,260 of record NZ_LT629778.1, on the reverse strand, counting down.
GCAAGCTGTTTCCTGCCCTTTATCACCTTGATGGCGCTGACCTGTTGCATGAGGACACGCGCATCATCGCGCTGGCCCGTGAAGCCGGCAGCGAGCAGCAACACATGGCGTTCATCGCCGCCGAACTGCGCCGCTACGTCGGCAAAGAGCTGAACGAAACCGTGGCCGAGCGCTTTCTCGCGCGCCTGACCTATCTGCACGTCGATTTCCTCAAGGCTGAAGACTATGTTGCGCTGGCGGAAATGGCCGGCAGCAGCCAACGCATGATTGCCTACTTCGCCACACCGGCAGCGGTGTACGGCGCGATCTGCGAGAACCTGGAAAAAGTCGGTCTGGCCGCGAACACCCGCGTGGTGCTGGAAAAGCCGATCGGCTCCGACCTCGAATCTTCGCGCAAGGTCAATGACGCCGTGGCGCAGTTCTTCCCGGAAGACCGCACCTACCGCATCGACCATTACCTGGGCAAAGAGACCGTCCAGAACCTGATCGCCCTGCGTTTCGCCAACAGCCTGTTCGAAACCCAGTGGAACCAGAATTACATCTCCCACGTGGAAATCACCGTGGCCGAGAAGGTCGGCATCGAAGGCCGTTGGGGCTACTTCGACAAGGCTGGCCAACTGCGCGACATGATCCAGAATCACCTGTTGCAGCTGCTCTGCCTGATTGCCATGGACCCACCGGCCGACCTGTCTGCCGACAGCATCCGTGACGAGAAAGTGAAAGTGCTCAAGGCGCTGGCGCCGATCAGCCCGGAAGGCCTGACCACACAAGTGGTGCGCGGCCAGTACATCGCCGGCCACAGCGAAGGCAAATCCGTACCGGGCTATCTCGAAGAACCGAACTCCAACACCCAGAGCGACACCGAAACCTTCGTCGCCCTGCGGGCCGACATCCGCAACTGGCGCTGGGCCGGCGTGCCGTTCTACCTGCGAACCGGCAAGCGCATGCCGCAAAAGCTGTCGCAGATCGTCATCCACTTCAAGGAACCATCGCACTACATCTTCGCCCCGGAGCAGCGCCTGCAGATCAGCAACAAACTGATCATCCGCCTGCAGCCGGACGAAGGCATTTCCTTGCGAGTGATGACCAAAGAGCAGGGCCTGGACAAAGGCATGCAACTGCGCAGCGGGCCGCTGCAACTGAATTTCTCTGACACCTGGCGTAGCGCGCGGATCCCCGATGCCTACGAGCGGTTGTTGCTGGAAGTGATGAACGGCAATCAGAACCTGTTTGTCCGTAAAGATGAAATCGAAGCCGCGTGGAAGTGGTGTGACCAGTTGATCGCCGGGTGGAAGAAATCCGGTGACGCGCCCAAGCCGTATGCGGCCGGGTCGTGGGGGCCGATGAGCTCCATTGCTTTGATCACGCGGGACGGGAGGTCGTGGTATGGCGATATCTGATGTGCAACTGCCAGCGGGCGTAAATGCCCACGAATTCAACAGCCCGGTGTTGTTGGCCGAAGGTCTGGCCCAGAACGTGGCCGCGCAATTGCGCGAAGCCATCGGCGCGCGTGGCAACGCGGTATTGGTGGTCTCCGGTGGTCGTAGCCCAGTGGCGTTTTTTCAGCACCTGGCGAAAGCGGATCTGGACTGGTCGAAAGTCGTCGTGACCCTTGCCGACGAGCGCTGGGTGCCGATCGAGCACGCCGACAGCAATGCCGGCCTGCTCAAGCAATACCTGCTCAAAGGCCCGGCAGCCAAGGCGCAGTTCCTCAGCCTGTACAGCGCGGCGGCCAACGTCGAGCAGGCTGCTGAACAGGCTGATCGCTTGCTCGCGGAATTGCCCCCGATTGACGTGCTGGTGCTGGGCATGGGCGACGACGGCCACACTGCGTCGCTGTTCCCCGACAGCCCCAATCTGACCGAAGCCTTGCAGGCCGACGGCACGCGCCGTTGCTGGCCGATGCTGGCGCCGAGTGTGCCGCGTCAACGCCTGACCATGAGTCGGGCACTGCTGGCCTCGGCGAAACACAAGATCCTGTCGATTTCCGGTCAGTCGAAACTGACCACCCTGAATGCCGCGCTGGCATCCGATGACGTCGCGGCCATGCCGGTGCGCGCATTCCTGCAACCTACGTTAGAGATTTACTGGTGCCCATGAGCCAAGGAACAGCCGCTATGACAATCGCATCCCCGACCGTTTCCATGGCGGACAAAGTTGCCCTGATCGACAGCCTCTGCGCCAAGGCGCGGATCCTGCCGGTGATCACCATCGCCCGCGAACAGGACGTGCTGCCGCTGGCCGATGCCCTGGCTGCCGGTGGCCTGACCGCGCTGGAAGTGACCCTGCGTTCGCAGTTCGGCCTCAAGGCGATTCAGATCCTGCGCGAGCAGCGTCCGGAACTGATGACCGGTGCCGGCACCGTGCTCGATCGCAACATGCTCGCGGCGGCGGAAGCGGCCGGTTCGCAATTCATCGTCACCCCGGGCATTACCCGTGACCTGCTCGAAGCCAGCGTCGACAGCCCGATTCCGCTGTTGCCGGGCATCAGCAACGCCTCCGGCATCATGGAAGGCTACGGTCTGGGTTATCGCCGCTTCAAGCTGTTTCCGGCGGAAGTCAGCGGCGGCGTGGCGGCGATCAAGGCCCTTGGCGGTCCGTTCGGCGAAGTGAAATTCTGCCCGACTGGTGGCGTCGGCCCGGCCAACATCAAGAGTTACATGGCGCTGAAAAACGTCATGTGCGTGGGCGGTAGCTGGATGCTCGATCCGGAATGGATCAAGAACGGCGACTGGGCACGTATTCAGGAGTGCACCGCCGAAGCCTTGGCGCTGCTGGACTGATACCGCCGGATTCATTGTTACCTGACACTTCGTTGTGTGTTCTACGGCTTTACGGTGCGCTTGGTCGGTGCACCGTTTTTTTTTGCCTTGAAAAAGGGCCAGGACATCACGCGATACACAGTTACCGCACGGTCGTTTTGGCGTGGCGCTAATCTGCGTTCATCTTACGGAAGAGAGAACGCCTCATGGACGACCATCAATCTGTAGCCTTATCAATCGAATCTCTGCCTCGGCGGCAGTTGCCCGTTTCTCGCAGTTTCTATCAGCACGCAATCCCGCCAAGCGTGCGCAACATCAGCCGAGGCCTCGAAGGGCCGCCATTGGTGTTGCGGCTGGCATTGGTCGATGCAATGACCGGCGAGCCGATTGTCGGCGCGCTGGTGCGGATCGAACAGCAACTTGGCGCCGACACAGTGTGTGGCGCTCAGTCGACTGACAGTCAGGGCATCGTTCGTTTCACCAGTCTCTACCCGGATCGGCAACGCGCCTTGCCTTGCCTCGCTCTGAGTGTCGCCATCGCCAGCGACGATCAACAACCGCAGCTCTATCAGGAGGCCTGGGCGGGCCGCGTGCATCTGCCCGGTGTCTGTAATTGCGCAGTTACAGATGAAGATGCAGCGCAACTGGCGCTACGACCGATCACAGACCATGGCCTGGATGACGGCCACTACGGCAGCCTGACGATCGGCGTCGACACCTTTGCCTTGTCATCGCAGATCGGCGTGGCGGGCTACGACAAGCAGCCCATCACGCCGTTCTAGCGCAGTTCGTGCAGCGCGCGTACCAGCCGCTCCATGTCTGCCGCAGTGGTGGTCAGCCCCGGTGTCACTCGGATGCTCGGTCCGCTGGCGGCGCCGTGGCGGACCACGGTGAACAGGTTGTAATCGTCGAGCAGTCGCTTGGCCATCGCCTGTTGATCGTCGTGGCGGGTGAAGCGCAGCGAGGTGATGCCGCAATACAGGCGCGGATCGTCCGGGGTCATCACTTCAATGCCCGGCAAGTGCCGTACCGCGCTGACCCAGAGGTTGCGCAGGTAATTGAGGCGCGCCCCTTTGGCGGCGGCGCCACCGAGCGCAGCGTGTTCCTCGAACACCAGCGGCAAGGTCATCAGCGCCGGTATGTTCGGCGTGCTGTAGGAGGTGCGGGCACGTACGTCGTTGGCCGGGAAATGCATCTCGCCCATGTCCGGATCGATGTCGGCCAGACGCTGCGGCGCGATGTAGAGGAAGCCGAGGGTCAGCGGGGCGCCGATCCACTTGTGCAGGTTATAACCGGCGAACGCGATGCCGAGCGCGTCGAGATCGAAATCGATCTGGCCAAGGGCGTGGGCGCCGTCGAGGATGATGTCGACGCCATGTTCTTTCGCCAGCGCAGCGATGGCCGCTACCGGCATGACCAGACCGGTGCGGTGGGTGACGTGAGTCAGCGCCATCAATTTCAGTTTTGGCTGGCGAGTGAACGCCTCGCGGTACGTCTCCAGCAGGCTGTCGAAACTGGCCGGGTGCGCATGGGCAATCTCGATCACCTCGGCGCCGCGCTGTCTGGCGAGCCAACGCATGGCGCCTTTGACCGTGTCGTATTCCAGATCGCTGATCAGCACCTGATCGCCAGGCTGCAAACGGTTGTAGTTGCGGATCAGCGATTGCAGGCCGTCGGTGGCGTTGCGGGTAAACGCCAGGCTCTGCGCATGCACGCCGATCAATTCGGCCAGTTGTGCACGGATATCGAGGTTGTCGTGCTGCTCGAAACGCTGGCGCACGTACACCGAATTGCTGGTATTGATCAGCTCGATATTGCGTTGGTATTCCTCGATCACCGTACGCGACATGCGCCCGAAATAACCGTTCTCCAGGTTCACGGGGCCAGGTTGAACATCGTAACGGTCGGCGAATGTTCGCCAGAAGGCTTCGTCACGGGCGCGGCGGGTGTTATCGGGCATGATCAACGAGCTCAGAGAAGAGGAGGGCGCATCAGTGGCGCGGGGCAGGTTTGCCATGTTTGGCGCGCAGCGGTTCGAGCAGATCGGAGAGGCCGTTATGGTCGATTTCGTGCATCAGAGCGAGCAAACCACCCAGCTCGCCGTGAGGAAAACCTTCGCGGGCGAACCAGTTCAAGTAAGGGCCCGGCAGGTCAGCGATGATCCGCCCCTTGTATTTGCCGAAGGGCATTTCGCGGGTGATCAGCAATTCGAGTTTTTCAGGATTCATCGGTTTTCGTCTGGCTTCATAGCAACGTGCAAAATACAGGCATTCTGCATGCAGGCCAAATGACAGATCATGCAAAACACCAGCATACAGATGGTTCAATGTTTTATAACATGTTGAAATTAAACGATTTATTTTTGAAAGCGAAGCTGGCACGCACACTGCAATATTCCTTGCATCTTCAACCAACCGCAAGGAATTGGAAAATGACTGACGTAAACAAAGAAGCCATTTCTGTACTCAACGACCTGATTGAAACCTGCAAGGACGGTCAGGAAGGGTTCAAGACTTGCGCCGAAGACATCAAGCACCCAGAACTGAAAACCCTGTTCGTACAGCGCTCCGCCGACTGCGCTACTGCCGCTGCCGAGCTGCAGGCGCAAGTGCGTTCGCTGGGTGGCGATCCGGAAACTTCGACCAGCGTGAGCGGTGATCTGCACCGTCGTTGGGTCGACGTCAAAGCCATGTTCACCGGCAAGGACGAAGAGGCTGTGCTGAACGAAGCTGAGCGCGGTGAAGACCATGCGCTGAAGGCTTATCGTGAAGCGATCGAGAAGATCAACAAGCACAACCTGGTGGGTATCAAGGATCTGGTTGAGCGTCAGTACCACGGCGTACAACGCAACCACGACCAGGTGAAAGCCCTGCGTAACCAGGCTCGCGCTAACTCGTAAGGGTTGGTTGGGCTGAGAAAAACGCCAGCGTGTCTGGCGTTTTTTGTGTCTGGTTGCAAAAAACCCTCACCCTAGCCCTCTCCCAGAGGGAGAGGGGACTGACCCGGGGGTGCTTAAAAGTTACGTCGACTTGAAATATCACGGCGAACTCAAGACTTGAAACTTACGCAGATCAGCTCCCTTTCCCCCTCGCCCCCTTGGGGAGAGGGCTGGGGTGAGGGGGAAGCAATCTACCTGACACCCCATCAATCCATCAGCCAATACTGATCGCCGGCAAAGTCGGCAACGTCACCGTCTGCTGTTTGCGCGGTGCGAGAATTTCGGCCTCGCCATCCACCACCAACTCATCCCGCTGATTGAACACGCGAGTGGCAATGCGCACACGAAACTTCGGCAGCTTCTCGAGGATTTCCAGGCGCACGGTCAAGGTATCGCCAATCTTCACCGGCTTCTGAAAGCTCATCTGCTGGCCGATATAAATAGTCCCCGGCCCAGGCAGTTCGCACGCTACCGCCGCGCTGATCAGCGCACCGCTGAACATGCCGTGGGCGATACGCTCCTTGAACATGCTCGCCGCAGCAAACTCGGCGTCCAGGTGCACCGGGTTGTGGTCGCCCGACATCGCGGCGAACAGTTGAATGTCGCGCTCTTCGACCGTCTTGCTGTAGCTGGCGGTCTGGCCGACTTCGAGGGCTTCGTAAGGGATGTTGGTAACCTGGGTCATCGGTCTCGATTCCTGTGGCGGATTCAGTCAATCCGCAAAAATTATTCGCTGCGTTGCGGGCGCGGATGGCTCAGGGCCTGATCGATCCAGGCCAGCACATCGGCGATCACTTCGCCGCGGTTGGTTTCGTTGAACAATTCGTGCCGGGCCTGCGCATGGATCTTCAGTTGCAGGTGCTGGCTGCCGGCCGCGCGCAAGGCGTTGGCCAGATCTGTCAGACGCTTGCCCTCACTCACCGGATCACATTCGCCGCCGATGACCAGCAGCGGCAGGCCCGGATCGATCTGCGCGAGATTGGACGCTTTGCTGATCTGCTGCAAGCCGCCGAGCAGGTCGATCCACAATTGATTGGTGCAGCGAAAGCCGCACAGCGGGTCGTTGATGTAACGGTCGACTTCGGCCGGGTCACGGCTGAGCCAGTCGAACGGCGTGCGCACCGGTTTGAATTTTTTATTGAACGAGCTGAACGACAGCCACTCGATCAATGCGCTGCGGCCCTTGCCACCCTGACGCAGTTTTTCCAGGCGGGCGATCTGCCGCGCGGCACGGTACAGCGCGACCGGTTGAAAATTCGAGCCGCTGAGAATCGCCCCGTGCAGGCTGGCGCTGTGGTGCAGCAGATAACCCTGGACGAGATAGCTGCCCATGCTGTGCCCGAGCATAATGATCGGCACGCCGGGGTGCTGCTGGCCGATGTGTTGGTTGAGGCTGGCCAGATCGCCGAGGACTTTGCACCAACCGTCAGCATCGGCGTAATGGCCGAGAGTGCCCTGGCTGGCGGTTCTGCCATGGCCACGCAAATCCGGTGCGTATACGCCATAACCTTTGTCGCAAAAGGTTTCAGCGAGGCGTGCATAGCGGCCGCTGTGTTCCGCCATGCCATGGGCCACGAGAATCAGCGCTTTCAACGGCCCCGCGGGCAGCCATTGATTGACGAAGAGCCGGCTGCGGTCACTCGCGTCCAGCCAGAAGGTGTCGTGGATCATGGCGCTTCCTTTGCTCAGAGTCCGCACATTGTATAGCGCGTCTGATCAGCTCACGCCACGGCAGGAAGATTCACACGATCAATGACGGCTTTGCTCATATTTGCCTGAATGGCCATAGCTGCTAGTGTCCGTGAAGCTCCGCTTTTTCAGAAATGACAGAAGCGGCTCCCGGATCGGCTCAGGTAAAGAGGACAACAACAATGCAACCTGATTTCTGGAACGACAAGCGCCCGGCCGGCGTACCGCTGGACATCGACATGACTGAGTTCAAGTCGGTGATCGAAGTGTTCGAGCGTTCCTGCAAGAAATTCGCTGATCGCCCGGCGTTCAGCAACATGGGTATCACGCTGACCTACGCCGAGCTTGAGCGCCAGAGCGCCGCGTTCGCTGGCTACCTGCAGGCGCATACCGATCTGGTTCCGGGCGATCGCATCGCCGTGCAAATGCCCAACGTCCTGCATTATCCGATTGCCGTGTTCGGTGCGCTGCGCGCCGGGCTGATCGTGGTCAACACCAACCCGCTGTACACCGCGCGGGAAATGCGTCACCAGTTCAAGGACTCCGGTGCTCGCGCTCTGGTGTACCTCAACGTGTTCGGGCAGAAAGTCCAGGAAGTGCTGCCCGACACCGACATTCAATACCTGATCGAAGCGAAGATGGGCGACCTGATGCCCACCGCCAAGGGCTGGCTGGTCAACACTGTGGTCAGCAAAGTGAAGAAAATGGTCCCGGCCTACTCGCTGCCACAGGCGATCTCCTTCAAAAGCGCACTGCGCCTGGGCCGCGGCCTGGGGATCAAACCGCTCAACGTGACGCTCGACGATATTGCCGTGCTGCAATACACCGGAGGCACCACTGGCCTGGCCAAGGGCGCGATGCTCACCCATGGCAACCTCGTCGCCAACATGCAGCAAGTGCGCGCCTGTCTCGCCCAACTCGGTCCGGACGGCCAGCCGCTATTGCGTGAAGGCCAGGAAGTGATGGTGGCGCCGCTGCCGCTGTACCACATCTATGCGTTCACCGCGAACTGCATGTGCATGATGGTCTCGGGCAACCACAACGTTCTGATTACCAACCCGCGGGACATTGCCGGCTTCATCAAGGAACTGAAAAACTGGCGCTTCTCGGCATTGCTGGGCCTGAACACTTTGTTTGTGGCGCTGATGGAACACCCGGATTTCAAGGCGCTGGATTTCTCCAGCCTGAAACTCACCAACTCCGGCGGCACCGCACTGGTCAAGGCCACGGCCGAGCGCTGGGAGCAGGTCACCGGTTGCCGCATCACCGAAGGCTACGGCCTCACCGAAACCTCGCCGGTGGCCTGCACCAACCCCTACGGCGACCAATCGCGCCTCGGCACGGTCGGTTTGCCAGTGCCCGGTACGCTGTTGAAAGTGATCAGTGACGACGGCGCCGAGCAGCCGTTGGGCGAGCGCGGCGAGCTGTGCATCAAGGGCCCGCAAATCATGAAGGGCTACTGGAACAAGCCCGAAGCCACCGCCGAAGTGCTGGATGCCGAAGGCTGGTTCAAGTCCGGCGACATCGCGGTGATCGAGCCGGATGGTTTTGTGCGCATCGTCGATCGCAAGAAAGACATGATCATCGTCTCCGGCTTCAACGTGTACCCGAACGAAATCGAAGACGTGGTCATGGCCCACCCCAAAGTCGCCAACTGCGCGGTGATTGGCGTGCCGGACGAGCGCTCGGGCGAGGCGGTGAAGCTGTTTGTGGTGGCGCGGGAAAGCGGTGTCAGTCTCGAAGAGCTGAAGGCCTACTGCAAAGAGAATTTCACCGCCTACAAGGTGCCGAAACACATCGTCTTGCGTGAGTCATTGCCGATGACGCCTGTCGGCAAGATTCTGCGGCGGGAGTTGCGGGATATCGCCTGACCGGTGAATTGCCGCGCTCGGCGCGGATCGCGAGCAGGCTCACTCCTACAGGGGTTGTATGTAATCTCTGTAGGAGTGGGCCTGCTCGCGATTTTGTTTGGCACCCATGAAAACCGGGGCTTTCAAGGGGTTCTAGGATTTTTGCTCTAAAATGACTGCTAGATAGTCTTGAGTCATAAATATGACTGTAGGGGCCGCTTTTGGCTCTAGTCGACCCTCGGCAAAGCTGCTACTCTCGGCGCGCTTTGTGACTTCTCGGCCTGTGTAAAAGCCAGATTCACCAATACAAAACACACACCAATAATAATCGCATCAAATGCGGTGAAGAATTCGCGTTGCTGAGGAGTGGGCTTCCATGATCGAAGACTTTTGGAAGGATAAATACCCGGCTGGAATCGCTGCCGACATCAATCCGGACGAGTATCCGAACATTCAGGCAGTGTTGAAGCAATCCTGCCAGCGCTTCGCCAACAAACCGGCTTTCAGCAACCTCGGCAAGACGATCACCTACGGTGAATTGTACGAATTGTCCGGGGCGTTTGCCGCGTATCTGCAACAGCATACCGATTTGCAGCCCGGCGATCGAATCGCCGTGCAACTGCCCAACGTACTGCAATACCCGGTCGCTGTCTTCGGTGCGATCCGCGCCGGGCTGATCGTGGTCAACACCAACCCGCTGTACACCGCGCGGGAAATGGAACACCAATTCAACGACTCCGGTGCCAAGGCGCTGGTGTGCCTGGCGAACATGGCGCACCTGGCCGAAGCCGTGGTGCCGAAGACCGGCGTCAAACACGTCATCGTCACCGAAGTCGCCGACCTGTTGCCGCCGCTCAAGCGTTTGCTGATCAACAGCGTCATCAAGTACGTGAAGAAGATGGTGCCGGCCTATCACCTGCCCAAAGCCGTCAAGTTCAACGACGTGCTGAGCAAGGGCCACGGTCAGCCTGTGGCCGAAGCCAATCCGCACAGCGGTGATGTCGCTGTGCTGCAATACACCGGCGGCACCACCGGCGTGGCCAAGGGCGCGATGCTGACCCACCGCAACCTCGTCGCCAACATGCTGCAATGCAAGGCGCTGATGGGTTCCAACCTCAACGAAGGTTGCGAGATCCTGATCACCCCGCTGCCGCTGTACCACATCTATGCGTTCACCTTTCATTGCATGGCGATGATGCTGATCGGCAACCACAACATCCTGATCAGCAACCCGCGCGACCTGCCGGCGATGGTCAAGGAACTGTCGAAGTGGAAGTTCAGCGGCTTTGTCGGCCTCAACACCCTGTTCGTCGCGCTGTGCAACAACGAAGCGTTCCGCAAGCTGGATTTCTCTGCACTCAAGGTCACCCTGTCCGGCGGCATGGCCCTGCAACTGGCTGCGGCCGAACGCTGGAAAGCGGTGACTGGCTGCGCCATCTGCGAAGGTTACGGCATGACCGAAACCAGTCCGGTGGCGACGGTCAACCCGATCCAGCACATCCAGATCGGCACCATCGGCATTCCCGTGCCATCGACCCTGTGCAAGGTCATCGACGATGCCGGTGTCGAGCAGCCGCTGGGTGAAATCGGTGAATTGTGCGTCAAGGGCCCGCAAGTGATGAAGGGTTACTGGCAGCGTCAGGAAGCCACCGATGAAATGCTCGACAGCGATGGCTGGCTGAAAACCGGCGACATCGCACTGATCCAGCCGGACGGCTACATGCGCATCGTCGATCGCAAGAAAGACATGATTCTGGTCTCCGGTTTCAACGTCTATCCGAACGAGCTGGAAGACGTGCTGGCGACCCTGCCGGGCGTGCTGCAATGCGCGGCCATCGGCGTGCCGGACGACAAGTCAGGTGAAGCGATCAAGATTTTCATCGTCGCCAAACCGGGCGTGACCCTGACCAAGGAACAGGTCATGGACCACATGCGCGCCAACGTCACCGGCTACAAGGTGCCGCGTTCGGTGGAGTTCCGCGATGCGCTGCCCACCACCAACGTCGGCAAGATCCTGCGCCGCGAATTGCGCGATGAAGAGCTGAAGAAGATCAAGGCCAAGTCCGCCGCGTAAATAAAAAGCCCCGCAGATGCGGGGCTTTTTGTTGGTGAAGCAGCAGGGTTTGAGTTATGCGGTGAACCTGCCCCTCACCCCAGCCCTCTCCCCCAGGAGAGGGAGCCGATCGTGGGCACTTCGGAATCAGAGTTCGACTCGATATTTCAGATCCGCGGAGTTCGCACAGGCAACTCGGTCAGTTCCCTCTCCTGGGGGAGAGGGCTAGGGTGAGGGGAAAGGGCCGCGCCACCGCCATCACTGACGAAACGGCGCAAAATTCACATTGGTCCCCGCCGGCCGCATGTCCTGCAGATACGAATCCTTGTCCGCACTCAGCTCCAGGCTCAACGCCGCCTTGCGCTTGCCTTCGTTGCGAATCACCAGCCCTTCAAGCTTCTCGCGCAGAAAAACCGTCGGCACTTTCAGGTGCAGCAGTTCGTCGGTCGCCGGGGTGTGCATCAGCAGGTGAATCCACTCGTACTGACCGATCGCCAGACGCGACACCGGCAGGTCGAACCACCAGATATTGCGGTTGCGGTTCAGTTCGGCAAAGTGGCAGTTGTTGGTGCCAAGCACGGCGCCGCCCAGTTCCTTGTTGCGACGGGCGATGGCTTGCGTTTTATCGAGTTTCATAACATTCCTGCGGTATCGGTCTCTGGCGCCTGGCGCCCATAGCTGCGCATTCTCAAGGCAACGCCGGCAAACATAAAGCGCAACCTGCGCGCCGCGACGAAATGAGCGGCAAATAATTGAAACTTGCAGGGAAACGCGCCAGTCAATCGTTACGTACTGACTTTTCTTCCTCTTATGCGTCACGGAGAAACACCATGAGTAGCACAGGCGATAAAGTAAAAGGCATGGCCAACGAAGCCGTCGGTAACGTCAAGCAAGGCGTCGGCAAGGCTACCGATAACTCCAGATTGCAAGCCGAAGGCAAGGTCCAGGAGAGAAAAGGCGAAGCCCAGCAGGCAGTTGGCAACACCAAGGACGCAGTGAAGAAAGGCGTCGACAAGGCGTAATCCAGCCTTGAACGAATCACACGAGCGGCCATCCAAGGATGGCCGTTTTTGTATCAAAAAACCTGCGGATGCCGACGAAGATCGCCAAACAGGCTAACGTGATGTAAAAAACGGCCCCTGAGTCGCCATGACTTCAACCTGTACTGCGGCGAAAGGAGACGCGAATGATTTTCCCGAACATGAAAGGTCTGCCCCTGCACCGGGTGATGGTGCGCACGGTCACTGAATTCGTCGATGACGAAATGTCGACCTATGCCTCGGCACTGGCCTACCAGATGCTGTTCTCGCTGTTCCCGTTCATTCTGTTTCTCATCGCGCTGATCGGTTTTCTGCACTTGCCGGATTTCTTTTCCTGGCTGCGTCTGCAGTCGGAGCTGGTCTTGCCGCCGCAGGCGCTGGAGCAGGTCAACCCGGTGATCGACCAGTTGCAGCAATCCAAGGGCGGTCTGCTTTCAATCGGTATCGTCATCGCGCTGTACACCGCCTCGGCTGGCGTGCGCCTGATGATGAGCGCGATGAACGCTGCGTATGACGTGGTCGAGGGGCGGCCGATCTGGAAGCGCTTCCCGCTGTCGATCGTCTACACCGTCGGCATTGCCGGCATGCTGTTGATTGCCGCCGCATTGATGGTGCTCGGGCCGCAGGTGATGGGCTGGATCGCCGCCCAGGTCGGTCTGGAAGAAGTCATCGTGACCATCTGGACCATCGCGCGCTGGCCGGTAATCGTGGTGCTGATGATGATCGCCGTGGCGTTGATCTACTACGTCATGCCCGACGTCAAGCAGGAATTCCGCTTCATCACCCCAGGTTCGGTGCTGGCCGTGGTGGTGTGGATCCTGGCGTCGTTGGGGTTTGCCTTCTACGTAAAAACCTTCGCCAACTACAACGCGATGTATGGCAGCATCGGGGCGATCATCGTGCTGTTGCTGTATTTCTACATTTCCGCCGCCGTGCTGCTGCTCGGCGCGGAAATGAATGCGGTGATCGAGCACATGTCCAGCGAAGGCAAGGAGAAGGGCGAGAAAGACCCCGGCGAGCCAGAAGAACATCCCAAACAACATGTCTCAGGCCTGGGCCGCGATCATTCGCTCAAGCCGGACACTGACGAAGTCTGACCATGATCCGTGAAATCCTGAAGATGGGCGACGAGCGCCTGCTGCGCATCGCCCCGCCGGTACCGCCGGAAATGTTCAACAGCGCCGAGCTGTGGCAACTGATCGACGACATGTTCCAGACCATGGAAAGCGTCGGCGGCGTCGGCCTGGCCGCGCCGCAGATTGGCGTCGATCTGCAACTGGTGATCTTTGGTTTCGAGCACAGCGAGCGCTATCCGGACGCCGAAGCAGTGCCGCAGACGATCCTGATCAACCCGCTGATCACACCACTGAATCCATATACGGAAGAGGGCTTCGAAGGTTGCCTGTCGGTGCCGGGTTTGCGCGGGGCGGTGGATCGCTATCAGCAGATTCGTTACGAGGGTTTCGATCCCAAGGGCGAGCCGATTGTGCGTGTGGCCTCAGGCTTTCATGCGCGGGTGGTGCAGCATGAGTGCGACCATCTGATCGGCCGGCTGTACCCGTCGCGCATCACCGATTTCAGCAAGTTCGGTTTTACCGAAGTGATGTTTCCGGATCTTGATCCCAACGCTGACGACTAGCTCAGGATCAACACATTCCCCTTGTAGGAGTGAGCCTGCTCGCGATAGCGGTATATCAGTGACATTTTCACCGACTGACACACCGCTATCGCGAGCAGGCTCACTCCTACAGGGGATTGTGGTCAATCTGGAGAATTGAGCCCCATCGCAATCATCGGCTTGCTCCGCGCATACCGGCTCAAGCGTTCCGCCATCGCTTGCGGCAGCGCCGGGTCATAGCGGAAACCACGCCGCTCATAAAACCCGCGCAAATCCGGATGACAGAACAGCCACACCGGCTCGCTCACCGCTTGAGTGGACGCCGCAATCAACTGCGCGGCGATCCCTTGTTCGCGGCACTGCGGATCGACGAACAAGCCGGTCAACCAATGCCCGCCCGCTACCGGGCGCAGGCACAGCACCGCGACAATGTCTCCACGCCGCGCCACCCACAATTGCGCATCGCGCACGGCTTTCATCGAGGACTGGTGGCTGCGGTAGAACTTGTTCATCAACGGCCAGAGCGACACGTCGAGCAAGGTGTAATGGGTATCGGGCATGAACAGGGCTGTGCTGGACAAAGCGCGGATTATAAAAGAACGCGCGCCAACCGATAGCCCGGTGTGCTCGTCATCAGAAGCAGGCTCACTGCCAATTTGGAATACATTCCTGTGGGAGCTAGCCTGCTAGCGATAGCATTATCCCAGGCAACATCGACGCCTGATCAATCGCCATCGCGAGCAGGCTCACTCCTACATTTGATCGTGTGAGTTGGCGGTACATCCCGGCGTTCCTCAATTCAAATCCTGCGCTGAACCGTTTCTTGTGCAAAAAGTGCCAGATACTGGCCGACTAGTGGCCTTGCGCACGGCGACGGTCTGGCTATGCTTGTCGTAACTAACCATGTCGACCGTCATGTCAAAATCCGACTGACAGACATCGTTGGCCCGTGATTCATGCTGCCAGAGTGCGCAACCCAAGGCACCGACACTGAACCAACAAGGAGCGTCGCCGACATGGAAGTTCTTCAATGCGTTAGGGCTGGCCCGCGTGCGGGCTATCAAGAGAAGGATGTCTTGATTAGAACGTCGCTGCATGGACGCTCCGATTGATCATCATTTATCACCTGACAACTTCCTCCCGTGGAGGAAGGCGTGTGCCTGTTCCACGGAACGTAGTGGTGGATCTTGAAAGACCAGAACTTTCATCAAATCGAAAGACCGCGCGGAAGGTGATACAACCATGTTCAACCTACATCACAAGGCTGACCTGCAGGAAATCGAGCGCTTCAGTTGCGCGCTGACCGAGACCAACGCCAAGTTGGCGGCGATCAGCCGCTCGATGGCCATGATCGAGTTCAGCCCTGACGGCATCGTCCTCGATGCCAACGACAACTTCTGCAAGACCATGGGCTACAGCGCCGCGGAAGTACGCGGCAAACACCATCGGATCTTTTGTGAAGAGAACTACTACCGCAGCGAGGATTACGCCAGATTGTGGCGCGACCTGGCCCGTGGCGAACCCCTGAGCGGGACGTTTCTGCGTTTGAACAAGAGCGGTCGGGAGATCTGGCTCGAAGCCAGTTACATGCCGGTGTTTGGCCCAGACAAAGAAGTCAGAAGCGTGATCAAAGTTGCTGCCGATATCACCGTGCGTATCAACAAGGAACATGAAGAAGAAGCGATGCTGGCGGCAATCAGCCGCTCGATGGCGGTGATCGAGTTCACTCCCGAAGGCAATGTCATCGCCGCCAACGATAACTTTCTGCAGACCATGCAGTATTCACTCAGCGAAATCGTCGGCCAGCATCACAGCCTGTTCTGTCACCGCAGCGAATCCGAGTCGGCGCAATACAAGGCGTTCTGGGCGTCGCTCAATCGCGGCGAATATCACTCGCACCGCTTCGAGCGCAAGAACAAATCCGGGCACATGGTATATCTGGAAGCCTCGTACAACCCGCTGTTCGATGCCAAGGGCCGCTTGTACAAAGTGGTCAAGTTCGCCAGCGACATCACCCGCCAGATGACCACCTTGCAGCGCGCCGCCGAATCGGCCCACAGCACGTCGGTACAGAACGACGCCTGCGCGCAAAAAGGTTCACAGGTCGTGCAGCAGACGGTGCAGATCATTCAGGACATTTCCCGTGACCTCAACGAAGCCGCGGTGAGTATCGATGCGGTGAGCAAACAGTCGGACATCATCGGCACCATCGTCCAGACCATTCGCGGCATTGCCGACCAGACCAACCTGCTGGCGCTTAATGCCGCCATTGAAGCCGCGCGGGCCGGAGAGCATGGCCGTGGATTTGCGGTAGTCGCAGACGAAGTGCGCAGCCTCGCGGCGCGGACCAGCCAGGCCACCCTGGAAATTGTCGACGTGGTGCGCAGGAACCACGACCTGTCGCTGAGCGCAGTCTCAAGCATGCAATCGAGCCTGAGTCGCACCGGGCTGGGTGTGGAACTGGCGAACGAGGCGGGGGAGGTGATCCTGGAGATTCAGCAGGGCTCGCGGCATGTGGTGGATGCGATCAGTCAGTTCAATGAAACCCTGCAACTGAACTGAATTGCCACAGTCCCCCTGTAGGAGTGAGCCTGCTCGCGATAACGGTGTGTCAGCGACAAGTTTGCTGGCTGACACTCCGCTATCGCGAGCAGGCTCACTCCTACATTGTTTTTATGTAGCCTTTCCATCAAAGCGCAGCAAGAAACCTGTTCGCCGCGTTGCCCATCTCCTGCAGGATACTGTCGCGCAGGCGCTGTTCAACGATGGGCAATATTCTCCAACGCCAGATTACGCGTGCGCGGGCCGAACCAGCCGATGGTCAACATCACGATCAACATGCTGCTGACAATGAACGCCAGCACGCCCGGCGTACCGAAGTTGTCGAGAAACAAGCCGATCAACAAACTGCTGAACACCGTCGACAAACGACTGAACGAATAGCAGAAGCCGACCGCGCGGGCGCGGATGTTGGTCGGGAACAGTTCGCTCTGGTAGGAGTGATAGCTGAAGCTCAGCCAGGCGTTGCAGAAGGTAATCATCACCCCGCAGAAGATAAGCCCGACGGCGCTGGTCTGCAGGGCGAACAGGGTCCCGAAGGTCATCGCGCCGAGGGCCGAGCCGACGATCTGCCATTTGTTCTCGAAGCGGTTGGCGAACTTCACAAACAACAACGGCCCGAGCGGGTAGGCGAGGGTGATGATGAAGGCGTACATCAGGCTGTGGGTGACGCTCACGCCTTGACCTGAAAGCAGCGCCGGCAGCCAGTTGCCGAAACCGAAGAAGCCAATCGCCTGGAAAATGTGAAAGACGATCAGCATCAGCGCGCGGCGGCGATACGGTGGTTGCCAGATATCAGCAAAACGGCCCTTGCCTTCGACATCGACCGGCACCGCTTCGGGCGCATCCAGCGCTTTGCCGTGATCTTTTGCGCAGCGCGCTTCGAGGTGGTCGAGGATCCGGTTGGCCTCGTCGAAACGACCATGCTGCGCCAGCCAGCGCGGCGATTCTGGCAGGCGTTTGCGCAGCCACCAGATGAACAGCGCAAACACCGCGCTGGCCAGCACCACCCAGCGCCAGCCGGAAATACCGAACGGCGCCTGCGGCACCAGCCACCACGACATCAACGCCACCGCCGGCACCGAGAGGAATTGCACGAAAAACGCAAAGGCAAACGCCGAGCTGCGCATGCGTTTGGGCACCAGTTCCGAGAGGTAGGCGTCGATGGTCACCAACTCGATGCCCAGACCGATACCCACCAGAAAACGCATGCCGATGATGCCCAGCGCCGAGGTCTGAATCCCCATCAACACCGTCGCCACCGTGTACCAGATCAGCGCGAAAGTGAAAATTGCCCGGCGCCCGAAACGATCCGCCAACGGACTGAGCAGGCTGGCACCGAGAAACAGGCCGAGAAACGTCGCCGAGGCGAACGCCGCCTGATCGGAAAAACCGAACACGCCCTGATTGCCGGTGGCAAACAGGCCATCACGGATCAGGCCGGGGCTGATGTAGGCGGTCTGGAACAGATCGTAGAGTTCGAAAAATCCACCGATCGACAGCAACGCCACCAGGCGCCAGATCGTGGCGACGGCGGGCAGCCGATCGATGCGGGCGGAAATCTCCGCAGCGCGGACCGGGTCGATGCCGTCACTGTGTGCGGCGGCGGATGCGTGAGCAGTCATAAGCTGATCCATTTTTTATTGATGGAAAAGCTTAGCCTGCTATCGGAGTTAACGGATTGTGAATATCGGCGGTTAAATCGGTTAAACCGCTGATTTCACGCGATATCTGCTTACGAATTAGCGATTTATGCCGCAGCAGAATCGGGCAGCGCCGAGCTCGGCAGACCGAAGATCCGGTCGAACAGCCAGTTGAACACGAACGTGTAGCACGGGATAAAGATGATCAGCGCCAGATCCAGCAGGAATGCCTGCACCAGACTGATGTTCATCCACCAAGCTATCAGCGGAATCAGAAACACGATCAGCGTCAGTTGAAAGCCGACCGCATGGGCGATGCGCCGTTTGACCGTGCGGGTGCGGGATACCTGGCGGCTTTCCCAGCGTTCGAACAACGAGGTGTAGATGAAATTCCAGGTCACGGCGATGCTGGTGATGATCACCGCCAGCGGCCCGGTGCTGCCCGGCGATGTGCCCGACAACAAGGCCAGGCCGAGGGCCGAGAAGGTCATGCCGATCACTTCGTAGAGCGACACGTAGACCAGTTTGCGTTTCACGCCTTGCATGCAGATTTGCCTCTTTCTCGCTGGATAGTGGCCAGCAGGGCTGGCGAAAGCGATGAAAGATAGCTTCAATAGAGCTGACAGAAAAAGTCAGTAGCTTTCAGTTTTATTGACAGGTGAGAAATTTGAATTTCAACAGCGACAGCATCGAGTTGTTTCTCGCGGTGATCGAGCGCGGCTCGTTCTCCGCCGCCGCACGGCAGTTGGGCAGGGTGCCGTCGGCGGTGAGCATGGGCATTGCCAACCTCGAAGCCGAGCTCGGTTACTCGTTGTTCGACCGCAGCCATCGCGAACCGCAACCCACGGCGATGGCCCAGTCTTTGGTACCGCACGCGCGATTGATCGCCGAACAGCTCAAACAGCTGCAAGTACACGCGGTGGAGTTGTCACTGGGGCTGGAAAGCAGGTTGTCGATGGGCGTGGTCGCCGACATTGATCGACGCCGTTTGCTCACAGCGATCAAAGTGATTGCCGAGCGTTATCCGCTGCTCGACATCGAAGTGCTGACAGCGCCGCAGGATGACGTACTGGCAATGTTGCACAGTGGTCGAGTCGGTCTGTGCCTGGCGTTCGCCGGGTTGCGCATGAACGTGCTGGAGCGTTTCCAGTTTGTCGGCAATGAACGGATGATCGCCACGCTGGCGGCGGACAGTCCGTTGTTGCAGGGGCGGGATGTGTTTCTCGAGGATCTGGTCCAGGTGCGGCAGATCATCGTTGCCAGCCGTGACCTGCCGATCAGCGAAACGCGACCGCTGGTGGCGCAATCGTATTGGCGCACCGACAGCCTGGAAGCGGCGATGGACATGGTCGAGGCGGGATTGGGCTGGGGTAATTTCCCGCTGTCGGTGGTGCAGCCACGACTGGACGCAGGGCGCTTGCAACGGCTGAATTTCCGCAACATTGAGAACGGCCTGGTGATGCCGGTGCATGCGGTGTGGCTCAAGAGCCAGCCGTTGCAGAAGGGCGCGCAGGCCTTGGTCGACCAACTCAGCCACTGAAGTGGGTGGAGATCCTTTGTAGGAGTGAGCCTGCTCGCGATAGCGGTGTATCAGTGACACGTATGTGGTTGACACACCGCTATCGCGAGCAGGCTCACTCCTACAGGAATTGTGTTTCAACTCTGGATTTTTGCGGGTCAGGTACTTTCGCGAATCTTCAGCTCAAAGCCCATATCTTCCATCGGCCGCGCCACCTTGTTCCCCGCCATCAATGTCAGCATCTGCTCTGCCGCGCGCCGGCCGATCGCCTCGCGCGGGGTGTTGATGCTGCTCAGGCGCGGCACCATGTGCTCGGACATCGGCAGGTCATTGAAACCAAGAATCGCCACCTGTTCGGGGATCTTGATGCCATTGCG
This sequence comes from Pseudomonas granadensis, assembly GCF_900105485.1. Lineage (GTDB taxonomy): Bacteria > Pseudomonadota > Gammaproteobacteria > Pseudomonadales > Pseudomonadaceae > Aquipseudomonas > Aquipseudomonas granadensis. Next base: position 4,110,212 of record NZ_LT629778.1, on the reverse strand, counting down.
CAGCGCTTCGAGCAAGGCGCCCTGGGCGAGGTCGTCGTTGCCAAAGAAAATCGCATCGACGTCCGGATGCGCCGCCAGCAATTGCAAAAACAACTCGCCGCCCAAGCCCACCGATGAAGATCGCGGTGTCAGCACTTCCAGATCCGGGTCGTAACGGCCGGCCTTCTGCAACGCCCGGCGAAAGCCCTCACCGCGTAGCAGGGTGCGCTGATCGAGTTGCGCGCCAATGTAGGCCAAGCGTTTGCGCCCGCGAGACAGCAGGTGTTCGGCGGCAGTTTCCCCGGCGCTCAACTGCGAAAAACCCACGCAATTCACTCCGGCAGCACTGTCCAGCTCCATCATATACACGCAGGGAATGTTGCTGACTTCGATCATCCGCCGCGAACTTTCCGTGCGATCAAATCCGGTCAGCAAAAAGCCGCGCGGCTGATAGGCCATGTAGTTGCGCAGCAGGTTTTCTTCTTCATCGCGCGAGTAGTGGAAGTTGCCGATCAGCACTTCGAAGCCCTTCGGCGTCAGCACCCGATGAATGGCTTCCAGCGTGTCGATGAACAGCAGGTTGGACAGCGACGGCACCAGCACGACGACCGAATGGCTCTGCGCCGAAGCCAGTGCGCGGGCGGCCGGGTTGACCACGTAGTTGAGTTCGAGCGCGGCTTTCTGCACTTTTTCCACGAGTTCGGTGGCCACGGTGCTGACGCCGCGCAGGGCTCGGGAGGCGGTAATCGGGCTGACGCCGGCCAGGCGGGCAACTTCATTAAGGGTGGGACGGCCGGTGGTGCGGGTATTTTTATCGTTCTTGGGGGAGGTCATCGGGCGGCTTGCCAAACAAAAATCAAGGCACTAAGGTAGCGCTGTCCTGATGCAGCTGCAAATGCGTGAGCGAGGTCCTGCCTGATCTCGGCTCTTTAGCGTTGGGAACGAACCTGCTGCAACCCAAAAAAACGACAAGAAGGCGTCGGCAACTTCTGCCTGTGCACTAGAGTCATAGCTAGCAAAGGTAGCGCTGTCTGCGCGCTGAGGTGTTATATGAGTCATCCCATCACCGCCCTGGTCATCATGGGCGTTGCCGGTTGCGGCAAGACGTGCGTCAGCGAGGCCCTGTGCCATTTGAGCGGCGCCACTGCCATTGAAGGCGATACTTTTCATCCGGCCGCGAACATCGAAAAGATGAGCGCGGGGATCCCCCTGAACGACGACGACCGTGCCGGCTGGCTCGACAGCCTGTGCGAGGAGCTGCGCCGCGTTGACGCCACGGGCCAGCGCCCGGTGCTGACCTGCTCGGCCCTCAAACACAGTTATCGCGAAATCCTGCGCAGTGCCTTGCCGGGCCTGGGCTTCGTGTTCCTTGAATTGACCCCTGAAGTTGCCGCCGAGCGTGTGTCTCATCGTCCGGGCCACTTCATGCCGGCCACGTTGATCGAAAGCCAGTTCGCCACCCTCGAATCGCCCAAAGGCGAGCCGTTGACCCTGGCGTTGAACGCTTCGATCCACAGCGTCGAAGAACTGGCAGAGCAAGCTCACGTCTGGTGGCAGGCCAATGGCCTGAAACAGGCGGTATGAGTGTGTTCATGCAGATAGCGCTGTCCTTACGACTTCTGATTAACCCGCTTTAATAACAACAACAAACCAGGAGACACCCCCAATGTTTGGCATGTCCCACGACGCCTACCTGCTGCTTGATGCAGTGGTCACGGTGATCGGACTCATCATCCTGATCACCAAGTTCAAGATTCACCCCTTCATTGCCCTGACCATCGCCGCCGCGTTCCTCGGCCTGACGTCCGGCATGCCGATCGGCACCATCATCAAAGCGTTCCAGGACGGCTTCGGTGGCGTGCTCGGTTTCGTCGGCATCATTCTGGCGCTGGGCACCATGCTCGGCAAAATGATGGCCGAATCGGGCGGGGCGGATCAGATTGCCCAGACCCTGATTCGTGCGTTCGGCAAGGACAAGGTCCAGTGGGCAATGATGTTCGCCGCGTTTCTGGTCGGCATCCCGCTGTTCTTCGAAATCGGCTTCGTACTGCTGATTCCGCTGGTGTTCATTGTGGCGCGTCGCACCGGTGTGTCGATCATCAAGATCGGTATCCCGCTGCTCGCCGGCCTGTCCGCTGTACACGGTCTGGTGCCACCACACCCGGGTCCGCTGCTGGCCATCGGCGTGTTCGGCGCTGACATCGGCAAGACCATTCTCTACGGTCTGATCGTTGCGCTGCCGACCGCGATCATCGCCGGTCCGATCTTCGGTACGTTCATTGCCAAGCACATTCCCGGTCACCCGAATCAAGAACTGGTCGATCAACTGGCCCGCGAAAACGACTCGACCGATCTGCCAAGCTTCGGCATCACCCTGGTCACCGTGCTGCTGCCGGTGTTCCTGATGCTGCTGAAAACCTTCGCTGACGTGGCGCTGCCGGACGGTAACTTCTTCCGTACCTGGATGGACATGATCGGCCACCCGATCTCGGCGCTGCTGCTGGCGTTGCTGCTGTCGCTGTACACCTTCGGCTACAAACAGGGCATCGGCTCCAACCAGATGCTCAAGTGGCTGGATGCGAGCCTGGCGCCAACCGCCGCGATCATTCTGATCATCGGTGCTGGCGGCGGTTTCAAGCAGATGCTGGTCACCAGCGGTGTGGGCGACGTGATCGGTCACATGGCGGTCAGCGCGCAAATCTCGCCGATCCTGCTGGCGTGGCTGGTGGCGGCGGTGATCCGTATCGCTACCGGTTCGGCCACCGTGGCGACCATCACCGGCGCCGGCATTGTGGTGCCGGTAGTGGGCATGATTCCAGGCGTCAACCGTGAGCTGCTGGTACTCGCGACCGGCGCCGGTTCGCTGATCCTGTCGCACGTCAACGACGCTGGTTTCTGGCTGGTCAAGCAGTACTTCAACATGACCGTGGCCGAAACCTTCAAGACCTGGACCGCGATGGAAACCATCCTGTCGGTGGTCGGCCTGGGCTTTATTCTGCTGTTGTCGCTGTTCGTTTAAACCGCTGCTCGCAGGCACAAAAAAACCGCAGCGATGCGGTTTTTTTGTGCCTGAAATCTCAAGGCTAAATACATTCCCATGTAGGAGTGAGCCTGCTCGCGATAGCGGTGTGTCAGTGCCATTTACGGTGACTGACACACCGCTATCGCGAGCAGGCTCACTCCTACAGGTCTTGCGTTAGACGCCAGATTTTGCGACTAGGCCATCCGCGCGGAACATCCCGCGAATCCCGCGCACGGCCTGGCGGATGCGGTCCTGGTTTTCGATCAGCGCGAAGCGCACGTGATCATCGCCATACTCGCCAAACCCCACCCCCGGCGAAACGCAGACCTTGGCTTCGGCGAGCAGTTTCTTGGCGAATTCCAGCGAACCCAGGTGCGCATACGCCTGGGGAATCTTCGCCCAGACATACATCGATGCCTTCGGATTCTCGACCATCCAGCCCAGCTCATGCAGGCCCTTGACCAGCACGTTGCGGCGCTGGCGATACTGCTCGGCGATGTCGCGCACGCACTGCTGATCGCCTTCCAGCGCAGCGATTGCGGCCACTTGCAGCGGGGTGAACGTGCCGTAGTCGTGGTAGCTCTTGATCCGTGCCAGAGCGTTGACCAGTTCCGGGTTGCCGACCATGAAACCGATGCGCCAACCGGCCATGTTGTAACTCTTGGACAGGGTGAAGAACTCCACCGCAATGTCCTTGGCCCCCGGTACCTGCATGATCGACGGGGCTTTCCAGCCGTCGTAGACGATGTCGGCGTAGGCCAGATCGTGGATCACCAGCACGTCGTACTGCTTGGCGAGGGCGATCACCCGTTCGAAGAAATCCAGCTCCACGCACTGCGCGGTCGGGTTCGACGGGAAGCCGAGAATCATCATTTTCGGCTTGGGAATCGAGCCGCGAATCGCCCGTTCCAGTTCGTCGAAGAAGTCCACGCCCGGCACCAGTGGGACCGAACGCACCTGGGCACCGGCAATCACCGCGCCGTAAATGTGAATCGGGTAGCTCGGGTTCGGCACCAGCACGGTGTCGCCCTGATCCAGGGTCGCCAGCATCAGATGCGCCAGGCCTTCCTTGGAGCCAATGGTGACGATGGCTTCGCTTTCCGGGTCGATATCGACTTCGTAGCGTTGCTTGTACCAGTTGGAAATCGCCCGGCGCAGGCGCGGAATGCCTTTGGAGGTCGAGTAACCGTGAGTGTCTTCGCGTTGGGCGACTTGCACGAGTTTTTCGACGATGTGCGGCGGCGTGGCGCCGTCCGGGTTGCCCATGCTCAAGTCGATGATGTCTTCACCACGACGCCTGGCAGCCATCTTCAGCTCGGCGGTGATGTTGAAAACGTACGGGGGGAGTCGATCGATGCGCGCAAAGCGGCGCGGCAAACCTTGTTCGGCCATTGTTGCCTCGGATAACGTAAGCGCCCGGAACCGTCCGAGCGACGCTGGTCACTGCGGTGACCTGTGGCGGACGATAAGGGGGCTGATGGCATACTGTCCAGCCTGTTTGTAAACATTTTTTTCCGAAGGAAATCGGTCAATGGAATTCACCAGCGGCTTCTTGCTGAGCCTTTCGCTGTGCCTGGACATCGGCGTGGCCAACATCGCGATGATCACCCTGGCCATGCAACGCGGCTATTTTCAGGGCTTTGCGCTGGGCCTCGGCACCTGCGTCGGCGACCTGATTTATGCGATGCTGGCGCTGGCCGGGATGACCGTTTTGCTGCAATACGAAACGGTGCGCTGGGTGTTGTGGATCGGTGGTTCGGCACTGTTGATCTACTTTGCGGCGAAGATGATTTACTCGGCGATTCACCATGAAGCGCAGTTGGCGGCCACGGCAGAAGTGGGGCACAACTCCCATCGCAAGGAGTTTTTCCGGGGGATCTTTCTCGCCATGTCGTCGCCGAGTGCGATTCTCTGGTTTGCGGCGGTTGGCGGCACATTGATCGCCCGTTCCGGAGGCGGCGGCCCGTTGAGTTCGGCGCTGTTTCTCGGCGGTTTCCTCTGCGCCGGGCTGCTGTGGTCGGCCGGTCTGTGCTTCGCCGCCAGCCACGGTGGCAAGCTGCTGGGCGACAAGCTGTTGCGCTATTCCTACCTCGCATCGGCGGCGATCTTCTGCTATTTCGCGGTCTACGTGATCCTTTCCGGCTATAACGAATTTGTCGGTTCGGGCGCCGCCGAGCAGTTGCACACGCTGTGATCGTGCGAAACGGTTCGGGCTTTCTATACTCCCAGCCGAACCCACTTTTGTGTACCAAGGAGTCGTGTCATGGATGAGCAAACACGCGTCGAAGTGGCAAAACCTCGCTTCGAACACGGGCCGTTTCTGCTGATCGCTGGATTCGGCGGACGATTCACCCAGGATTCCACCGAAGACATCCCGGCGCTGTGGGAAAAACTCATTCCGCACCTGGGGAAAATTCCCGCGCAGGTTAATGAAGTGACCTACGGCGTCTGCTGCAATGCGGACGGCAAGGGCGGCTTCGAGTACATCGCTGGTGTGCAGATCGACAAGCTTGATGAGCTGCCGCAGAAGTACCGTTGGGTTGAAATTCAGCCGCAGCATTACGCGGTCTTTGAACACAAGGGGCCATTGGAGCAACTGCCGGAGACGTTTCAGTACATCTGGAACACCTGGCTGCCGCAATCGGGCCGTGAAGCAGCAGATGCCCCGGAATTCGAGCGTTACAGCGCAGATTTCAATCCGAAACTGCGCACCGGTACGCTGGAAATCTGGTTGCCACTCAAACCCTGAGAGCTACCCATCGAGGCGGATCATGTCCGCCCCGGTTGATCTGCTTTATGCTTGGCGACCTCAATTCCAATGATTTCGAGTTGCCATGAACACCGTCATCCGTAACGTCACCGCCGCCGATCTGGACCGCTGCTACGCCATCGAAACCGTTGCCTACGAAGGCGACGAAGCCGCGACCCGCGAGAAGATCGCCACGCGCATCGCCACCTGGCCGGAAGGTTTTATCGTCGCCGAGGTGGATGGCGAGGTGGCCGGTTTCGTCAATTCTGGCGCGGCGTTCGATGTGCAGATGTCCGATGAAGCGTTCAAGGAACTGATAGGCCACGACCCGAAAGGGCCGAACGTGGTGATCATGTCGGTGGTTGTGCACCCGGATTATCAGGGCCAAGGGTTGGCCAAGCGCTTGCTGGCCGAGTTCATCGAACGCATGAGGGGGATGGATAAAGCGACTATTCACCTGATGTGCAAGGAGCAACACATCCCGCTGTATGCCGGGTTTGGGTTTGCCTACATCAAACCCTCGGAGTCCGACCACGGCGGCATGGCGTGGCACGAAATGATCCTGACCCTCTAATTCAAAACACCAAATAAAAACTGTGGGAAACAGCCTGCTGCTCCTACAGTTTTTGTGTTTGGCGAGACCTCGCTGAATCACCGCTAAACCCCTGTGGGAGCTAGCCTGCTAGCGATTACGGTGTGTCAGTCAGCAGATTTTTTCTGATTGGACGCCATCGCCAGCAGGCTGGCTCCCACCCTGTTTTGTGCTCGGCTCAATCTCACTGAATCACTGTGAAACCCCTGTAGGAGCTAGCCTGCTAGCGATTGCTGGCCTCTCTCTACGAGTTAGAAAAACAGCCCCATGCGCCGCTCGTAACCGATCCGGCCCTTGTACGCCTCGCCGCTGTCGACGTAGCCATGTTTGGCATACAGCGCGATGGCCGCTTCGTTGTCGGCGTCAACCGACAGTTCCAGCCCCCGGATTTCCGGCCAGGCTTCACGCGCGACGGCGGGCAGCGCTTGCAGGCAAGCCTTGCCGTAACCCTTGCCTTGCGCACGGTAATCGACCTGTAACGCATGCAATGTGGCGCTGTGCTCATTGGCCCAATCGGGCAATGCCGGAGGACGTTTAAGCAGCAGGAACGCCACCGGCACCTCGTCCGCCAGCAGGGCGAAACCTTTTACACCGGGGCCGGGTTTTGACAGCAGCGTGTGCAAGGCGCCGTGGATATCGCCGGAGAATTTGATCTGCTCGGCGTGGATTTCAATCGCCTCGACTTGCTGACGCTGCAAGGCATTCAAGCTGTCGTACGGTACGAGTCTGGCTGACACGGGAATTTCCTTTTTCCTACAAAGAGTGAGCCTCGGATTCTAGCGATATTGGCGTCGTGAAATATTTTTGTTTGGCCTGTCGATCTGCGAAAAGCACAAACGACTAAGGGTGTCTTCCCACAAAAACCACGGAGAACACCATGAACGCACACAGCGAAATCCAGACCCTGATCAACACCTATCGCGAAGCGGTGATGACCAAGGACGTCGAAAAAGTCATGGCCCTGTACGCCGACGACATCGTCTCGTTCGACGCGATCAAGGCCCTGCAATTCAAGGGCAAAGCGGCGTACCGAGCGCATTGGGTCGAGTGCATGGAAATGTGCCCCGGCCCGCACGTTTTCGAGTTTCAGGAAATCGCCATCGAAAGCGCCGACACCATCGCCTTCGCTCACTGGGTCGCCAATTGCGGCGGGACCAATGAAAAAGGCGAAACCCAGAGCTGCTGGATGCGCGTTACCGCGTGTTATCGGCAGGTCGGCGGGGCGTGGAAAATCGTCCATGAGCACTGGTCGGCGCCGTTCGATCCGATGAGCGGCGCGACCCTGTTCGATGTGCAGCCCTGATCTTCAGCCATAGTTGAACCGTTCGAATCAGGAGAATGCCATGAAATATTTATGCCTGGTCTACAGCGACGAGCGCCTGCTGCATTCGTCGCCCGACAGCCCCGAAGACGCCGAGTGCTGGGCCTACGCCGAGTCGATCCAGGGAAGCGGGCGCATGGTCGCCGCCGAAGCGCTGGAGTCGGTGCAGACCGCCACCACGGTCAGAATGCGCAACGGCAAACTGTCGATCACCGACGGGCCGTTTGCCGAAACCAAGGAGCAACTGGCCGGGTTCTACCTGATCGACGCCAAGGATCTCAACGAAGCGATCCATGTCGCCGGCAACATTCCGGCAGCGCGGGTCGGCAGCGTTGAGGTGCGACCGGTGCGGCAGTTGAATGTCTGACGTTCGCGCGCGGGTCGAGCAGGTCTACCGCCAGGATTCGCGGCGGATTCTGGCGACGCTGATCCGCCTGCTCGGTGATTTCGACCTCGCCGAAGAAGCCTTGCATGAGGCGTTTTTCGTCGCGGTCGAGCGCTGGCAGCGCGACGGCGTGCCGGACAACCCGCGCACCTGGCTGGTCTCGACCGGGCGCTTCAAGGCGATTGATGTGTTGCGTCGGCGCGCGCGTTTCAAGGCTTCGCAACCGTTGTTGCTGGCGCAACTGGAAGAACTCGAACAGGCCGACTGGAGTGGCGAGGATGTGGAAGACGATCGCCTGCGGCTGATCTTCACTTGCTGTCACCCGGCGCTGGCGGCGGATGCGCAAGTGCCGCTGACCTTGCGTGAAGTCTGCGACCTGACCACCGAAGAAATCGCCCGCGCCTTTCTTTCTGCGCCGGCGGCGATCGCCCAGCGCATCGTGCGCGCGAAAGCCAAGATCCGTGACGCGAAAATCCCTTATCAAGTGCCCAGCCTGAAGGAGTTGCCCGAACGCCTCGACAGCGTGTTGCGGGTGATTTATCTGGTATTCAACGAAGGTTATTCGGCGTCGATCGGCCTTGAGCTGACCCGCGAAGACCTCACACGCGAGGCCATTCGCCTCGGGCGCCTGTTAATGGAATTGCTGCCGGAGCCGGAAGTGATCGGGCTGCTGGCGCTGATGCTGTTGCACGAGTCGCGGCGACCGGCACGCACCACGCCGAGCGGCGAACTGGTGTTGCTGGATGATCAGGATCGCGCATTGTGGGACGCCGGGTTGATCGCCGAAGGTTGTGCACTGGTCGAGCGCGCGCTGAGTACTCGGCGGTTTGGCCCGTATTGTTTGCAGGCGGCGATTGCCGCGGTGCACGCCGAGGCACCCAATGCGGCGCAAACCGATTGGGTGCAGATCGTCGGGCTGTATGACGTGTTGCTGCGGGCGCTGCCGTCGCCGGTGATCGAGTTGAATCGCGCGGTGGCGGTGGCCAAGCGCGATGGGCCGTTGGCCGGGCTGAGTCTGATTGAAGGGATTTTGCAGCGTGGCGACTTGCAGGATTACCACTTGGCGCATTCGGCACGGGCGGAGTTTTGTCGGCAGCTGGGCCGGGTGGCCGAGGCGCAGCAGGCGTATCAGCGGGCGTTGGCGTTGACTCGCCAAGAACCTGAGCGGCGTTTTATTGAACGGCGTTTGAGCGAAATTGGACTGACCTGAGATCTCACCGGCGGTGCCGGCCTCATCGCTAGCAGGCTAGCTCCCACAGGTGTCGAGGGTGTCCATGAGTATTGTGTACGACTCGGACATTGTGGGAGCTAGCCTGCTAGCGATTGGCAGCGCCACTATTCCAGCATCAGGCTAGCTCCCACAGGTGTCGAGGGTGTCCATGAGTATTGTGTACGACTCGGACATTGTGGGAGCTAGCCTGCTAGCGATTGGCAGCGCGACTATTCCAGCATCAGGCTGGCTCCCACAGGTGTCGAGGGTGTCCATGAATATTGTGCACGACTCGGACATAGTGGGAGCTAGCCTGCTAGCGATTGGCAGCGCCACTATTCCAGCATTTTCCCCAACAACCAACTTCCCGCCGGCCCCGGTGGATACAGGCGTGACCAGAGGGCATCGACAAACACCGGTTTCGGCCAGCCGCGCACGTTCAGCTCCACCAGCAACTCATTGCCATAACGCTGCGCCAACCAGCGCGGCAGCGGTGCCCAGCCAAAACCTTTCTCGGCCATTTCCAGCAACATCAAATAACTCGGCGCCGACCACACCCGGCCTTTGCCACGGCTGTCATACGGATTGACGATGGTCGCCAGGCGCAACTCGCGATGCTCCTCAAGCCGTTGCTGATCCACCTGTTCAAGCTTGGCCAGCGCATGCTCGCGATTGACGAACAGGGCAATCTCGGTGCGTTCGGCCACGGTCGAGGTCACCAGATCTGGCGGGTAATGTTCCTGCATTTCGGCGAAGGCCAGATGCGCGCGGCCGCGCTGGACCAGTTCGATCAAGTCCTCGCATTCAGCGATCAGACATTCCAGTTGCAAATCCGGATAGCGCTGCTCGAACTCCACCAGCGCCGCCTCGAAACGATACGACTGATAGGTGTCGGAAATCGCCACCGTCAGCTTCGGCTCAACCCCTTGTGACAATTGCCGTGCGGTCATTTCCAGACGATTGCTCGCCGCCAGAATCGCCTCGGCCCGTTGCAGCAGCACATGCCCGGCCGGGGTTAGCGTCGGTTTGCGGCTGCTGCGGTCGAACAGCACAACATCCAGATCAATCTCAAGACTCGCTACCGCCGCGCTGATGGTCGACTGACTGCGCCCCAATTTGCGCGCCGCCGCGGAAAACGAACCTTGCGTCGCCGCCTGCACGAACGCCAACAGCACTTCCTGCGAAATCATCAACTATCGCCTTGATCGATGGTTATTGGTTATGAAGTATCGGTTCGAGGGTTGATCATGGCAACCATCTTCACTCAAGGAGCCCGGCCATGACTGCCGATAAATCCATCACTGAACGTATCTTCCAGGCCATCGGTTTCGAGCTGTTGGCGATCCTGATCTGCACGCCGTTGCTGGCGTGGCTGTTGCAAAAGCCGCTGCTCGACATGGGCGCGGTCACTGTCCTGATTGCGCTGCTGGCGCTGGGCTGGAACGTGGTGTTCAACCGGTTCTTTGATCGGGTGTTGGTGCGTCTGAATGTTGCCCATAACGCCTGGGTGCGGGTGGCGCATGCGCTGCTGTTTGAAGGCGGTTTGATCGTGATGGGCGTGCCGCTGATTGCCTGGTGGCTGTCGGTCAGCCTGTGGCAGGCGTTTTTGCTCGACATCGGCGTGCTGCTGTTTTTCCTGCCCTACACCTACGTTTATCACTGGGGTTATGACGTGCTGCGTGAGCGCTTCGTATCGCGCAACGTCTGTCAGGGTTAAACGCAAAAATCGCAGCCACTGAAGGCTGCGATTTTTTTTGTTTCAAATTAGAGAAACATGCCGCCGGACGCCTCGACACGCTGGCCGTTGATCCACCGACCACCCTCGGACAGCAACAACGCCAGCGCGCCGCCAATATCGTCCGGTTGCCCGGCACGACCCAGCGCCGTGTTGCTGGCGACCATCGCATTCAACGCCGAATTGTCGCGCACGGCACCGCCACCAAAATCAGTCTCGATGGCGCCCGGGGCAAGAATATTCACGCCGATCTGCCGTGCCCCCAACTCTTTGGCCTGATAACGCGTCAGCACTTCCATCGCGCCTTTCATCGCCGCATAAGCGCTGTAGCCCGGCAGGCTGAAGCGGGTCAGGCCGCTCGAAACATTGATGATGCGTCCGCCGTCGGTGATCAGTGACAGCAACTGCTGAGTTAGAAAAAACGGTCCCTTCAACTGCACATTCATCAACAGATCGAACTGCTCCGGGGTGGTGTCGGCGAACAAGGCATGCACGCCGATCCCGGCATTGTTGATCAGAAAATCCAAGCGCTGACGGTCGAAGGTTTGCTGCAAGGCTTGCTCAACCCGCGCGCTGAAATCGGCAAAGCTGTCGCTGCGGCCAACGTCGAGTTGCAGCATGACCGCTTTGGCGCCGAGCGCTTGCAGTTCGCCGACCAGGGCCTGCGCCTCGTCAGCGCGGCTGTGGTAGGTGCCGATGATGTCGATGCCTTGCGCGGCGAGGTGCAGCGCGGCGTTTTTGCCCAGGCCACGGCTGGCGCCGGTGATCAATGCGATTTTACGGTTCATGGGGCTTGCTCCGATTGCGTTGAGTGGGGATGGATCAAAGTTTATTTATCCGCCCCAAGCTGATAAACAGACTGAAAGCGGAATCACTGATCGGATCAGCCGAACAATCACGGGGCGCCAAAATGAACAAACTGGAACTGCTGCGCACCTTCGTGCGGGTCAGCGAACTGTCGAGTTTCACCCTCGCCGGCGAAAGCCTGGGCCTGCCGCGCTCGACCGTGTCCGAGCATGTGCAGGCGCTGGAATCCCTGCTTGGCACGCGCTTGTTGCAGCGCACCACGCGCAAGGTGCAAGCGACTCAGGACGGCTTGGTCCTGTACGAGCGCAGCAAGGATCTGCTGTCGCACATGGACGAGATCGAAGGCTTGTTCCGCCAGGACGAGGCCTCGCTGACCGGGCGCATCCGTGTCGACATGCCGAATATTCTCGCCCGGCGCCTGGTCATGCCGCGTCTGCCGCAGTTCATGGCACGGCACCCGAACCTGCAGCTGGAAATCAGCAGCACCGACCGCCGTGTCGATCTACTCAGCGAAGGCTTCGATTGCGTGCTGCGGGTCGGCGCGCAACCGGATCAATCGGTGGTGGCGCGGCACTTGGGCGACTTTTCGATGATCAACTGCGCCAGCCCCGCGTACCTCGAACGCTACGGCGTGCCGCAAACTCTGGAGGATCTCGCGCAGCATCGGCTGGTGCATTACGTCGGGGTGCTGGGCTCGCGTTCGGAAGGTTTCGTCTACGAAGAGGGCGGGCAGGTGCGACGCTTGCCGATGGCCGGCAGCATCACGGTCAACAGCACCGACGCCTACGAGTCGGCGTGCCTCGGTGGTTTCGGCCTGACTCAGGTACCGCGCACCGGCATGCAGCCGCATCTGGATAACGGTGAACTGGTCACCGTGCTGCCGCAATACACCGCACCGGCGATGGCGATTTCGTTGCTGTATGCGCGGCAACGGCATTTGCCGCTGCGGGTGCGGATGTTCATGGACTGGCTGGGGGAGGTGGTTCAATCGACGCTTTGACGGGTCACCACAATCAAATGTAGGAGTGAGCCTGCTCGCGATAGCGGTGTGTCAGTCACATCTGTATCGACTGAAAGGACGCTATCGCGAGCAGGCTCACTCCTACAGGGGATTTGTATTGGTTTAGAAAATCTGGGTGAACAACCAATACAGACTGCCCGACAGCAGGATCGCCGCCGGCAAGGTCAGCACCCACGCCATCAGCAAATTGCGGATGGTCTTCATCTGCAACCCGCCACCATTGGCGACCATGGTCCCGGCCACACCGGACGACAGCACGTGGGTGGTCGAGACCGGCAAACCGAACATGTCTGCCGCGCCGATGGTCAGCATCGCCACGGTTTCTGCCGAAGCGCCTTGGGCATAAGTCAGGTGGGTCTTGCCGATTTTCTCGCCGACGGTCACCACGATGCGTTTCCAGCCGACCATGGTGCCGAGCCCCAGCGCGATGGCCACGGCGATCTTCACCCACAGCGGAATAAAGCGTGTGGCGTTATCGATCTGCTGTTTGAACAGCTGCAATTTGCTGCTGGTGTCAGCGTCGAAATTGCCGACCTTGTTCTTGTCCATCAGTCGAATGCTTTCACTGGCCAGGTACATGTCGTTGCGCACGTTGCCCATGGCTTCGGCCGGAACCTTGGCCAGCGAACCGTAGCCTCTGACTTGCTCACCGATGTGTCCGGTCAGCGCGGCGAGGGCCGGAATCAGTTGCGGCGTGGCTTCCTTGCTGCGCACGTAATCGGAAAGGACCGGACGCGGATCGGCCGGTGCCGGCAGCGGTGAGCTTTTCACCAGCGCCTGCTGGGTGACTTGCGCCACCGCGGCGAACTGCAGCGATTGTTCTTCCGGCATGGTGCGGTTCAAGGCGTAGGCCATCGGCAAGGTGCCGACCAGAATCAGCATGATCAGGCCCATGCCTTTTTGTCCGTCGTTGGAGCCGTGAGCGAAGGACACGCCGGTGCAGGTGGCGATCAGCAAACCGCGAATCCACAACGGCGGCGGGGTGTTGCCTTCGGGTGCCTTGTACAGCGAGCGATTCTTGACGAAGGCGCGCAGCGCCAGCAGCAACAGCGCGGCGCAACCGAAACCCACCAGCGGCGACAGCAGCAAGGCGTAACCGATCTTGGTCGCCTGCGCCCAGTCGACACCACTGGTGCCGTCGCGGCCGTGCATCAGCGCATTGGCCACACCGACGCCGATGATCGAGCCGATCAGCGTGTGCGAAGACGACGCCGGCAAGCCCAGCCACCAGGTGCCGAGGTTCCACAGAATGGCGGCGATCAGCAAAGCGAAAATCATCGCGAACCCAGCCGACGAACCGACCTGCAGGATCAACTCCACCGGCAACAGCGCGATGATGCCGAACGCCACCGCGCCGCTGGAAAGCAGCACGCCGAGGAAGTTGAAAAAGCCCGACCAGACCACCGCCACATTCGGCGGCAGCGAGTGGGTGTAGATCACCGTCGCCACCGCGTTGGCCGTGTCGTGGAAGCCGTTGACGAACTCGAAGCCCAGCGCAATCAGCAGCGCCACGCCGAGCAGCAGAAACGGCGTCCAGGTGGTCACCACCGTGCCGAGTTCGTGCATGTCGTGCATCAGGCTGTAGGCGGTGAACAGCATGCCCATCGCCAGTACGGCGAAAAAGATCACATAGGTGAACGGGCCGGGTTTCTTGTCCAGCGCGGGCCTGCCGCTGGCGGCAGGGGCGGGGCTGGCGGTCAGGGAGGGAGTAGCCATGAGCGGACAATCCTGAGCGAGGGAAGGAATGTCGCCCATGATCGTTGCAGAATGTTACAGAGAGACTGCGGCAGATCAGTGTTTGCCTGATTAGTCTGACCATTGATCTTGAGAACGCCGAAGTCCCCTGTGGGAGCTGGCTTGCCAGCTCCCACAGGGGAACGGTGGCATATGTGGTCAATAATCCCCACGCTTGCGAAACGCCCATCGCCCGGCGATCACGGTGAACGTCGCCACCAGCGCGACCAGTACCCAGAACCCGTGCGGGTCCTGCGACAACGGCACGCCGCCGACATTCATACCGAAGAAACCGGCGATGATGTTGATCGGCAGCGCCAGTACCGTCACCACGGTCAGGGTAAACAGCGTGCGGTTGCTCTGTTCGTTGAGGTTGGCGGCGATCTCTTCCTGAAGCAATTTGATTCGCTCACCGAGGGCGGTGAGGTCGTTGATGATCAGCGCGAACTCCTCGGTAGACTTGCGCAACTCCTTCACGTCCTCCTTCTGCAACCACGGCGGCGGACGGTTGAGCAGGCGCAGCAGCGAACCCGGTTCCAGCGCCAGCAAGCGTTGCAGGCGCACCAGCACGCGGCGGTTGGCGCCGAGTTCGGCGCGGTTGGTCGACAACCGCGAGGAGAGCAATTCGTCCTCGATCTGATCGACGCTCAGGCTGGTTTTGCGCACGATCTGCGTCAGCACCTCGCCCTGATCGCGCAGCAGATGCACGAGCAATTCCGACGGCGACCGAAAGCGCTCGCCGGCCTTCACCGACGAGCGCAATTTGTCCACCGAGTGCAACGGTTGCAGGCGTGCGCTGACGATCAGTTTGCTGCGCACACAAACCCACAGCGTCGATACGTCCGAGGAGACCATGCTGCTGAGGTTGAACACCACATCGTTGACCACCGCCAGCAATGCCGAGTCGACATGCTCGATGCGCGTCGAACGCGAGCCCTCATGCAGCGCTTCGAAAAATTCTTCCGGCAATTGCAGGTGACTTTTCATCCAGCGCTCGCACGCTGCGTGGGCCAGGTTCAAGTGCAGCCAGAGGAATTCGCCGCTGTCGCTGTCGTCCTGCAAACAGCGCAACGCCGTTGCGGAATCGACTTCGCGACCGCGTTCGCCGGGCAGAAAACGGAAGCCGTAGAGCAAACCGAACAGGTCTGGATCGCGATGGCTGATATCGAGGCTGTGGTTCATGGCGGCTCGCTGCGAGGAGGGCGGCTGATGCGGGTTTTACAGGTTCACCTGAGCGGCATCATCGCAATGTCACATGACATTTATGTGACGGTAAAACGGCGCCAAATCAATGCCTTACCGGCTGTCGGAAGATTCTCAAGAAGCGCTCTGGCGCGCCGATCTCAGCTGAGTTAGGTTGCGCGCCTTTGGCTTTGAGCCAAGGTTCGCCGACAGGGAGGTCCGGCCATTTTTCACGCTCGTTCCGGGCGTGCTCCACCCCTGTCGTGAGTATCTTCGATGCTGCAAAAATCCCTGAGAGCGCAAATGCTCGCCCTGTTGAGTGGCAGTCTGCTGGCGGTGCTGTTGATCGCGCTGGCCTGCTTTCATTTCCTGTCCAATGGCGTACAGAGTTACAGCCAGTTGCTCGCCGGGCCGTTGCACACCTCGCAACTGATCGACGAAGCCAACCTGCAATTCAAGGTGCAGGTGCAGGAATGGAAAAACGTCTTGCTGCGCGGCAAGCAGCCTGCGGATCTGGCCAAGTACTGGGGCCAGTTCGAAGAGCGTCAGCGCGACGTGCAGAAAATCCTCGGTGAACTGGCCAGCCAGAGCGGCATCGAGCCGAGCCTGAAATCCCGCATCGAACGCCTGCGTGACGAACACCGCCAACTCGGCGCGGCCTATCAGAAGGGCCGCGATGCGTATGTCGCTGCCGGCGGTGATCCGGCGGCGGGCGACGCAGCAGTCAAAGGTGTCGACCGTGCGACCAGCGATCAAATGAGCGAACTGGTAACTGAACTGCGCCAGCAGGGCACTGAGCAGTCGGCGCTGATCAGTGCCGGCGCCGATCGCACTGTGTGGATCGGCTTGCTGGTGATGCTGGCGTCGGGGCTGTTGATCGGCCTGCTGAGCCTGTGGCTGGTCAACCGCAACCTGGTCGAGCCGATCCGCAAACTCATCGACTATGTGAGCCAACTGAGTCGCGGCCAACTCGCCGCGCGCGTGACCAACGAGCGGCAGGACGAGCTGGGCAATCTTGCCACCGCGGCGAACACCTTGCGCGATTTCCTCGCCGATACCTTCACCCGTTTGCAGCGCAGTGCCAGCGATCTGGACAGCGCCAGCGGTGAGCTGAACGCCATCGCCACAACCATGGCCGGCGGCACCAACGAGCAATTCAACCGCACCGATCAAGTGGCCACGGCGATGAACGAAATGTCCGCGACCGCTCAGGAAGTCGCGCGCCACGCCGCCGACGCCGCTCGCGCTGCTGACGATGCCGATCAGTCGGCGCAACAGGGCGAGAAGGTCATGCAGACCACCATCCATTCGATCACCCAGATGCGCGGCGAAATCGCCAACACCGCCACCGTGATCCGCCGTCTCGAAGCGGACAGCGGGCGCATCGGCAAGGTACTGGAAGTTATTCGCGGCATCGCCGAACAGACCAACCTGCTCGCGCTCAACGCCGCCATCGAAGCGGCCCGCGCCGGTGAGGCCGGGCGTGGATTTGCCGTGGTCGCCGACGAAGTGCGTAACCTCGCGCAGCGCACGGCGGAGTCGATCATCGAGATCAACCAGATCATTCAGAGTGTGCAGACCGGCGCGGTAGACGCTGCGCATGCCATCGACAACGGCCAGGCGCGCAGCGATGAAAGCGTCGAGCAAGTGACCCAGGCTGGCGCGATGCTCGAGCGCATCACCCATGCGGTGGAAGCGATCCGCGACATGAACCGGCAGATTGCTACCGCGGCTGAGGAGCAGACTTCGGTGGCCGAAGACATCTCGCGCAACCTGACTGAAATCACCGCGATTGCCAGTACCAATCTGGATAACGTGCAGCGTACCGAGAGCGCCAGCCAGAATCTGCATGGTTTGTCGGGGCAGTTGAATGAAGTGACGGCGCGGTTGAGTGCTTGATTTTGGGTGGCGTTTGTCAGTGCGTTCGGCGTGATGGCTGGCCCTCACCCTGGCCCTCTCCCGGAGGGAGAGGGGACTGACCGCAGGGAATGTGTGAATTGCACCGAACTTGCCATATCGAGTCGAACTCAGGTTCGAGCGGCCCGCAAATCGGCTCCCTCTCCTGGGGGGAGGGCTGGGGTGAGGGGGAATCGATTTCCCAGTCACCCCAAAACTCGCGCCAAACCCCAGCCACAAAAAAGCCGCACGATCGTTAAATCGTGCGGCTCTTTACCAGCGCTCTATCAAGTATCTTGCTTGTTGCTCAGCACCTTGCCGGTAGTTGCATCAAAGTCCACATCGAACTCTTTGCCGTCAGCGGTCTTGAGTTCAACTTCATACTCATAACCGTTGAAGTGGTTATCCAGGTCGGTGTCAGTAATGGTCGCACCCGGATGCAGCTTCAGTGCCTCGGCGTTCATCGATTCCAGCGACTTGATCTTGCCGTCTTTCACCAGTTGCGGGACCTGGTCGATGCGTACGTCGGCCTGAGCCAGGCCAGCGGTAAGGGTCAGGGCAGCGGCAGTAAACAGGGCAGTCAAAGTTTTCATCGGTTCATTCCTTGGTGGTGCGTTGAAGTGGTTGATCTGTGTAAGTGAGTTCAGATTAACCAGCG
The DNA here is from genome assembly GCF_900105485.1 of Pseudomonas granadensis. GTDB lineage: Bacteria > Pseudomonadota > Gammaproteobacteria > Pseudomonadales > Pseudomonadaceae > Aquipseudomonas > Aquipseudomonas granadensis. The sequence goes on along the minus strand of NZ_LT629778.1, from coordinate 4,091,921 downwards.
CAACTTAACTCACCCTTAAATCTCTGCTTCGCGATAAAACTGCTCTTTGTGGGAGCGAGCCTGCTCGCGAAGCAGGCGACTCGATAACGGCTCAGAAACCGTTCTTCTTCAATACTTCATCAACACTGCCAGCCGCCGGGCGTTTGTAAAACTTCAACAGTTCACTGGCACGGTTGGTAAAGATGCCATCGACACCGGCCGCCATGACTTTCTCGTAATCCACCGGCTCATCGACGGTGTAGACGTGCACGAGCATGCCCTGATCATGGGTGTACTGATTCATCCACGGCTGCACCAGATCCGAATAGCTCTGGTCACCGCCATGGGTAAGCTTCGCCGACGGACCGGTGCCGATCGCGCCCTGGGCCTTGGCGTAGTCGACCCACTGCCTGAATTCAGCTTCGGACTTCGGTTCCTGTTTACCGTAGAAAACGTTCTTGTCCTTTTCACCGGAAGCGGCAAAGGTCACGTTCGATTTCGGCTCGATGCTGCCTTCGCCGACCCACAACAGCAGGATCTTCGGCACTTGCGGCATTTCCTTTTCCAGCAATTGCAGGCTGTTCTTGTCGAACGTCTGCAGGATCACCTTGCCTTTGCCCTGGCCGACGCCGAGCGCGCTTTTCGCCAGTTTCGAACCGGCCGGGCTCAGCCAGCCGCGGTCCTGGAGTTTTTCCTTGAGGTCATGTTCGATGCCGGGGAACAGCTGCGGCTCTTTGGTTTCGATGTACAGGCCCGGCTTGTGCTGCGGATTGGCGCGGGCGATGTCGATGATTTCATCGAGGGTCAGAATCTTCAACCCGGTGTAGGACGGGCGGGCGCGATCCGGGTACTTGGTGTTGAACCAGCTACCGGCGTCGAGGGTTTTCAGTTCGGCCATGGTGAACGCGGTGGCCGGGCTGTCCTTGCGCTCCGGAAATTTGCTCGCAACGTCGGTGGTGCGCTGCAGATTGTCATCGTGCAGGGCGAACAACACACCGTCCTTGCTGCGCTGCAAATCCAGTTCCAGATAGTCGGCGCCCAAGTCGCGGGCCAGTCGATAAGCGGCGGCGGTGGATTCCGGCGCATCGAACGACGCGCCACGGTGAGCGATTACTGCCGGGTGCGGAATGCCGTGGGCTGCGGCAATGGCTTCAGGATCGCTGTGGCTGGCGGCCTGCGCCTGACCGAGGCCGAGCAGCAGACTCAGGACCAAAGCGCTTTTGGTAAAAGTAGCGGGCATGTTCGAGTTCCTTTCGCAGGCAATTTCAAAGAGCACTGTTTTAACAACTGAAGCGCTCGGGTGCCAGCGCAGGACCGACATAAACGTATTAAAAGCGAATTTTCCTGCACGTTTGTGGCGCCGTTTGCAGTACGCTTGCTCTCGGCAGACACCCCAGCAGAGGGTGCGCCGCTCAGTGGCCCTGCGTGTAAACCATCGATCATCATTCGCGAGGTTTACCATGCGCATCACCTCCCAACTCATCTGCCAGGCCGCCGACGACCTCAAGGGCTTCGTTGGCCTGAACCGCAAGACCGGTCAATACATCGTCAGATTCAGCGAAGATGCCTTCGGCATGGACGTCGCCGACGACGGCATTATCCCTGTCAGCGAATTCGTCTGGGCCCCCGCGACCGAACAGACCATGACCCTTAAACGCGAGTTGATCCAGTTGCTGCTGGATCAACACATCGACGACCGGATCAACATCACCGAACCGCTGCGCGTTTACATGAGCAAGGTGGAAGTGCCGGAGATCGTCGCGGTGCGCAGTCTGGTGCGGGGCTGAAGCCTTGCGGTGAACCGGTAGCCGCCATCGCCAGCAGGCTGGCTCCCACAATGGATTCGTGGCGAGCCTAAAACCCTGTGGGGACTAGCAGGGAATTGAGGTATTCACCGATCCCTGTGGGAGCCAGCCTGCTGGCGATGAGGCCGGTGAATGCGCCGCCAGTCATTTGCCTTAAACAGAAGCCGAACTCAACACGGCTTCCCGGCGCAAGCTTCAACAAACGCAAGCACCAGCGGCGGCGTCTGCTCCTTGAGCGCCGCGCGTTCCGGCTGGAACAGAGTAGCGACAAAGAACGGATGATCCTGGAGCTCAACGGCACGCAAGTCCCCCACAGAATCGTGGCCAACTGCGTGTAGCCGATCGCTGAGCAACTCGTGTTCGAACTGTGGATTCACCCCATAACGGCAGCGATAACCCTCGCTGATTTCAGCCGTTTCGTATGCCTTGGCGATCAACGAACCGGGCACCAGGTGAATGCTGTCCACTGCCTCGACCAGCGAACAGGTCAGCGGCGTGAGCAATGCGCGCTCGGACTCCGGCGAGGTTTCACCATGTGCTGCATCGGCCCAGCCCAGCACATTGCGCGAATACTCCAGCACTGCATGTTGAAAACCACCGCAAGTGCCGAGAAAAGGGCGCTGCTGTTCGCGGGCAAAACGGATTGCGTGCAAGGCGCCGGCTTCGCTTTTGTAAGGACTGGCCGGCACGCACCAGAAACCGTCGAAGGCGTGCAGCGGCGTATCGGCGTGGATCTGCTCGGTGGGTAACCAGTCGAATCGCACTGCGCGCTCGAGCTGTTCGGCAACCAGCCCGAGAGCGACGGGGATGGCCTGATGGGCGGTGACTTGCGGGTCGTGATCGCCAATAAGGGCGATGCGGATGGCGCGGCGTTCCATGGGATGTCCCTGCGCTGTTGACTGTTGGCGGACAATATAATCGGGCGCTCGCGCACTGGATAGCGCATTTCTCCCTGTCAAAAAACACGCTTCGCCATACCGAAGTCCCTGTCGGAGCCAGCCTGCTGGCGATGGCGGCAACCCGCTTCACCGCCAGCCCGTGACCTTAATCCAACCGCGTTCCCGAGCGAACCCGACTTACCCCGGCGCCCGCTCATTGGCAAACATGCTCACCGCTTCCACCGCTTCACTCGCGCCATCACGGATCTGCAGAATCACCGTGCCCGCCTGATTGGCCAGCTCGACCCCTTCCGCTGCGCGGCCGCGGGTGCCTTCCATACTCTTGATGGCCTGGCGGGTTTCGCTCTGGATCAGGCCGATCATGTTGGAAATCTCCGCGGTCGAGCCGCTGGTGCGGCCGGCCAACAGTCGCACCTCGTCGGCAACCACGGCAAAACCACGGCCCTGTTCACCGGCGCGAGCGGCTTCGATGGCGGCGTTGAGCGCGAGCAAATTGGTCTGGTCGGCAATCGCACGGATGGTGTTGACGATGGCGGTAATCTGTTCGGAGCGTTCGCCCAGTTGCGCAATCAACGTTGATGACTGGGCGATGTCTTCGGCGATTTCGCGCATTTCGCTGGCGGCTTGCTGGATCACCTGCGTGCCTTGCTCAGCGACTTTACGGGTCGCCACCGAGATGTGATAAGCCGCGCTGGCGCTTCGTGCATCCTGCTCATGCTGGACGACACGGGCGGTGACGTCGGAGGCGAACTTGACCACTTTGCACAAGCGCCCGGCGGCGTCGTAGACCGGGTTGTAGTTGGCTTCGAGCCAAACCGTTTGCCCGCGTTTATCGACGCGTTCAAACAATCCGTGAAAAAGCTCACCCTGATTCAAGCGACGCCAGAAATCCTGGTACGCACCGCTGTTGACCAACTCCGAGGTGCAGAACAAACGGTGATGTTTACCTTTCAGTTCGGCGAGTGTGTAACCCATGCGCGTCAGAAAATTCTGGTTTGCGGTGAGGACATTGCCCTCCAGGTCGAACTCGATCACGGCCATCGCCCGGTCAATCGCCTGCAACTTGGCGTTGGCTTCGCTTTCCTGCTGCACCTTGGCGGTCACGTCCATGGCGTATTTGACCACTTTAACCACGCGTCCCGACGCATCCTTGATCGGGTTGTAGCTGGCTTCGAGCCAGATCGGCTGACCCTGGCTGTTGATCCGCTCAAACGTGCCGGACTGAAACTGGCCATTCTTCAGGCGCGACCACAGTTCAGTGTATCGCGCGCTGCGGCCGAATTCTGGAGTGCAGAAACGCTTATGCGGCTGGCCGATGGCTTGCTCGGCGGTGTAGCCCATGGTTTTGAGGAAGTTGTCGTTGGCGCGCATCACCACGCCCTCCAGATCAAATTCGATCACCGCCATCGAGCGATTGATCGCATCGAGCAGGCCGGATTGTTCAGTGAGGGTGCGCTGAAGGTCGTCAATAATGGATTTTTGGCGATTGAAGAACATGCTCGCAGTACTCTGGAAATTGGGAAGATCGAGGATTCAGTCCCTATTACCGCGCCGGCAGACCGAATGCGCGGTGCGGCATTCGGCGGTGACTGCTCAATGCCAGCGTTCCTTAGCTGGCAGAGTGCTACTTATACAAAAAAACTCAAACTTGTACAAGAACGTGGGTTTTTATAATTTTGTATAAGTTTTAGAGAGTGGACCGCTCGGTCAGCGATTGGCCGGATGGCGTCTTGGACGTGGTGCAATCCCTGTGGCGCGGGATATGCAGCGCGTTGGCGGCAGGATCCGGGGATCGGCCGTAATTCTTGTACAACGTACACAGCGGTTTGCACCGATACTCAAGCGCACTGAAGCCGAAACCATCTACGCAAGATTGTTCCTGAAATACGTTGCAGGATCGTGCTGGCGGCCAGCCGTTCGTCGGCCGCGTTAGTCCGGTAAGAGGGTTCAGACCTGATAGCGCGCCAGAAACATCTCCAGCGCTGACTCGGCCACGGTCTGCTGAGTCTCGGCATCCAGCGCGGCGCGACCCATCGATATCTGTGGCCAGAAACCAAAGGCCTTCAGCAGTCCCTGGACCTGATGCGCAGCAAATTCCGGATCGACCGCTTTCAAACGACCATCGGCCTGCGCCGCACGAATCCATACAGTCAGTGCTTCTTCGCGTTCGCCCATGCGCTCGATCATGTTCTGCGCCCGCTCGGGAGAGTGGATGGTCGCCGCGATCGCCACACGTGCCAGCGTCAGAAAGTTTTCATCGGCCATCATTTGCACTTTCGCCTGGAGCAGCGGCCACAGCTGCTCGCGCAACGGCAGATCGCGGCGGTAGGCGACTGACTGCTCGGCGCTGATGCGTGCCCACAATTGATTGAGGATTTCCGCGAACAGCTCTTCCTTGCTGGGGAAGTGGTTGTACACCGTGCGCTTCGACACGCCAGCGCTTGCAGCGATCTTATCCATGCTGGTGATCTCGAACCCGTGTGCACGGAATTCGGCAATCGCCGCCTGGATAATGGCTGCACGTTTACGCTCGGTGAGGCGCTGGGGAGCTGTCATAAGGTCGCTTAAGCAAAAAAGAGGAAATTACACTTGGCAGTTTACTTGGCGGCAGCTTTGATGCAACCTAGAAACTACACCCGTCAGTGTAATGTTGCGTTAATCCTCGCCGCTTACAAAACCGACAGTTCGGCCTCTGCGTGCAGCCTGGCCATCAACCGTCCCACCGTTGGAAAGCCGTGTAATGCGCGGTGTTCCGGAGTCATTCAGTCATGGCCGATCCAGTCTCGCTCACGGATAACACTTCCACGCCTGAAGCCTCGCGCCAGGATCAAGGGCTGTTCCGCAATCACGCACCGGTGCAACGCGAAGGCCTGCGCAAAATGCTGCGGATCCTGTGGAACATGATCTTCCACAAACCGCGCACCACCCGGCCCAGCGCCGCGATCCCGGTGCAAGCGCTGACCCGCGAAGATCTGCTGGCCGCACCGAACCACAGCGTTTATCGCCTCGGCCACTCGACCCTGCTGCTGAAAATGCGCGACAAATTCTGGATCACCGACCCGGTCTTCGCCGAGCGCGCATCACCGGTGCAGTGGGCCGGCCCGAAACGCTTTCACCAGCCGCCGATCAGCATCGACCAGTTGCCGCCGATCGAAGCGGTGATCCTGTCCCACAACCACTACGATCACCTCGATTACGCAGCCGTGCTCAGACTGGCGGCGAAAACCAACCTGTTTCTCACGCCGCTGGGCGTCGGCGACACCCTGATCAAATGGGGCATCGATGCCAGCAAGGTCCGCCAGTACGACTGGTGGCAGGGCGCAGAAATCGCCGGCATTCGCTTTATCGCCACGCCGTCACAGCACTTCTCTGGCCGCGGCCTGTTCGATGGCAACAGCACGCTGTGGGCGTCCTGGGTGATGATCGACGGCGACACCCGCATCTTCTTTAGCGGCGACAGCGGTTACTTCGACGGCTTCAAACGCATCGGCGAACAATACGGCCCGTTCGACCTGACCCTGATGGAAACCGGTGCCTACAACGTCGAGTGGCCACACGTGCACATGCAACCAGAGGAAACCCTGCAAGCGCACATCGACCTCAAGGGCCGCTGGCTCTTCCCGATCCACAACGGCACCTTCGACCTCGCCATGCACGCCTGGCACGAACCCTTCGACCGCATCCTCGCCCTGGCCTGGGAACGCAGCGTCGCCATCACCACCCCGCAGATGGGCGAAGCGTTCAACATCGCTCAACCGCAACGCGGCAGTGCGTGGTGGCTGGCGGTTGAAGGGGAGGGTGAGGTGGTGGCGCAGAATGCATGATGGCTTCGCCTCAAGCGAATACCACTTCAATCCGGCCCTCTTTGCGTGATCGGGGGGCCGATTTGACTACGATCTGCACGTCTCGTCCGAGACGAGATAGGCACTCCATCATTTTTGCCTCACTGATTCCGCGAAATTTGCCGCGCAACATTTCGGAAAGCTTGGGCTGTGAAAGTCCTAGAATTTCCGACGCCTGAATTTGAGTGAGATGACGCGCCTTGATGATTGCGCCAATTTTTGCTGCGAGCTGCGACTTAACCTGCATTTCACTGGCATTGGGTAAGTCCAGATCTTGATAGACGTTTCCACTGCCTACTTCAATCTCCATAGCTTTCTGATCCTTTCGCATGATCCTGAGCTGCTCGAAGTCTGTTTCTGATCAGATCAATGTCTGACTGGGCGGTTTTGATCCCGCTTTTCGACTTTTTCTGAAAGCAGTGCAAAACGTAAATTGCACAGCCGAAACGAACCGTATAAACGGCTCGGTAGGTGTTGGTATCGAAGTCTTCTATTAATTCCAGGACACCCGCTCCTCCAAACCCTTTCAATGGTTTTGCATCTGGATACTTCAACCCACATTGAGCCAGATCCAATGCATGACCAAAAACGTCTTGTACCTCCGTGGGCATCTGCTTGAGATCTTTCCTGCTACTGCAGACCCACAAGAGTGGCTTCCTTGCACTCATGCGAAAATATACCTATTTGGGAATAAAGTTCAACCTTGCCCTATCAATCAGCCATCGCAAAATCCCCACGCGCTGCTGATTCTGGCTTCACCTCATTCAAACTCGCACTACGCCCCGGCCGGAATCCCGGAAAAAACACCAACCCCAGCGCCTCAAATCGATAAGCCAGCGCCAGCCGCGCTGCGTCCGCCACCTCTTGCTGCGCCTCGAAGCGTTGAATGTCTTCAACCGGCACCTGCGCCTCGCGCGATAGTTGTTCCACGCTCCAGCCCAGCATCGCTCGGGCCTGGACGCAGTGCGTCGGGGTGAACTGGAAAAGGGCAATGCGTTCGAGAATGTGGTTCATCGCAAGAGAGGCCATGGTGTGCTCCGGGCTCAAAAGTGCTGATTGAAAATGTACTGTGTTTTTGTACAGTTGTTTTCGGCCGGGATCAAACGCATTTTTAGATTTGCCCTACTTCGCCGCCTCCAACCAGACGGACGGTGCCTGACCGAGCACGCGCCGGAACATCGTCGAGAATGCCGCCGGGCTTTCATAGCCGAAGTCCAGCGCAATGCGCGTGATCGCCTCGCCCTCGGCCAGTCGCGCCAGCGCCAGCACTACGCAGGCCTGCTGCCGCCACTGACGAAAGCTGAGCCCGGTCTGCTGCCGAAACAATCTGTTAAAGGTGCGTAAGCTTATGTGTATCTGCTCGGCCCAATACTGCGGGGATTGGTGTGCGTTGGGCTTGTTCAGAAAGGTCTGACACAGACTGAGGAGCTTTCCTTCGGCTGGCATAGGGATATGTAGGGGCAGCACCTCACTGCGTGTCAGTTCATGCAACAACAAGTCGAACAGCGCGCCGTCACGTCCGTCCAAGTCATACAGCAACGGCGCTGCCACCGCCTCCATCAACAGATGGCGCATCAACGGCGACACGCTGATCACCTGGCAGCGCGGTCCCAGATCCACCGCGTCGGGCTCGATATACAAACTGCGCGTGCTGACCCCAAGCATCAACACCTCATGCGCCACCCCCGGCGGAATCCACACTGCCCGCTGCGGCGGCACCACCCAATTGCCGTCATGGGTGCGCACCTGCATCACGCCAGTCGCGCCGTACAACAACTGCGCGCGCCGATGTGTATGAAAAGGCAGTAGGTGACCGTGGGAATAATCCGTACCGAGCGCCACCACCTTGCGCGGTGTGTCATCCAATTCGTTGATCGAAACATTGCGCATGTGCTTCTTCCGGTGGTTGGCGTAAACGCGAACATTATTGGCTGACATGCTGAGGCGGGCCAAGCGGTGAAGCTCTATCGTCGAGCGCTTTCCCACCACGGACGCCTCGACATGTTCTACCTGCTGTTGACCTTCTTCGGCTGCCTGACCGGCATCAGCGCCGTGCTGTTCGGCTTTGGCGGCGGCTTCGTCATCGTGCCGCTGCTGTATCGCCTGCTCACCGCCAGCCACGGCGCCGACGACCCAATCAGCCAATCAGCGATGCACATCGCCGTCGCCACTTCGACCTGCGTAATGATCGTCAACGCCCTGATCGCCACCGACAAACATCGCCGCGCCGGCAATCTCATCCGCCATTACCTGTGGCCGTTGGGTGGGTTTATCGGAATGGGGGCGGTCGTAGGTGCAATAGCGGCGGTGTGGGTCAGCGGCGAAGTGATTCGCTATGCATTCATCGCCTACCTCGGCGTGACCATTATCGACTGCCTGCTCAGACGAGGATTTCTTCGCCGCACCGAAGGTGTCATCCCACGCCGACTCAGCCGTACAGAAGCTTCAACCGGCGGCGTAGGCATCGGCGCCATCGCGACCTTTCTCGGTGTAGGAGGAAGCGTCATGACCGTGCCGCTGCTGCGCCGTTGCGGGTTGAGCATGTCGCAAGCCACCTCCATGGCCAATCCACTGAGCGTGCCGGTGGCGGTGGCCGGGACGTTGACGTACATGGCGCTGGCCGGATTCAGCGAGACGGATCTGGGGGCGTGGTTTGTCGGGTATGTGGATTTGCTGGCTTTTGCAGTGCTGACGGTGGGGTCGTTTTTGGGGATCAGGCTCGCGACACCGTGGATCGGGCGGATTCCGGATCGGGTGCATGCGTGGGTGTACATCGCGCTGCTGATTATCGTGATGCTGGGCATGCTGCTCTAGTAGAGCCTCGATTCCTGCGCGCATCCTCTGCATACTCCGCAGCCTCATTCATTCAAGGATCGATCCATGCTCAAGGGACTGATGCGCCTGGCGCCATGCGCTGCTGTGCTGTTCTCATTGATTTCCGTCGCGCATGCCGAAGATGGCCCGCGTGTCTTCACCGGTACGCTGGGCAAGATGCCGATCGTGGTTGAGCTCAACACTGCACAACACGACGAAGTGACCGGTCGTTATTTCTACGAGAAGTACCACCGTGACCTGGCGCTCAGCGGCTCGCTGCAGGACCACACGCTAATCCTCGTCGAAGGCAACAACCGTTACAGTGAAGACAAACCGCTTCCAGCGTTGACGTTGAAATCCACCGCCAACGGTTGGCAGGGCGAATGGCAAAATCCCAAGGGCAAGAAGTTGCCGGTGCAACTGAGCGAAGCCAGACTTCCTGCGCCCGCCGCCACAACGCTGCCCTTTATTGCCACGTTGCCTAAGGACGATCTCTACGAGTATTTGCGTTTGCAGGGGCTCAAGCTCAAGCCGGGAAAGAAAGAAAACTTCATGGGCTACGACCTGCAATGGTGGACAGAGCCTGAGTCGAAGATCTCGCTGTTCAGCGTCGAGTCTGGCTACCCGAAAGAAGAGCAGCAGCGCATCAACAACCACTTGCTCGGACGCCTCTGGACTGAAGTCATCGACTATCACCGCTGCATGATGGATGGCGGGGAATACGCCGAGTTCGATCAAGGTGCTGCCCCGGAGTTTCTCTCGGCTGATGTGGTCAGTCTGGACATCTCCACCGGCTACAGCTGCGGCGGCGCCCACCCGGACTTCGGCAGTTCACCGATCAATCTGAATGCGCACACCGGTGAATTGTTGAAGCTCAAAGACGTGCTGTGGATTGGTGAGCCCGATAGCGCAGCCACCGAATACGATCAGCTGAAAGTCATGGCGCCGTGGCTGGTCAAGCAGTTCACCACGCTGTACCCCGAGGAAATGAAAAAGCCCGCCGAAGACGATGGCGACTGCGACTACACCGATGAAAGTGTTTGGGGTTACTCCAACTGGCACTTCACGCCGAAGGGGATTTATCTCGGCGCTTACTTCGCCCGATACCAGCGCAACTGCGACAACCCTGATTGGCCAGTGCTGCCGTACTCGCTAGTCAACCAACACCGTGGCGAAGCCAAACTGCAACTACCCAAAGGCTAACCGTCACTCCAGGCCCGGCGCTTCACGAATGATGAAGTGATCCAGGTTCTCGATATTGGCATTGAAGACCTCGAAAGGCTTTTCGGGGTTCTTCTTGCCAGGCACCTGCTTCAACTCCGGCGTCACCCCATAGAAGAAACAGAACAACGCCTTGTCGCTGTCCACCGCGTGCTTGATCTCTTCCAGAAACGCCTTGCGCTTGCGGTAGTTGTCGATCAGCTTCTTGTTCAGATAAACGCTGACCGGGTACGGCTTCTTCTTACTGTCCTCGGGCTTCTTGAACCAGACCCTGTCTTCGAAATCGATACGAAAACTAGCGCTGTGGAAGTCCTCGATCTTCTTGATCCGCCCCCAGTAAATCAGCCCCTTGTTGTCCGTCAGATATTCAATCTTCTTGAAGAACGAACTGTACGGCGCCGAATGCTCACCGACCTTCAACGGCATCCGCTTGAGCAACTCCTTGTCAGCGAAGTTCGAAACAAAACACTCTACCGGATGCGCAAACACACTGGTCTTGTCCGGCGCCGACTCACGCCCCGCTGACTCCTTGCCACTGTCCGCCGCCGCCCGCACCGGATCATCCCGCAACACATCCACCGCCCCCGCAGGCGTGACAGGCTTGCGCACATACTCACGCCGCGTCAGCAATAACTCCGACGGGAAATGCTCCTCACGCCCGTCATCCACCTCGCCCTCCAACGCCTCAACCCCAGACGCCGACGCCTTCAAGCTCATATACGGACAACCCGCCACATGCTGCGTCGTGGGCAGATTCTTGAAGTGCGGCGTACGCACGTAATTCACGTTCTTGGCATTGAACGTACCCAACTCGTTGGACGCCGCAAACGCCGAACGACAGGTGTCATTGGGGCACTGGAAGTGTTCCTTCGCAGAATCAAACGCCACCGTCTCATCGAAATTGAGATCGCGAACGTCATAGATCGACAACTTGTCGTCGAGACTGAGGCAGTAGGCGAGATCGAATTTCATGGTGGGGCTCGGATCCTTGAGTGGGGAGGGGTATTAATAGCGAGCGGCGGGGCGGGTTGCACTGATTGTTTTCAGGATGATGCGGAATCGGTGGGAGCCAGCTCGCTGGCGATTTTCGGCATCAACCTAATTTCACTGCTCATACCGCCATTGCGGGCCACATCACTTCTGTGACAAAGGAGCTTGCTCCCGCTGGGCTGCGGAGCGGCCTCAAGCATCTGGAGACACAAAAATCCGCTGCTTGAAAACTCAAACAGCGGACTCTGAAACCATCAGCCTCCACTAAACATTCGCGAAGCCTTGCGCCACCAGGACTCATGTCGATTGAACGGATCACTCGCCAACAAACAAGGCATATCCCGCAACCGAATCCATGGCTCATCCTGCCAGTGCAGCGTGCTCAAGGACATCTGCGGCCAGCTCAAAACACTCAGCGTCGGACGCTCGACCGAGCGCGCCGGACGAGCATCACGCAGCGCAGGCACAACCTGATGCGTCAGCCATTCACGAAGCTGCCGATACTCAGGGCAGTAGTGATAGATCAGCAGTGCATACACGCCCGACTCACTCACCATCATGCGTTCCTCGGCTTCGCCATAGATCTCCAGGCACATCATCTGCCGTTGATCGGCATCGAGTTTGCGCAACTGGCGTTCATCAAGATGTTTACCCATCAACCGGCCCAGTTCATGGACGCAGAACCACGCTTGGTTCTCCACCAGAACGGCATGCAGATGGGTTTTGTTGCGGACGAAACGAGTAGGAAGAAGTGGTTCAGACATGGCATGCCTCCTGACCAAGAGGCACGGGGTTCGAACAGCGGGTACAGCGATTCACCTTCATCATGAAGGTTTGATATCCAGGCATTTCCATTTACCTCTGGCTGCTTTCTTAGGGCATTCGTTAGGGGGTCGGGAGCTAAGAAACCCACCAGAGACGGGCCGGACATATTCCCCTTTCGGGTCTTGTATTCGCCCACTCCCGACATAACGGGATTTTTCGCAGGCGTAGGGAAACCGCAGACGAAAAAAAGCCGCATGACTGTCGGGTGCGGAGGACCGCTCTGGTTTGTAGAGTTTCTTAGGCTCGGAGCTGAGGGTAGGGGGATCAGGGATGGTCGTCAACCAGCGACTTTTCCTACAGGTCACGAGGCGAAAGGAAACCTGGACAAAGACGCAGAGTAAATTATGCTGTGTTTATATCCAGTATTTGACCACCATCGAATCCCGCAGCCTCCATATCCGTATCGCCACGACTCATCTCACGGAATCGAGGAAATTTCATTTACTTTGAAGTTCTGGGGGCTAGAATGGTGACCATTCGTCACAGCTTTGACCCAGAGGAATTTCGGGCTCATGAATCTTTTTCAAACACCGTCTTTTGAATCCTTGAGCGAAACAACCTCGGGTTCGTACGAGCCTGATACCCATCCGGTAACTGACTTGGCGCTTCTGCACAAGCTGCTGGAAATCTATGACCAAGGGCAGTTGGCCGAAATTCTCAACGACGTAAGCCCGAGCCATTGGTGCCGTGAAACCATCAATCGCTGGATCAAGGGAAAGGCTTCGCCGAAGCTCTCTCACATTGAATTCACTCGTCTCAAGAATCTGCTGCCCAAGCGCTTGAACCACAAGCCTTCATTCACCTTTATCGATCTCTTTGCCGGCATTGGCGGCATCAGAAAAGGGTTTGAAGCCATCGGTGGCGAGTGTTTGTTCACTTCCGAATGGAACAAGTACGCCGTAAAAACGTACAAGGCGAACCACTACTGCGATCCTGCTCGCCATCGCTTCAACCTCGATATCCGCTCGGTCACGCTTTCAGACAAGCCAGAAATCAGTGACGAAGACGCCTACAAGAACATCGATCGCGAAATTCCTGATCACGATGTTCTGTTGGCAGGTTTCCCATGCCAGCCGTTTTCGCTTGCAGGTGTTTCCAAGAAGAATTCCTTGGGCCGTAAGCACGGTTTCGAGTGCGAGACCCAAGGCACTCTGTTTTTCGACGTGGCGCGGATAATTGCCGCGAAACGCCCAGCCGCATTTTTGCTGGAAAACGTGAAAAACCTGAAAAGCCATGACAAGGGCAATACGTTCCGGATCATCTGCGAAGCGTTAGATGAACTGGGTTACGAGGTAGCAGACGTGAATGCGCCAAAAGGATCAGACCCCAAAGTCATCGATGCCAGGCATTTCGTGCCGCAGCATCGTGAGCGAATCGTGCTGGTCGGCTTCCGGCGTGACTTGAATGTTCACCAGGGATTCACACTGAGCGACATCAGTAAACTCATACCGAAGCAGCGACCTAGCTTTGGTGATTTGCTTGATAAGGAAGTGGACGAGAAATACATCCTTACTCCGAAGCTTTGGGATTACCTCTACCGGTATGCAGAGAAGCACCGTGAGAAAGGCAATGGCTTTGGCTTTGGCCTGACTCGTCCAAACGACGTTGCTCGTACGCTTTCGGCGAGATATCACAAGGATGGTTCGGAAATCCTGGTTGATCGTGGGTTCGTGGACACCTTGGACTTCAACAGTGAGTTGAATCAGCTCAATCGTCCGCGCCGGCTGACTCCGCATGAGTGCTCGCGCCTGATGGGTTTTGACAAGCCGGGGGAAAGCAAATTTGTGATTCCTGTCTCCGATACCCAGGCGTATCGCCAGTTTGGGAACTCGGTCGCGGTCCCTGTGTTTGAGGCTGTTGCGACGCTTATGAAGGATCGAATCCTTGCGGCAAAAGCCAAAATTTCTGACGCAGAACAACCACAATTAGAAATTGCTCTTGCCAATTAGCACTACCCTGGTGTTATTTAGCTACTACAAGAGAACGGAGCGGCTATGCCGCTTCGATGTAGGCTAAATCCAGGAGCTGTCGTGTCAGGAGCTAATGAGTCACCTTTGGAATATGTGTCAAGGGTGATGCGTCGCCTCGGAGCTAGGCGCGTTGTCTTTAAGTTGTTGGCAAACAACGACAATTCGAAGCAGCAAATTTACTTTGGAAGTGATTTTGATGTATTGCGGTTGATCCCCCATGGAGACCTTGTGGGGGAAACCACTAAGGATAAGGGGGTGATGTATAAGGCTTCTTTGAAGCTTAGCTGGATTGATATCGAATCTGACGCCCCTCCTTCGCCCGCTCCCGGCGCACAATTAATTTTCTATCCTCGCTACCCCGAGGTCAGACTGTCTGGGTTTCTTCGCGGTTCTGCTCTCGCGCCTTCCAAGCTCATGCAGCCACCAACGCCTGAACAAAGGGCCTTGCGCGGACAATCGCAACGGTGTCTTGTCTTCGGCATATGTGCAGATAACACCATCCTCGCCTATTCCGGTGTTTGGGACGGCAAGCTTGCCCGTGATGCTAATGCGAGGATTGAAAGCGGAAAAATATCAAAGGTTGCTTCAGTTTTTTATGAGCTGGAACAACCTATACAGGAAGGACGCATTCTTCTTTTAGAAAAACTATCAGAAATTTATCGAGGTGGATTTGTCCGGTCTGGGCGTTTGAACCCAGCGGGAGAAATGATTGAATATCACGCAAAAAATGGCGCTGGTTACACTCTCGAAGGAATGTTTGGAATAGTTCCCAATGGAAGATCAGAACCTGACTTTCACGAGTGGGAGCTTAAGTCACATCGCTCCGGTGCAGTTACCTTGATGACCCCAGAGCCTGACTCGGGAACCTACAAAGCGGATTTAGGAAAGTTTCTAACATCTTATGGGAGTTGTACTGAGTCCCGACGTGACTTTACTGGAAGACATCTCATCAATGTCCAAAATGAGCGGAGTGGTCTAACGTTTCGGATGGAGGGGTATGACCCGGAAAAAAATGAAGTAGTTGACCCTGATGGAGGGTTAATTATGCGAAACCTGCAAGGAGAAGTAGCCTTGGGTTGGACATTCAACAAAATTCTCACGCACTGGTCTAGGAAACATGCGCAGACCGCATATGTCACGTATAAGGTGGTTGCAAGGGATGTGAACTACTATAGGTTCGGGCCGGAAATTCTACTGTGTAGTGGTGCTGATTTAAAGCTGTTTCTCCGAGCTATGTATGAGAATAAGGTTTATCACGATCCTGGTATAAATATGAAGCTTGTTGATGGCGAGTGGAAACCCAAGAAGCGCAACCAATTTAGAGTTGGGTGGAAAGGTATTGATAGTCTCTATGAAGTAAGTGAAAGGGTATTGCTTACAGATCTGTAGTGAGGTGAGAAGACTTGATTGACTTGGTCAGTGCTGCTACTCGCTCTCGAATGATGTCGAGTATAAAAGGTAAGAATACTAAGCCAGAGTTAGCCGTTAGGCGTTTTCTTCATGCTTCTGGGTTTCGCTTCAGATTGCACCGTAAAGACTTGCCAGGAAAGCCAGATGTTGTTCTTCCGAAATACCAATTAGCTATATTTGTGCATGGGTGTTTTTGGCATCGCCATGCTGGATGTTTTTACTCCACTGTTCCCGCATCAAGAGAAGATTTCTGGCGAGCTAAGTTGGATAGAAATGTATTGCGAGACGTATCGCATGTTTCTGAGTTATTAAGTGGCGGGTGGCGGGTCCTAGTTGTATGGGAGTGTGGACTTAAACATTCATGTTCCAAGATGGGAGAGTTGTTAGATTTTATAACGGCAGGTGGCGAGTTTTTTGAGTGGCCAACTTCGCCGCCTCGATTAAAGCTGGATTCAAGTTAGTTTTTATTTTTAAGGGCTCTTGATGTTTAAGTGTTAAGTCTTTATCTATAAAAACTCTTGTTCATTTGATGTTGTTTTTTTTCAGGAGGAAGAAATATGGCAGAGCCGGCTTTTGAGTTTTTACCAAATGTGGGTGATGAACAGGAGGGATTAGGTGATGCGGGAATAGAAACCTTTCGCGACGCACCATATGGTAGTTGCGCGCGTGAAGCAGGCCAAAACTCAAGAGATGCTAATATTGATAACGATAAGCCCGTTAGAATAACTTTTGATGTTCTTAGCATTCCGGTGAAAGAAATTCCATCCATTGATTCTCTCTCGATTGTCATTGATAGTTGTTTAGAGCAGGTCTCCAGCGAGAAGGAACGAGATTTTTTTGATAATGCAAGGCTTGTGATTAATAAACCAAATTTGTCCATATTGAGGATAGCTGACTTTAATACTAAGGGGTTGTTGGGCCCTCCGAGTACCCGTAATTCCCCATTTAATGCTCTGCTGAAGGGTTCTGGCGTTAGCATAAAAAACAGTGAAACCTCGGGAGGTTCTTTCGGAATCGGAAAGAATGCCTCCTTTGCCGTTTCAGACTTACAAACAGTATTTTATTCCACTATTTATCAGTGTGAGGAGGACGAAAGTTTAAAGTTTGCCGCTCAAGGTAAAGTTAAGCTTATCTCTCATAGTGACCTGAAGGGCAATCAATATAAGGCAACAGGGTACTGGGGGGGGGAGTCGTTCCAGGCTGTTACCGAAAAACATTTTGTGCCAGAGTGGATGCAGAGAGATAGTCGTGGAACATCAATATTTAGCTTAGGGTTTCGACATGCTAATGATTGGCCTGAGCGGATGGCCTCTTCGCTGTTGACTAATTTTTTTGCAGCCGTTCATGATAAGACAATGGTGTTCGAGGTTGATTCTGGGAAAATCAATATTAACTCGAATACTATTGAAAATATGCTCTCGGATGAAAGTATGCTTAAGGCTGCCGAGGCATCAGGTGCCCGATCTGGTTTGGAGTTTGCACGGGAACTTTATAGATGCATAGTTTCGGCAAATGCTTCGGTTACTATTCTTGATGTTCCGGGGCTAGGAAGAATGCGCGTTAGAATTCTAGTCGATAAAGGGCTACCGCGGCGCATTGGTTTTATCCGTAACGGTATGTTGATAACAGATAATTTACGTTACTTTGATCGACCTCTTGCAAGGTTTCAGAATTCTAGGGACTTTGTTGCGATCGTTGAACCAATAGACGATGCAGCCAGCAAACTCTTAAAAAGTCTCGAAAATCCCGCCCATGATGCGTTTTCAGCTGAGCGAATTAATGATGGTGTTAAACGTGGCGTGGCTGTTAAAGCATTGCGAAAATTAGGTGACTTGCTACGCCAAACTATAAAGGAGGTCACAGGAATTCAGTCTCAATCTTCGGTAATTCTTGATGAGCTGGGAGAGTATTTTACTGGCGAAAATCGTGGGGGCGAGTCTTCAAGCTCTAGCGGGGAAAACGATCCGGAAAATTATAGATATTCAGCTAGGCGTAGAGACAACAAAGAAAGGGCGGGGGCCAACGGTGAGGCGGGAGAAGAACACCAGAGTGGGGGCCGAAGTGGTGGTAGAAGTAGAAGTCAAGAGAGGGGAGAGGGAAAGGGACAAGGTGATGGTAAAAAAGAAAGTTTTGGACGCGATACTTTTATCAACTTAAAGGATATCAGAAATCGCATAGAAACTTCTGAGTCGAATGGTGCTTTGCGTAGGGTATTTTTCAGTGCTGATGTGAGTGGGAAAGTTAAGTTAGATATAAGTGCTGTTGGTTTGAACTCGCCAGTGAATCTTGTTGTAAATTCAGTAGACATTGGTGTTGTTAATGAGGGGGGAGTAATAGTAGATGTTTCTAATGGCCAGCGTTACTCTATTTTGGTTTCATTCGATGAGCCCTACCAGGGACCAATAGAAGTGCGGGCATCGTATGCTGAACGCAGGGAGGTTTCTGAATGAGGCTGTCAGACTTTACTAAATTCCCTCACCCTGTTTTAAGCCCATTCACGGGTGATTTCCTTAGTGGCGAATTCTCTGTTGATTTTGATGTTTCTGAAAATTTGAAGACTGGGGCTCTTTTTCTTCGTCATAATATTGTGTTGACTCATCCTGATGTAGCGTATCTGGTGGCGAGCGGTCAGGCAGTAGTAGGTTGTCTTGTAAAGTGTAGCGATACCTATTACAACGAATTGCGACTTCTCTCTTATCCTGAAGGTAGTGTTGATTTTGTTTCGGGAAGTTTACTTAATAAGGTTTCTTTACGTCCAATAGTCTGGTTGTCAACTGAGTTGCAGAGGTGGAGTCCAGAAGCGCTTCATTCGGAGTTTTCAGGCGCGGTTTTCATGGAGTTGGGGGATATTATAGCGATTGGGGCAGAGTCCGAAATTAGTGTTGGTCAGGCGAAACTTGCCTCTATTGAAAGTATCTTCGAATTAAATAACTCCTCTGAGGTTGAAGAGGGTGAGATTCGTGTGGATCTAGAGGGAGATAGGATTTCTATACTAGTTTCTCCAACTGTTTTTTCTGTTATTGAGCTCCTTCGTCAGCGAGAAATGGCGGTTGTTTTGAATTCTGTCTATTTGCCTGCGGTTATGGAGGTCCTTGATCGGCTGCAGGCGGATCACTCATATGATGAGTGGCGATGGTTTGTCCCATTCATGGAAAAATGCAGGGCTAAGGGCATTGCTCATGAATCGGGCGTTTCAATATTGGAAGGCGCTCAGAAGCTTCTTGAGCTTCCAGCGTTGAAGTTGGATGAAGTAATCAAGGGGTAACGTTATGGCCTCCGAAAAACTTAAGTATATATCTGAGCTAAGTTTGCAAGAGCTCAAATCCGATGTTCTGAAAAATATAGAGTTGTATCGATCAGGAAATTTTATTGAAATTTCCTCCTGTAACGGCTGGTCCATTAGTAGTGAGTGGGTTTTTGTTGATCTTGATAGGCTTTCAAGTTTGAATGGTGTTCAAGGGGCTTCGTCTGACTATGAAAGTTCTGTTGTCGTATATAAATCATTCGAAGGGATGACGCCGGCACTAGCAATGGAGGAGAGAGTTTGGGGGCGTTTTACGCATCTTGAGTGTCTAAAATATGCTCGCGCGCGTTGGCCTATAAAGGGCAGTGATCAAGAGCAAGTAGATCATATTCTGAAGCATTTTTTTGCTAAGGGGCGCACTGGTGTTCGTGATGATAATGCGATTTCTAGGTTATGGTGGAATATGCATATTGCAAATATCGCCGATCCCGAAGACCCAGAAAGTGCCCTCAAGCTCATCCTTAAGGTCGCAGATATTCGAATGGCCTTGGTGGAACGACCAAATACCTCTGCAAGAGTACCGATTATTAGAGCTTTGATGCGAGTAATGCGCAGTAATCAGTGGATTACGTCCACTGGGCGTGCGTTTCAGAAATTTATGATTGAAGTGAATCGTGATGCTGGAGGGGTGCTTTTTGAGGTGCTTCCGGACACTGTAATTGATAGTGTAATGTTGCGCTGTGCTGAAAAAGCCCAGCGAAATATAGAGTCCGATTAGTCGCTAAAACAAAAGGGCTGCCTACTGGCAGCCCTTTATTTATGGCTTCGTTATCGGCTAAGGATATTAATCAATCCCAGCTCAACGCCCCACCAGTCTGATACTCAATCACGCGCGTCTCAAAGAAATTCTTCTCTTTCTTCAAGTCCATGATCTCGCTCATCCAAGGGAACGGGTTAGTCGTCCCTGGATATTCCTCTTTGAGGCCGATCTGCGACAACCGACGGTTAGCGATGAACTTCAGATAGTCCTCCATCATCGCCGCATTCATCCCCAGCACCCCACGAGGCATGGTATCCCGTGCGTATTCGATCTCCAGCTGCGTACCCTGCAGAATCATCTGGGTCGCTTCTTCCTTCATCTCGGCATCCCACAAATGTGGGTTTTCGATTTTGATCTGGTTGATCACGTCGATGCCGAAGTTCAGGTGCATGGATTCGTCGCGCAGGATGTATTGGAACTGCTCGGCGACGCCGGTCATTTTGTTGCGGCGGCCCATGGAGAGGATCTGGGTGAAGCCGCAGTAGAAGAAGATGCCTTCCAGCACGCAGTAGTAGGCGATCAGGTTGCGCAGCAACTCTTTGTCGGTGTCCGGGGTGCCGGTTTCGAACTTCGGATCGGAGATCGAGCGGGTGTATTTCAGGCCCCAAGCGGCTTTTTTCGCGACCGATGGGATCTCGTGGTACATGTTGAAGATTTCGCCTTCATCCATGGCCAGCGATTCGATGCAGTACTGGTAGGCGTGGGTGTGGATTGCCTCTTCGAAGGCCTGGCGCAGGATGTACTGGCGGCATTCCGGGTTGGTGATCAGGCGGTACACGGCCAGGACCAGGTTGTTGGCAACCAGGGAGTCGGCGGTGGAGAAGAAGCCGAGGTTGCGCATGACGATGCGGCGCTCGTCGTCGGTCAGGCCTTCCGGATTTTTCCAGAGGGCGATGTCGGCGGTCATGTTGACTTCTTGCGGCATCCAGTGGTTTGCGCAACCGTCCAGATACTTCTGCCAGGCCCAGTCGTACTTGAATGGCACGAGCTGGTTGAGGTCGGCGCGGCAGTTGATCATGCGCTTTTCGTCGACGGCGACACGGGCGGCGGCGCCTTCGAGTTCGGCGAGGCCTTCGGCGACGTCGAGGGAGTTCAGTGCAGCCTTGGCGCGGGCCACGGCGGCCGAGTCGTCGGCGGTCACGGCGCGGGCTTCGAGGGCGGCGGCACCGCCAGCGTTGTCGAGGCGGTCCATGTTGGCTTCGGAAGCGTGGCCGGCGTTGGCGCCTTTTACCGCTACTTCACTGTCTTCTTTGTCGAATTCGTCCCAGCTCAGCATGACGTGTCGTCTCCTGCGTGAGGGCTTGTGCCCGTGTGAAACCTGATGGGTTGGTTTTTCACACGGCCAAACAAGCCGCGTTGGATGTCGTTTTTTGCAGCGATGCACGCAGGCAAATAAACAGAAATTTTGACGGGTTCCGAGAGCCTCTGATGGGCGCAGCCAGTGTCAAGCACGGTTGCGGGGCTTCAGAATGGCGCATGCTCCCTGTAAGGGAATATTGCTGACCCGTATGGGGCGGCATTATAGGGAAATTTTTACCGGCGTGGTGCGGCGAATCGGCTCATGGCGAGGCCGAGGAAGGGGTGGATTTCGATCCGACCGTGGGTTTACAGGGCTTTGCGCGGAGTCGACCCCTGCAGATTTTTTTTCGTTAAATTTTTGGCAGATGATTTTCTGTTTAAAAAATAGCCAGAAAAGCGCGTTTTTCACTATATCTAGTGTTTTGCAAGCGTTTTTCGCGGCTCCAGACACAACTGAGCCCGACCGAAGCCGGGCTGGAATCGACCCTCAATGTAGCGTTGAGCGATCCAATTCGGTGCAGTCTGATTCAGTTCGTGCAGCCGTTACCCATGATGCTGTAACGCAGGATGTGGCGTTGGCCTTTGGAGTCGTCGTATTCCATTTTTGCCGGCACTACTTCACAAACATTCGGGACTTCGCTCATCGATACAACTTTGGCGATGTCCAGGTGCGTGGAGTAAGTGTATTCCTCGATCACCGGTTGTTGCTGTGCAACATCGGTCGGGGTCTGGTCGGCCATGGCGGTTGCACACAGGCTACTGAGGACCAGGAACATTAAAGCTTTCATCTACTGTTTACCTTTTTGAGGTCGAAAGGGGTCACGCAACCTTTTTGGGGTTGCGTGTGTAACTTCAGTTTTTGATCTTTGTTGCGAGAGGTGGATTAACGGCCTTCGTGGGGGCTGTAACGTTGTTACTCGCGTTTGCCGTGTTGGCGAGGTGAATTTTAAGGAGATGGGGTGAGGGTAAACAGAGCGGGTTTTGATAAACACTTTTGGCAGATTTGGTAACAATCAGCGAGGTGGGTTTGTCTGATGCACCGTGGTGTTTGCATCGCTTGCAGGCAAGCTCCCACAGGGATTATGCAGATGCCCGAGAACTGTGAGAGCCAGCCTGCTGGCGATGGCAATGGTTCAGTCAATGAAGAGGTTGGCTGTGCTGGCCGGATCGCTTGCAGGCAAGCTCCCACAAGGACTGCGGGTGGCTCGAAAGGGTATTTCAACTCAGCAATGGTGGAAGTCTGGATGTTTTGTAGGGGCTTGTTACTACCATCGTCGAATGGTTCTATGGGGCCCACCCGGCTACAACGGGGTCATACAAAAACAACTATTACACCGAGGTAGGAAAGATGAGTGCGGCTTCTCTGTATCCCGTTCGTCCCGAGGTTCTGGCCAATACGCTGACTGACGAGGCGACCTACAAAGCCATGTACCAACAGTCGGTCGTCAACCCTGACGGCTTCTGGCGCGAGCAAGCCCAGCGCCTCGACTGGATCAAGCCTTTCACCACGGTGAAACAGACGTCGTTCGACGATCACCACGTCGACATCAAGTGGTTTGCCGACGGCACCCTGAACGTTTCCTACAACTGCCTCGACCGCCATCTGGCCGAGCGCGGCGATCAGGTCGCAATCATCTGGGAAGGCGACGATCCTTCCGAAAGCCGCAACATCACCTACCGCGAACTGCACGAGCAAGTGTGCAAACTGGCCAACGCCCTGCGTGGTCAGGACGTGCACCGCGGCGACGTGGTGACCATTTATATGCCGATGATTCCCGAAGCCGTGGTCGCCATGCTGGCCTGCACCCGGATCGGCGCGATTCACTCGGTGGTGTTCGGTGGCTTCTCGCCGGAAGCCCTGGCCGGTCGCATCATCGACTGCCGTTCGAAAGTGGTGATCACCGCTGACGAAGGCATTCGTGCCGGCAAGAAGATTTCCCTCAAGGCCAACGTCGATGACGCGCTGACCAACCCGGAAACCAGCAGCATCCAGAAAGTCATCGTCTGCAAGCGCACTGGTGGCGACATCAAGTGGAACCAGCATCGCGACATCTGGTACGAAGACCTGATGAAAGTCGCGGGCACCGTTTGCGCGCCGAAGGAGATGGGCGCCGAAGAAGCGCTGTTCATCCTTTATACCTCCGGCTCGACCGGCAAGCCGAAGGGCGTGCAGCACACCACTGGCGGTTATCTGCTGTATGCGGCGATGACCCACGAGCGCGTGTTCGACTACCGCCCGGGCGAAATCTACTGGTGCACCGCCGACGTCGGCTGGGTCACCGGCCACAGCTACATCGTCTACGGCCCGCTGGCCAATGGCGCGACCACGCTGCTGTTTGAAGGCGTGCCGAACTATCCGGACATCACCCGGGTGGCGAAGATCGTCGACAAGCACAAGGTCAATATCCTCTACACCGCGCCGACCGCGATCCGCGCGATGATGGCTTCCGGTCAGGCTGCCGTTGAGGGCGCCGATGGCAGCAGTCTGCGTCTGCTCGGTTCGGTCGGTGAGCCGATCAACCCGGAAGCCTGGGACTGGTACTACAAGAATGTCGGCAAGTCGCGTTGCCCGATCGTCGATACCTGGTGGCAGACCGAAACCGGCGGCAACATGATGAGCCCATTGCCGGGCGCGCATGCGCTGAAGCCGGGTTCGGCGGCACGGCCGTTCTTCGGTGTGGTGCCGGCGCTGGTCGACAACCTCGGCAACATCATCGAGGGCGAGGCCGAGGGCAATCTGGTCATTCTCGATTCCTGGCCGGGTCAGGCGCGCACGCTGTACGGCGATCACGATCGCTTCGTCGATACCTACTTCAAGACGTTCCGTGGCATGTACTTCACCGGTGACGGCGCGCGTCGCGATGCCGATGGTTACTACTGGATCACCGGGCGCGTGGATGATGTGCTCAACGTTTCCGGCCACCGCATGGGCACGGCCGAGATCGAGAGCGCGATGGTTGCGCATCCGAAAGTCGCCGAGGCCGCTGTGGTCGGTGTGCCGCACGACATCAAGGGGCAGGGCATTTATGTCTATGTGACCTTGAAGAATGGCGAAGAGCCGACCGAGCAACTGCGTCTGGAACTGAAGAACTGGGTGCGCAAGGAGATCGGGCCGATCGCTTCGCCGGATGTGATCCAGTGGGCGCCGGGCCTGCCGAAGACCCGCTCGGGCAAGATCATGCGGCGGATTCTGCGCAAGATTGCCACGGCCGAATACGACGGGCTGGGCGATATCTCGACCCTGGCGGATCCGGGTGTGGTGCAGCATTTGATTGATACGCACAAGACCATGAATGTTGCTTGAGTAGCAGGTTGATGTGCTGAAAAGCCCTGTTCGGTGTATGCCGGACAGGGCTTTTTTGTGTCTGCACGTTTTGTGGTGGTTGGGCGGGCCTCATCGCGAGCAGGCTCACTCCTGCAGGGATCGCATTCCACCTGAAGAAACGCGATCAACTGTAGGAGTGAGCCTGCTCGCGATAGCAATCTGTCTGGCGCCGGTGCAGTGCGTTGTAGGAAACCCAAACCGACCAGCCAATAATTATCGACCTGCACCGCAGGACCGTTCGCTCTGTTACCCAATACAAGCCAATGTGTAACCGCCCGCCCCGCAACGGGGCGAAGGGAAACGCTAAGCCCCGTATTAGAGCCTCAAAACCCCCGCTGAAAAATAAGACATAACGCTGCGCTTGCCGGATTAGAAGGGTTTGCGAATAATAGGCCCGCAATTTGCAGCATGGATCGGTTCACTGCCTTTCGCACTTGCATGAAATTGCAAGGCTGTCAATGCGCTCAAGTCGCTTTCTCTGTGCATCTGTAATTAGTTGTCGCATTGAAGAAATATCGGCTTCGGGCCTGTCGTTAGAATGCCGATCACTCGCTCATCGTGGCTGACGTTGAAACCTTCGCCGGTTTCAACAGGAAATTTCCCACCGATGCAGCAACCGATTTCCTGATTCACCCATTCGCATATTGGGCTGTTGCTCACTCTGCCGTTTTTGCCCTTTACCGATGGAGTCCCAAGATGAAGAAACTTGTGCTGCTTGGCGCCCTGGCACTGTCCGTGCTGTCGCTGAATGCCGTCGCTGACGAAAAGCCTGTGAAGATCGGCATCGAAGCGGCTTACCCGCCATTCGCCTCGAAAGCTCCGGATGGCAGCATCGTCGGTTTCGACTACGACATCGGCAACGCGCTGTGCGAAGAAATGAAGGTCAAGTGTGTGTGGGTCGAGCAAGAGTTCGACGGTCTGATCCCGGCGCTGAAAGTGCGCAAGATCGACGCGATCCTGTCGTCCATGTCGATCACTGAAGACCGCAAGAAGTCGGTCGACTTCACCAACAAGTACTACAACACCCCGGCGCGTCTAGTGATGAAGGCCGGTACTCAGGTCAGCGAAGGTCTGGCTGAGCTCAAAGGCAAGAACATCGGCGTACAGCGCGGTTCGATCCACGAGCGTTTCGCCCGTGAAGTCCTGGCCCCACTGGGTGCCGAGATCAAGCCGTACGGTTCACAGAACGAGATCTACCTCGACGTGGCTGCCGGTCGTCTCGACGGTACCGTGGCTGACGCGACCCTGCTCGATGACGGCTTCCTGAAAACCGACGCCGGCAAAGGCTTCGCGTTCGTTGGCCCGGCGTTCACCGACGTCAAATACTTCGGCGACGGCGTAGGCATCGCAGTACGCAAGGGCGATGCCCTGAAAGACAAGATCAACAGTGCCATCGCGGCCATCCGCGAGAACGGCAAATACAAGCAAATCCAGGACAAGTACTTCGCCTTCGATATCTACGGCAAGTAAGACGTCTCTGCGACAAGTCCGAAATGGCGCAAGCAACAGAATCTCTGCGGTTTGCGCCATTTTTTCATCCCAACTTTCGAGGACCTGAATCATGTTGAAAGGCTACGGGGCTGTCATCCTCGATGGCGCATGGCTGACGCTTCAGCTCGCCTTGTCGTCCATGGCTCTGGCCATCGTTCTCGGGCTGATCGGTGTCGCACTGCGCCTGTCGCCGGTGCGCTGGCTGGCCTGGCTGGGCGATCTGTATTCCACGGTGATCCGCGGGATTCCCGATCTGGTGTTGATCCTGCTGATCTTCTACGGCGGTCAGGACTTGCTCAACCGCGTCGCGCCGATGCTCGGCTATGACGACTACATCGACCTGAACCCGCTGGCCGCCGGTATCGGCACCCTCGGTTTCATCTTCGGTGCGTACCTGTCGGAAACCTTCCGCGGTGCGTTCATGGCAATCCCCAAAGGCCAGGCCGAAGCCGGCATGGCGTACGGCATGAGCAGTTTTCAGGTGTTCTTCCGGGTGATGGTGCCGCAGATGATTCGTCTGGCGATTCCCGGCTTCACCAACAACTGGCTGGTATTGACCAAGGCCACCGCGCTGATTTCCGTGGTCGGTCTGCAAGACATGATGTTCAAGGCCAAGCAGGCGGCGGATGCCACGCGCGAGCCTTTCACCTTCTTCCTCGCAGTGGCGGCGATGTACCTGGTGATCACCAGTGTTTCGTTGCTGGCATTGCGTCACCTTGAGAAGCGCTACTCGGTAGGCGTAAGGGCGGCTGATCTATGATCTTCGACTACAACGTCATTTGGGAGGCGCTGCCGCTGTACTTCGGCGGCCTGCTGACCACCCTCAAACTGCTCGCGCTGTCGCTGTTTTTCGGCTTGCTGGCCGCACTGCCGCTGGGGCTGATGCGCGTCTCGAAGAACCCGGTCGTCAACGGCGCCGCGTGGCTGTACACCTACGTGATTCGTGGCACGCCGATGCTGGTGCAATTGTTCCTGATCTATTACGGTCTGGCGCAGTTCGAAGCGGTACGTGAGAGCTTTTTGTGGTCGTGGCTGTCCAGCGCAACGTTCTGTGCGTGCCTGGCGTTTGCGGTCAACACCAGCGCCTACACCGCCGAGATCATCGCCGGCAGCCTCAAGGCCACGCCGAACGGTGAGATCGAAGCGGCGAAGGCCATGGGCATGTCGCGCTTCAAACTGTACAAACGCATCCTGCTGCCCTCGGCGCTGCGCCGGGCACTGCCGCAGTACAGCAACGAAGTGATCATGATGTTGCAGACCACCAGTCTGGCGTCGATCGTGACGTTGATCGACATCACTGGCGCGGCACGTACCGTCAATGCGCAGTTCTATCTGCCGTTCGAGGCGTATATCACCGCTGGCGTGTTCTACCTGTGCCTGACCTTCATTCTGGTCAAGCTGTTCAAGCTGGCCGAGCGTCGCTGGTTGAGCTACCTCGCGCCGCGGAAGCACTGATATGGAACGCATCGACCACGTGTTGCCGTGGAGCCACCTGGGCAGCGAGCGCAAGGTGTCGGTTTTCCGCTTCGGCCACGGCGAGCGCAAGGCCTACATCCAGGCCAGCCTGCACGCCGACGAACTGCCGGGCATGCGCACCGCCTGGGAGCTGAAAAAGCGCCTCGGCGAACTCGAAGCGCAAGGCTTGCTCAACGGTGTGATCGAGCTGGTGCCGGTCGCCAATCCGTTGGGACTCGGGCAGTTGCTGCAAGGCAATCACCAAGGCCGTTTCGAGGCTGGCAGCGGCAAGAATTTCAACCGTGACTTCGTTGAGCTGAGCGCGCCGGCCGCCGCCGTGCTGGCCGACAAACTCGGGGACGATCCACACGCCAACGTGCGGCTGATCCGTCAAGCGATGGCTGATCATCTGGCCGCACTGCCTGAAGCGAGCAGCCAGTTGCAAGGCATGCAGCGCGTATTGCTCAGCCATGCCTGCACTGCCGATGTGGTACTCGATCTGCATTGCGACGCCGAAGCCGCGCTGCACATGTATGCGCTGCCGCAACACTGGCCGCAGTGGCGCTCGCTCGCCGCGCACCTGAACGTGAAGGTCGGCTTGCTCGCGGAAGACTCCGGTGGCAGCTCGTTCGACGAAGCCTGTTCGCTGCCGTGGCTGCGCCTGTCGCGGCAGTTCCCCGATGCGCAGATTCCGCTGGCGTGCCTGGCCACGACCATCGAACTGGGCGGTCAGGCCGACACCGGTCGCGCGGATGCCGAGGCTTACGCAGAAGGCGTTCTCGCCTTCCTCGCCGAGCAGGGCCTGATCACCGGCGAGTGGCCAAATCCGGCGCACGAGCCATGTGAAGGCATGCCGTTCGAAGGCACCGAATTGTTGTTCGCGCCGCACCCCGGTGTGGTGAGTTTTTCCCGCAAGCCCGGCGAATGGGTCGAGGCGGGCGAGGAGATTTTTGAAGTGATCGACCCTGTGGCCGATCGGGTCAGCACGGTATGTGCTGGTACCTCCGGGGTGCTGTTTGCCATTGAACGGCTGCGTTATGCCCAACCCGGTTTCTGGCTGGCCAAGGTGGCGGGGCGCGATGCGCTGCGTCACGGGCGCTTGCTCAACGACTGACTGACTGTTTTTGTGAGAACCGACCGCATGTACAAACTTGAAGTCCAAGACCTGCATAAACGCTATGGCAGTCACGAAGTGCTCAAGGGCGTGTCCCTGAAAGCGGCCGCCGGCGATGTGATCAGCATCATCGGCTCCAGTGGCTCCGGCAAAAGTACTTTTCTGCGCTGCATCAACCTGCTCGAGCAGCCGCACGCGGGCAAGATCCTGCTCAACAACGAAGAGCTGAAACTGGTCGCCAACAAGGACGGTGCGCTGAAGGCGGCTGATCCGAAGCAGCTGCAACGCATGCGTTCGCGCCTTTCGATGGTGTTCCAGCATTTCAACCTGTGGTCGCACATGACCGCGATTGAAAACATCATGGAAGCACCAGTGCACGTGCTTGGCGTACCCAAGTACGAAGCGCGGGAAAAAGCCGAGTACTACCTGAACAAGGTTGGCGTTGCCCATCGTAAGGATGCGTTCCCTGGGCACATGTCCGGTGGTGAGCAGCAGCGCGTGGCGATAGCCCGTGCGCTGGCGATGGAACCGGAAGTGATGCTGTTCGACGAGCCGACCTCGGCCCTCGACCCGGAACTGGTCGGCGACGTGCTGAAAGTCATGCAGGCATTGGCGCAGGAAGGCCGGACCATGGTCGTGGTCACCCACGAAATGGGTTTTGCCCGCGAAGTGTCGAACCAGTTGGTGTTCCTGCACAAAGGCGTCGTCGAAGAAAGCGGCAACCCGCGCGAAGTGCTGGTCAATCCGCAATCGGAGCGTTTGCAGCAGTTCCTGTCCGGTAGCCTGAAATAAAACAGGGCTGCCGTTGTGCACTTCAATAGTGCATGCTTCGCAGCCCTTGGGGACAGACGAAGTCCCCCTGTAGGAGTGAGCCTGCTCGCGATAGCGGTGTAACAGTCAACATCATGGCTGTTTGAAAGACCGCTATCGCGAGCAGGCTCACTCCTACAATGGATCTGCATTGTTTGCGATGTGTGTTCATTTACGGGCTAGCATTGGCCCATGCCTTCATCACCGTTGTTCGTTTCGGATTGCCCGCCCATGACTGCCCATCGAATTGGTTTCCTGATTTGGCCCAGCACTAAAGCGTTGACGCTGGCGCTGGCGGAGGAAGCCTTGCGTGTCGCTCAGCGCGTGCACCCGGACGTGGTCTACGAGTTGTCGTTCCTGCAGGCCGAACCGCCGGCCGAAGGTGCCTGGCAACTGCCCGGTGAAGCGTGGGCCGGCAAGCTCGAAAATTTCCAGAAACTGTTCCTGCTCGCTGACGAGCCGCCGACCACACTGGCGCCGGCGCTGAGCAGTGCGCTCAAGCAACTGGTGCGTGCCGGTTGCGTGATCGGTGGTCTGTCGGCCGGTGTCTACCCGTTGGCCCAGCTCGGTTTGCTCGATGGCTATCGCGCCGCTGTGCACTGGCGCTGGCAGGACGATTTTGCCGAACGCTTCCCGAAAGTCATTGCCACCAGTCATCTGTTCGATTGGGACCGCGATCGCCTGACCGCCTGCGGTGGCATGTCGGTGCTCGACCTGCTGCTGGCGGTACTGGCGCGTGATCACGGCGCCGAACTGGCCGGTGCGGTGTCCGAAGAACTGGTGGTCGAACGCATTCGCGAAGGCGGCGAGCGCCAGCGTATTCCGTTGCAGAACCGTCTCGGCTCCAGTCATCCGAAGCTCACCCAGGCGGTGTTGCTGATGGAAGCCAACATCGAAGAACCGCTGACCACCGACGAAATCGCCCAGCACGTGTGCGTGTCGCGGCGCCAACTGGAGCGGATCTTCAAGCAGTACCTCAACCGTGTGCCGAGCCAGTACTACCTGGAACTGCGCCTGAACAAGGCCCGGCAGATGTTGATGCAGACCAGCAAGTCGATCATTCAGATCGGCCTGTCGTGTGGCTTCTCCTCGGGGCCGCATTTCTCCAGCGCCTACCGCAACTTCTTCGGTGCCACGCCGCGGGAAGATCGCAACCAGCGGCGCAGCAGCAGCCCGTTCGAATTATCCTCGGTGCCCCCCGAGAGGGGCTGAAGGCGACTCAGCTATTGCCGCTTGGCGGGAGCTCCTCGCCATCGGAAAAGTCCGAATCGACAAAGTCGTCAAGTCCGTGACCGACGTGAGTACTGGGTATCCGCGCCTCGATATGGTGTTCGCCAAGGGCCCTGTTGTAGCTGTCCAGGCGCTGCTGGCTTTCCAGAACCAATGGATTTGCACTGAAATCGTACTCGGTCATCCGGATGTCGGGTCGCGACGGAAATACCGCAGGCAACCGCTTGATTTTGTTATTGGACAGATCGGCCTTTTTCAACCTTGTCAGTCTGAACAAACCCGCAGGCGACCTGGTCAGGCCGCTGTTGCGCAGGTTCAGCAACTGGAGGTCGGGAAAATGCGCCATATCGGGGACTGTCCAGAGTCGAGTGTTGTGACTTAAATCCAGAGAGCCAAGGTTCTTCAGTGCTGCGAACGCTTCTGCGGTTTGCGGCGTAATGTTGATCTCGCAGCCCGAGAGATTCAGGCTGCTCAGTGATTCGAGGCGAAAAACTGCCGGCGGAATGCGACGCAGCGGGTAATCACGGATATCCAGGACCCTGAGCCGCGGAAACAGCTCCAGCAATGCATCGATTGAAGGGGGCGTGTCTGCCGTGCTGGTCAGCCGCAACTGGTCGATGTAGTCGAAACGTCCGGTCAGTGGCGGCAGCTCGCCGGTGAAGGACAAGTCGCAGGCAAATTCGCCGTCCAGAGCATTGACCGGATAGTGCCGCAGGCGTTTTTCCAGATTGTCCTTGAAGCGCTGGCGCTGGGTGACTTGCGCGCGCCACGCGTCACTTTCCGGCACACCGTGGGTGACCGAATCATCGGGCGTTGCATTCACCCAGATATCAAGATTGTTGAGCAACGTGGTCAGCTCGGTTTGCCGACGCAGCAGTTCGGCGCGTCCGTCCGCCAGTGTTCCGGGTAGACGATAGATCAGGTCATTGGCGTCGAAACTGCTCAAGCGGGGATACAGCGTTTGGGCCAGATCAATGTCCTCCTCTTCCGGCCAGACGCCGAAGTTGTCATCTTTCATCAGGTAACAGGCCTTGATCTGTTCGCGCGAGGTTGCCGACAGTGGGTTGGAGCCCACATCCACGCCACGATTGGCATAAGCCGCCAGAGAGTCGGGCAATTCAATGATGTTGTTGTCGCTCAGCAATGCCGTTTGCAAGCGCGCAAGTTGCTCCAGCCCGACGGGAACGCGGTCTATCCCGGTACGGATCAGGTCGATGAACGTCAGGTTCGACAGTGGCGAGACATCGGGCGTATGGCCCAGTGGATTATTGAAAAGATCCAGTGACGTCAGGCGGCTCAGCGTCGACAAGGTGGATTGTCCGGCAGCATCGAGCGTGATATTGCACCGGCTCAGCATCAGCGTCTCGAGCGATGGCATGTGTTCCAGGGCTTGCGGGATTCGGCCCAGTGCGAAACCCGGCAATTCCAGCCCCTCCAATCCAGTGAAGCGGTCGAGAAAGCCATCGGGGACGGTTGACTGTGGATGGCCCTGAATCTCCAGATGCCTTATCTGGCTGAAGTCAGCGGTCAGCTTCGGCAACTCACCCGCGAATGCGATCCTGGCTCTGAAGGTTTCGACGCGCAGATCCGGCGTATCGATGCGACTGGCGCGCCATAACTCTTCAAGCTTGCCACTGAACTGGTGTCTGGCCTCAAGCTGTGCTGCGCGTTGCTCGGCAGTCCAGAGCTGACCGGATGTCGGGTCATGACTCGGAACGCCTTCTTGCCAGGTATTCAGATCACCGAGCAGCCGGGTCATTTCCGCTTCCCAATTCATCAGTTGCACCGTGCCTGCCTGCAATGTGCCGGGAAGCCGATAGATCATGTCACTGGCCATGTAATCGTTCAGGTGCGGGAAGACTCTGCGGGCCATCGCTACATCGTCCGCGGCGGGCGTTATTCCGAAGTTGCGATCGTGTTGGGTATAGTAAATCTTGATCCGCTCACGAGCCGCCAGCGACAACGGGTTACCAGCCAGACGCACACCTTCTGCACGATTCGGGTTGAGGCTGAAGAACGCCTCCGGTAACTGGGTGATCGCGTTGTCGTTGAGGTTCAGCGTCTGCAGCGCCGGGTGACCGACAACGCCGTCAGGCAGGGAGGTCAGACCGCTATTGACCAGAAAAACGTCCTGCAATGTCGGCAGCGTCTTTAGATCAGGTGCCAGGGTCAATGGGTTGTGGCTCAGGTCCAGACGCTTGAGCGTGCGCAGAGACTTGAGTACATCACTTCCCGCAGGCGTCCAGGTTACGGCGCAGCCGTCCAGACGAAGCTTCTTCAGGTTGCGCAGGCGACCGATGAAGGCGGGTATTTCGTTCAGCGCAAAATCCTTGAGTTGCAGAGAATCGAGCCCGGGAAACAACGCCACGAACGTCCCGATGCCATCGATCGCTGCATTGCCGGTCAGCTTCAGGCTCGAGACATGACTGAAGTCGACGGTCAGACGAGGCGTTTGGCCAACGAACTGTAGGTCTGCCGCAAAGGACAGGCTGCGCTGGCCGGTCTCGCTGGAGGTCTGGCGCCAGAACGTTTCCAGGTTTTGCTTGAACGCGGTGCGCGCCGAGCGCTGTTGCGCGCGCTCATTTTCGGAAAGCGCACGCCCTGTAGACGGATGGGTGGCTGGGGTTTCCAGTACCCAGCGATCGAGATCACTCCC
Source organism: Pseudomonas granadensis (assembly GCF_900105485.1). Lineage (GTDB taxonomy): Bacteria > Pseudomonadota > Gammaproteobacteria > Pseudomonadales > Pseudomonadaceae > Aquipseudomonas > Aquipseudomonas granadensis. The sequence continues at coordinate 4,058,722 of NZ_LT629778.1, read as the reverse complement.
CATCTGCGCAAGCTCGGCTTGCCAGCGCAACAGTTGCGCGCGGCTGTCGGTCAGGTCGCCGGGCAAGTCGTAGACCATATCACTGGCCTCTTGCTGATCCAGCTGCGGGAACAGTTCCTGCGCCAGGCTCACGTCCTGGTCAGCGGCCCTGACGTCAAAGTCCTGTTGATGGGTGCGGTAGTAGGTTTTGATCTTTTCGCGCGTCGCGGTAGACAGCGGATTGTCGGAAAAATACAGGCCGTCGCTACGGTCTGCAGGCAGCTCGAATACCGCCTCGGGTATATCCGTTATGCGGTTGCCGGTCAGCACCGCCGTTCGCAGTTGAGGGTGGCTGGCCAGCCCTTGCGGAGCGACGGTGAGGCCGCTGTCGGACAGGTCGATGAATGTGAGCTCGGGAAGCAGGTTCAGATCGGGGAAAGTCCCCAGCGGATTGCCGCTCAGGTTCAGCGACTGCAGGGTGTTCAGCGAAACCAGTGCGGCCTGATTTTCCGGCGTCATTACCACGCCGCAGTTTTTCAGTTTCAGGTCGGTCAGCCGCGGTAGAGTGGTTGAGGAAAGGGGGCCGGATGCCAGATCAAAGCCAGTCAGGCTCAGCGAGAGCAGGTTCGGGAAGGACTCCACGAAGGGCAAGCTTGCTGAAACATAGGCATTGCCGGTCAGTTTGAGGCGCGAAACATGCTCGAAATTGGCTCTGAGCACAGGCATGTCTGCGCTGAACTCGGCCGTTGCTTCAAATTCTGCACTGCGGTCGAACGCGTCCCGGCTGCGCCAGAAGAGCTCGACTTGTTGCGCGAAGGAGCGTCGGGCATTGAGTTCGCGCGCCTGCTCGGCGTTGGTCAGGCGTTCAGCCGTCTCGGGGTGCGAGGTAGCAGCCTGGTTGACCCATTGGCTGAGTTCGAGCTTCAACTGATTGACCTCGGTTTCCCAGAGCGTCAGCTGTGCTCGACCCTCCGCCAGTGTTCCGGGCAAGCGGTACAGCACCTCAGTGGCTTGCGCCTCGTCGAGGCTCGGAAACAACGTGGTGGTGCGCTGCAGGTCTGCCCGCTCCGGGCGGATGCCGAAGTGCTTGCCGGTGAGGTTGTGGAAGCGTTTCACCCGTTCGCGTACGGCGGGGGACAACGGGTTGTCGGCGAAGGTGAAGCCATCACACAGGGAGGGGGGCAGCTTGAAGAAAGCTTCGGGCACGGCCGTGATTCGATTGCCGTTGAACTGGCCGGAAATCAGCCGTGGATGATTCAACAGATCGTTCGGCAGGCTGTGGATGCCGGTGTTGGACAGGTTGACGTAACGCAGCGAAGGCATCGTGTGCAGATCGGGCGGTGAACCCAGCGGGTTGCCCTGCAGATCGAGTAGCGTGAGCTGCGGCATGGAGTCGAATACCGATTGCGTGGTGATCGACAGGCTGAGGTCGCAGTTGCGCATTCTCAGTTCGCGCAGCGAGGGCATTGAGCCGAGCACTTGCGGCAAGGCCGGCAGCTTCAGATTTCGTGCGTCGAGCTGTTGCAATCGTGGAAAGTGTTGAAGCAAAACGTCTAGCGAACCTGGGGTGACGCTGGCATCAAGGGACAGCGCGGTGATATGGCTGAGGTCCGCCGACAGCGTCGGCAGGTTGCCGATGATCGGGTGCGCAAGCCGCAGGGCATAACCTGATGCCATGCCGTACTGATTGATCCCGGTCGGGTATTCGCGACGCCAGCCCCTGAGGATTTCTTCCCTGAGCAAGCGGCGGTTCTGGATTTCGACGCGCTTTTGCAGCGAGGTCAGCGCAGCGCCGGTATCGGGATGCCTGACGGGCGGATCGTTGGCCCAGATGTGCAGATCGTTTTGCAATTGCAGGTAATCATTCTGCAGTCGCTGAATTTCCACATGCGGGCCGACCGGGCTGGCACGCAGGTTTTCTGTCAGAGCGCGCACGTGCTGTTCGGTCATCCGCGGATAAAGCGCGCGAATATCCTGCTCGTAAGCGCGGGCAGGATTGTTCACGCTTTCAACGCGATCAACCCGAGGATAACCATCGCTGCCCAACAGCCGTAACGTGTCCAGGACGGGTGGCCGAATGGGCGTTTCGTGCAACACCACTCGCAACTCGTCGCGCTCCAGCGTGCGCTCGCGAATGGCAGCCTTCAGCGTCTGGCCCTGACCAATGCCAATGTTGAGGCTGGTGCGCTCACTGTCGGGCAATGCGTACAGCAAGCTGGAGTAGAAATCGCTGAGTGAATGCAGCTCCTGGCCGCGATCATCGAAGGCTTGATAGCGGTGGTCAGCGTTCCTCACCAGGACCTTTTTTTCGGCGGCGTTTTCGCCTCCGATGCTGTCGACGACCGGGCCTTCGTAGCGACTGTCGCGGATTTCGATCCGCACATCGCCGCTCCAGCCCGGCAGCAATTTGAGACTGTGCAGCGCCAGCGAATCGGAATCCGGATTATTCACTGAGCCGAGCTCGAGCCCTTCGTAGGCTCGGGACACGCGCACTTCCTGACTGGCCAGTTGCATCAGTTCCTGCTGACGCGGTGGCAGTTGCCCCTCATTGATCTGCAGCAATTCGCTGCCGGTGGCGGTTTCGAGCAGTTCGCGGGTGACGCTCGCCGGCAGGCCGGGGTTGTGAGCCTTGAGCTGTTGCGCCAGCGGATCGTCAATGTGTTGCAACGCTTGATAGCGCGATTCGAACAGCGCACTTCGGTGGCTCTTCGCGAGGCCAACCAATTGCTTGCGCAAGGTCTGGGTGCGAATGTCCAGGGGTGGCTTGGCGGTGAAGGGTTCGGCGAGCAGCGCCTTGATTTGCGCTTCGTCGAGAATGGAAAGCAAACTCTTGAGCAGGTCGCCGCCGATCAACTGGTCCCGGCGAAGCTCGGTCAACGGCAGGCTTTCGTCGGTGCTGGACTGCCAAAGCAGTTCACCGTTGCGATCGATCAGGCGCAGGCGTTGATCGCTCGGCCAGCGGCCGTGTTCGCTGAGCAGCTGCAATTGGGTGATCTGATCGGCACGCAAAAATTCTTCGGTAACGTCACTGTCGAGCTGATCGATAAAACGCTGCAATTGTTGATCGATCTTGAAGCGCTGGATGCTGTCGGCCAGGAGCGGTGGGGTTTTTTCCTGATTGACGTGCATCTTGCGCAACGCCTCTTCGCTGCTGCCGCTGACCTGAAGAATGGTTTCGCGCTCGGTCGGGGTAAAGGCTTCTACCGCAGGACCGATGCGTCGCAATGCGGTTTCGCCGTCCCACTCCATGGGTTGTTCGAGTTCGGTGTGCCAGGCACCGTCGCCGTTGTGCCGCACCACAGGCTGGTAAGCGTCGGGGCGGGTCGGGTGTTCGATACGGTATTGCCCGGGCACCTCATGTTCCTTGACCGAAAAGTGCGCCTCTTCGAGGGGCAACAGCTGCTTGCCCTGATGCTGATGCAGGCCCCGTTGATTGGGTTGCGAATCCGCGGGCGGCCTGGCGGGATGCTGGTAGCGCTGCAGATTAGGCTCCCAGTAGCGGGTTTCGCCATTGGCCAGTTTCACTGGTTTGAAGCGGTCGATGAACGCCATCACTTCCTTGGGCAGGACCTTGCGAAACTCGGCCGATGCAATCGCGCCGCCCACGGCAAACATGCCCAGCTGGATCATCGATTCAACGGTGCCTATCAAATGCTCGAAAGCTTCGGTGGTGCGGCCCTGGCCCCATTCGACGATGCCCTCGAAGGCTTCGTCGAGCATCTGATAAGCCATGTACGCCATCATCGCTTCGCCCAGCACCGGCACGAACGGTGCGACGATCAGCGCGGCGGCCTGCGCGATCGTGGAAAGGATGTCGACCACCGAGTCCCAGAACGCCCAGCGAGCTTTTTGATCGACGACTGCGGTGGGCACGGCAATGGTTCGGGCGTCGTTGAAGATCTTGTTCAGTTTCGCCTGATGAAGGTGCTGCAAAACGGGGTCATGGAAGGGCACCAGCGCCGTTTGCAGATCGGGTCGCTCCACCGGTGCTTCGCGCCACGCCGGCCGGGAGTCGCCGGGTTCATGCGGGTGCCACTTGATTTCGCTCAGACGGCTGTTGAGGGTGCTGAAGAAGAACCCGCGTTGCTCGTGACTGACGAAACGGCTAAAGAAACGCTGATAGTCCTTCGAGCGCAGCTGGCGCGTCAGCTCGACGATCATCTCCAGCGGCGAGGTGTACTCCTTGAACGGATGATCGGGGTCATCCGGCACGTACGCCACGACCCGCGCATTGTTTTGTGAGAGATACAGGTCCGGGGCGAACACGACCATGCCGGTCAGCGGTGCGCAAAGCATGCTCACGTCATGACAGAGCAATGGTGCGCCGTTTACATAGAGGCCTTTCATGCCATCGAGGAAGGCCTCGATCAGGCGCACGGCACTCTCCGACACATCGCGGTTCATTCGCGCCCACTGCAGGGCCGCTTTCATAGCGGTTTTCTGGCTGGCGTCGAGTTTGTTGCGCAGCACCGTGGCGACCATCGGATCGGAATAACCGAGGTTTTCTTCCAGGCTGGCTTTGTATTTCGCGCCGATGTCCAACCGCCGGCACAGCTGGGTGAAGGCGGGGACGCTCAGTCGGGCTTTGATCGCGGGCAGGGTTTCGAATTGCCCGGTCGGCGTCGGCGCGGTGGTGAATGTCGATTGCGCCTCGAAGGCGTTGTCGTAGGTTTCCCGATCTTCGAAGTTATGCAGCGCCGCCTCCAGCAGGGAAACGCTCCAGACGCGTGCGCCGGTCTTGATCGGGAACAGCGGGGTGGTCGCCGGGATGTACAGGCGCACGAAGGTGTTTCTGACATCCAGGTCCAGATCGAAACAGCTTTTCAGTTCGGCCTTGAGCAAGGGCTCGGCGAAGGCCGCGGCGTCCTGTAGATGCTCCAGCGCTTTATCGACCTGACTCTGCGCATCGAGATGTGCGCCAGCGAGTTGTTTCATTTGCGTGTGCTGTTCAACGGATGCCGACTTTAGCGCTTCGGGCTGCAGCGGGACGCTGTTCTTCAACGCTTCGCGCCGGGTGGCTGAGGTGTTGCCCAACCACGGCGGGATCGCCTCTTTGAGCGGTTGATAATGTTCATCCGCATGTTGCGCGTTGTTTGTGTCAGCAGCGGTTACGGATGGGTGTGCTTGAGACAAATGCATGGCCATTCCTTGGCGTCATTAAGAACCCCCAGCAAACCAGCAGGCCGCGCCCTGCGTGCGGTACATATTTATATCTCTGGCGCGGGGCTGACTTGCTATTCTGCGCGACCTGCCGCAAATCGGCCGCGCCCGGTAAACTGCGCCTTTGCGACGGTATATGTCGCATTGCCGTAAACCCGGGAAAATCCGGGGTTTGCGCTATAAGAAGTTGTCGCTTGGCGGCAAGGCCGGGCACAAAACTGTCCTTACAATCCCCTCAATCGCTCGCCAGTTTCCGGCGAGTGTTCCTTTTCAGGAGACTCCGATGTCCGTTGAGCACGCTGCGGTACAACGCGCCGATTTCGACCAGGTAATGGTTCCCAACTACGCGCCTGCCGCTTTCATTCCGGTGCGTGGCGCCGGTTCCCGTGTCTGGGATCAGGCCGGCCGCGAGCTGATCGACTTCGCCGGCGGGATTGCCGTCAACGTATTGGGCCACGCGCACCCGGCGCTGGTCGGTGCCTTGACCGAGCAGGCCAACAAGCTGTGGCATGTGTCCAACGTATTCACCAACGAGCCGGCGCTGCGCCTGGCGCACAAGCTGATCGACGCGACGTTCGCCGAACGCGCATTCTTCTGCAACTCCGGCGCTGAAGCCAACGAGGCCGCGTTCAAGCTGGCCCGTCGCGTCGCGTTCGACCGGTTCGGCAGCGAGAAGTACGAAATCATCGCCGCGCTGAACAGCTTCCACGGCCGTACCCTGTTCACCGTCAACGTCGGTGGTCAGTCGAAGTACTCCGACGGTTTCGGCCCGAAAATCACCGGTATCACCCATGTCCCTTACAACGACTTGGCGGCGCTGAAAGCTGCGGTGTCCGACAAGACCTGCGCGGTCGTGCTCGAACCGATTCAGGGCGAGGGCGGCGTACTGCCGGCCGAACTGGCTTACCTGCAAGGCGCCCGTGAATTGTGCGACGCGCACAACGCGCTGCTGGTATTCGACGAAGTGCAGACCGGCATGGGCCGCAGCGGCAAGCTGTTCGCCTACCAGCATTACGGCGTGACCCCGGACATTCTCACCAGCGCCAAGAGCCTGGGCGGCGGTTTCCCGATCGCGGCGATGCTGACGACCGAAGCGCTGGCCAAGCACCTGGTGGTCGGCACTCACGGCACCACTTACGGCGGCAACCCGCTGGCCTGTGCAGTGGCCGAAGCGGTGATCGATGTGGTCAACACGCCAGAAGTGTTGAGCGGTGTGAATGCCAAGCACGACAAGTTCAAGGCGCGCCTTGAGCAGATCGGCGAGAAATACGGCTTGTTCACCCAGGTGCGTGGCCTCGGTCTGCTGATCGGCTGCGTGCTCAACGACGCCTGGAAAGGCAAGGCCAAGGACATCTTCAACGCCGCTGAAAAAGAAGGCCTGATGATTCTCCAGGCCGGCCCGGACGTGATTCGTTTCGCCCCGAGCCTGGTGGTTGAAGACGCCGATATCGATGCTGGTCTGGACCGCTTCGAACGCGCTGCTGCTGCACTGACGCAAGCTTGATGGACCCATCGATGCCCGACGGTTCGGGCGTCGATCAAAATTTTGATACCGGGCGCGTTCAACTGTAGGAGTGAGCCTGCTCGCGATAGCGGTGTATCAGACACATCAATGTCGACTGATACACCGCTATCGCGAGCAGGCTCACTCCTACAAGGTCCGGTGTTCTTTCTGTGATTTTTTTAAAGAGAAAAGGAGTGACACCATGCTGGTGATGCGCCCCGCGCAAATGGCTGATCTGGGCGAGGTACAGCGTCTGGCTGCGGACAGCCCGATTGGTGTCACTTCCTTGCCGGATGACGTGGAACGTCTGAGCGACAAGATCGCCGCGAGCGAAGCGTCGTTTGCCGCCGAAGTGAGCTTCAACGGTGAGGAAAGCTATTTCTTCGTCCTCGAAGATTCCGCCACCGGCAAGCTGGTCGGTTGCTCGGCCATCGTCGCCTCGGCCGGTTATTCGGAGCCGTTCTACAGCTTCCGCAACGAGACCTTCGTCCACGCCTCGCGCGAACTGAAGATCCATAACAAGATCCACGTGCTCTCGCAGTGCCACGATTTGACCGGCAACAGCTTGCTGACCAGTTTCTACGTGCAGCGCGAACTGGTTGGATCGCCGTGGGCCGAGCTCAATTCCCGTGGTCGTCTGCTGTTCGTTGCCAGCCACCCGGAGCGTTTCGCCGATTCGGTGGTGACCGAGATTGTCGGTTACAGCGATGAAAACGGTGACTCGCCGTTCTGGGATGCCATCGGGCGCAACTTCTTCGACCTCAACTACGCCGAAGCCGAACGCCTGTGCGGGCTGAAAAGCCGCACGTTCCTCGCCGAGCTGATGCCGCATTATCCGATCTACGTGCCGTTGCTGCCGGACTCCGCGCAAGAAGCGATGGGCCAGGTGCACCCGCGGGCGCAGATCACCTTCGACATCCTGATGCGCGAAGGCTTCGAGACCGATCACTACATCGACATTTTCGACGGTGGACCGACCCTGCATGCGCGCGTTTCCGGGATCCGCTCGATCGCGCAGAGCCGTGTGGTGCCGGTGAAACTCGGCGAGCCGGTCAAAGGCGCCGGACGCCAGTATCTGGTGGCCAACGCGCAGTTGCAGGATTACCGCGCGGTGTTGCTCGAGCTGGATTACGCGCCGGGCAAACCGGTGACTCTGGATCTGGAAGCGGCCGAAGCCCTGGGCGTCGGTGAAGGCGCCAGCGTGCGCCTGGTGGCGGTTTAACGCCTTAGCGAGTTTCACGGGTGGCGCAAGCGGCCCGTTTGAGGAGATAGCATGATTGTTCGTCCCGTACGCAGCAGCGATTTACCCGCGCTGATCGATCTGGCCCGCAGCACCGGCACCGGCCTCACTACCTTGCCGGCCAACGAAGAACGTCTGGCCCACCGGGTCGGCTGGGCCGAAAAGACCTTTCGCGGCGAAGCCGGCCGTGGCGATGCGGACTACCTGTTCGTGCTCGAAGACGACAATGGCCGCGTGGTGGGGATTTCTGCCATCGCTGGCGCGGTCGGTCTGCGTGAGCCGTGGTACAACTTCCGCGTCGGCCTGACCGTCAGCGCCTCGCAGGAACTGAATATCTATCGCGAGATTCCGACGCTGTTCCTGGCCAACGACCTGACCGGCAATTCCGAGTTGTGCTCGCTGTTCCTGCACGCCGATTACCGCAGCGGTCTGAACGGCCGCATGCTGTCCAAGGCGCGCATGCTGTTCATCGCCGAGTTCCCGGAGCTGTTCGGCAACAAGATCATTGCCGAGATGCGCGGCGTGTCCGACGACGCCGGGCGCTCGCCGTTCTGGGAAAGCCTGGGCCGGCACTTCTTCAAGATGGAATTCAGCCAGGCTGATTACCTGACCGGCGTCGGCAACAAGGCGTTCATCGCCGAACTGATGCCGAAATTCCCGCTGTACACCTGCTTCCTGTCGCCGGATGCGCGCAACGTGATCGGCCAGGTCCACCCGGACACCGAGCCGGCGCTGGCGATGCTCAAGGGGGAAGGTTTCAGCTATCAGGGTTACGTCGATATCTTCGACGCCGGCCCGGCGATCGAATGCGAAACCGCCAAGATCCGCGCGGTGCGTGACAGCGAAGCGCTGGTGCTGGCCGTTGGCACGCCGGGCGACGACGCCACGCCGTTCATCATCCATAACCGCAAACGCGAAGACTGCCGCATCACCGCGGCGCCTGCGCGTCTGGCCGCCGGCACGCTGGTGGTTGACCCGCAGACCGCCAAACGTCTTCAACTCAGCGCCGGCGATCAGGTTCGCGCCGTGGCGTTGTCCGCTGCACGGGAGTCGAAACAATGAATTCGCTATACATCGCAGGTGAGTGGCTGGCCGGTCAGGGCGAAGCCTTTCAATCGTTGAACCCGGTCACCCAGCAGGTATTGTGGTCGGGCGAGGGCGCTACCGCCGCTCAGGTCGAATCCGCCGTGCAGGCCGCACGTCAGGCATTTCCGGGCTGGGCGCGTCGTTCGCTGGACGAACGCATCATTGTGCTCGAAGCGTTTGCCGCCGCGCTGAAGAACCATTCTGACGAACTGGCCCGCACCATTGGTGAGGAAACCGGCAAGCCGTTGTGGGAAGCCACGACCGAAGTCACCAGCATGGTCAACAAGATTGCCATCTCGGTGCAGAGCTACCGTGAGCGTACCGGCGAAAAGAGCGGCCCGCTGGGCGACGCCACCGCCGTGTTGCGCCACAAACCACACGGCGTGGTCGCGGTGTTCGGCCCGTACAACTTCCCCGGCCATTTGCCCAACGGGCATATCGTGCCGGCACTGCTGGCGGGCAACAGCGTGCTGTTCAAGCCGAGCGAGCTGACGCCAAAAGTCGCCGAGCTGACGGTCAAGTGCTGGATTGAAGCCGGTCTGCCGGCCGGTGTGTTGAACCTGCTGCAAGGCGCGCGGGAAACCGGCATTGCACTGGCGGCGAACCTGGGCATCGACGGTCTGTTCTTCACTGGTTCGAGCCGCACCGGCAACCATCTGCACCAGCAATTCGCCGGACGTCCGGACAAGATCCTGGCGCTGGAAATGGGCGGCAACAATCCGCTGGTGGTCGACGAGGTTGCCGATCTCGATGCTGCGGTTTACACGATCATTCAGTCGGCGTTCATCTCCGCCGGCCAGCGTTGCACCTGCGCGCGCCGTTTGCTGGTGCCGCAAGGCGCGTGGGGCGACAGCCTGCTCAAGCGTCTGGTCGAAGTCAGTGCGACCATCGAAGTCGGCGCGTTCGACCAGCAGCCAGCGCCGTTCATGGGCTCGGTGGTTTCCCTCGGCGCAGCGAAAGCGCTGATGGATGCTCAGGAACAATTGCTGGCCAACGGCGCAGTGTCGCTGCTGCAAATGACTCAGCCGCAAGCGCAGTCGGCATTGCTGACGCCGGGCATTGTCGACGTCACCGCGGTGGCTGAGCGCCCGGACGAAGAGCTGTTCGGGCCGTTGCTGCAAGTGATCCGCTATGCCGATTTTGAAGCCGCCATCGTCGAAGCCAACAACACCGCCTACGGTCTGGCTGCCGGCCTGCTGTCGGATTCCGAAGCGCGTTACCAGCAGTTCTGGCTGGAAAGCCGCGCCGGCATCGTCAACTGGAACAAACAACTGACCGGGGCCGCGAGCAGCGCGCCGTTCGGCGGCGTCGGCGCTTCGGGCAACCATCGCGCCAGCGCCTACTACGCCGCGGATTACTGCGCGTACCCGGTGGCGTCGCTGGAAACCCCGAGCCTGGTGTTGCCTGCTTCCCTGACACCCGGCGTGAAAATGGCGTAACGGCCATCGCGAGCAGGCTCACTCCTACATTTGGAACGCGTTTCCCTGTAGGAGTGAGCCTGCTCGCGATAGCTGCACCGCGGTCTGACTGAACAGTTACTGAAGCCTATAACAACAGATTCACGTGGAGCCTCGCTGATGAAATCCTACGAAGTCAATTTTGACGGTCTAGTGGGGCCGACCCATAACTACGGTGGTCTGTCCTACGGCAACGTTGCCTCTCAGAGCAACAGCCAGCAATCCTCGAGCCCGAAAGAAGCGGCGCTGCAAGGCTTGGCGAAAATGAAAGCGCTGATGGAAATGGGCTTTCAGCAGGGCGTACTGGCGCCGCAGGAGCGTCCGGACGTGGCCGCACTGCGCCGCCTGGGTTTCAGCGGCACTGACGCGCAAGTGATCGAGCGCGCCGCCAAAGAAGCCATGCCGCTGCTGGTCGCCAGTTGTTCGGCATCGAGCATGTGGGTGGCCAACGCCGCCACGGTCAGCCCGAGCGCAGACACCGCTGACGGCCGCGTGCATTTCACTGCCGCCAACCTCAACTGCAAATATCACCGCAGCATCGAACACCCGACCACCAGTCGCGTGCTCGGGGCGATGTTCGCCAATCAGCAGCACTTCGCCCATCACTCGGCATTGCCGGCGGTTGCGCAATTCGGTGACGAAGGCGCGGCCAACCACACGCGTTTCTGCCGTGAATATGGCGAGGCGGGCGTCGAGTTCTTCGTGTTCGGCCGCAGTGCGTTCGACAACCGTTACCCGGCGCCTCAAAAGTACCCGGCGCGGCAGACCCTCGAAGCCTCGCAGGCCGTGGCGCGTCTGCACGGTCTGCGTGAAGACGGCGTGGTCTACGCCCAGCAGAATCCCAACGTGATCGATCAGGGCGTGTTCCATAACGACGTGATCGCCGTGGGCAACGGTGAGGTGCTGTTCTATCACGAGGACGCGTTCCTCGAGACCGAACAGATGCTCGCTGAGCTGGAAAGCAAACTGGCCAGGGTCGGTGGCAAGTTCCAGTCGGTGTGTGTGCCGCGCTCGGCGGTCACCGTGGACGACGCGGTGCGCTCGTACCTGTTCAACAGCCAGTTACTGTCGCGCCCTGACGGTTCGATGCTGCTGATCGTGCCGCAAGAGTGCCAGGCCAACGAGCGCGTCTGGGCGTATCTGCAAAGCCTGACCAGCTCCGGCGGTCTGATACGCGAAGTGAAAGTCTTCGATCTCAAGCAGAGCATGCAGAACGGCGGCGGCCCGGCGTGCCTGCGCTTGCGCGTGGCGCTCAACGAAACGGAACTGGCGGCGGTTAACCCAGGGGTTATCATGACGCCACCGTTGTACGGTTCGTTGACCGCATGGGTTGAAAAGCACTACCGCGACCGCCTCAGCGAAAGCGATCTGGCGGACCCGCAGTTGTTGCTTGAATGCCGGACGGCACTGGATGAACTGACGCAAATCCTTAAACTGGGCGCGGTTTATCCCTTCCAGATCAATTGAACGCCGGCGCGCCGCTTGAACGCGGTGCGCGGTGTGTCACCCCAAGAGAGTAAAAAACATGAGCGATTCCCTGCAGCTGATCCTTGAAGACACCGACGGCACGCAACTGCAAACGTCGTGCACCCGCGTCGCGGTCATGTGGCAAGGCAAAGAGCTGTGGATCCAGCAGGACGGCCGCGGCCAGTTGCTGATCGGCGTTGACGTCGAGGAAGGTGACGAAGAGTACGCCAACCTGCTGTTGCGCCCATTGGCGACTAATCTGGTAAGTCTGCAACTGGAAATGGAACCGGCTGACCTCGGCGCTGACGAGGATCACGTACACGGCCCGGATTGCAACCACGACCACTAAGGAAACCGCTCTATGCTCGCCCTCGGCAAACTGCTTGAACTGACCCTCGCCGGCCGCGAACCGGCGGAGAAGACTCAACTGACTGTCGAAGGCGTGCGCATGCGCTGGTTGAGCGAAGGGGCGCTGGAAGTCCGGCCCCCGGAAGCGCGCGACAATGGCCTGGACCTGCTGCTGTCGGCGGGTATCCACGGTAACGAAACCGCACCGATCGAGTTGCTCGACCGGTTGCTGCACGACATCGCTCGCGGCGATCTGAAGCCGCGCGCACGCATTCTGTTCCTGTTCGGTAATCCCGAGGCGATGCGCAAGGGCGAGCGCTTCATCGAGCAGGACGTCAATCGGCTGTTCAACGGCCGGCATGAACAAAGCAGTGGCAGCGAAGCGTTGCGCGCCTGTGAGCTGGAGCGTCTGGCGGCGATTTTCTTCAGCAAACCCGAGCGCCAGCGTTTGCACTACGACCTGCACACGGCGATTCGCGGCTCGAAGATCGAGCAATTTGCGCTGTATCCATGGAAAGAGGGGCGCCAGCATTCGCGTCTTGAACTGGCGCGCCTGCGCGCCGCCGGGATGGAAGCCGTGCTGCTGCAGAACAAGCCGTCGATCGTGTTCAGCTCCTATACCTATGACAAGCTTGATGCCGAGGCTTTCACCCTGGAGCTGGGCAAGGCGCGGCCGTTCGGACAGAACGACGGCGTCAACGTGTCGCTGCTGGAAACTCGCTTGAAGCAAATCATCGAAGGCACCGAGCCGGAGATGGCGCAAGCGGGGCTGGACGGCTTGCAGCTGTTCAGTGTCGCCCGGGAAATCATCAAGCACAGCGATGCGTTCCGCCTGAACCTGCCGGCGGATATCGAGAACTTTTCAGAGTTGGACATGGGGTATGTGCTGGCCGAGGATCTGGCCAATACCCGCTGGGTCATCGAAGAGCCGGGCGCGCGGATCATTTTCCCCAACCCGAAGGTGAAGAACGGCCTGCGCGCCGGCATCCTGATCGTCCCGGCCACCGACGAAAACCTCGCCTGACGCAATTACAAGGTCGAAACAAAATCACTGTGGGAGCCAGCCTGCTGGCGATTGCAATGCATCAGTCACCCTGAATGGCGACTGATAAACCGCTATCGCCAGCAGGCTGGCTCCCACAGTTTTGGGTGGTGTTTAAACCGCTACCGCATGCGGCTCGGTACGGCGCAGTGCGCGAACTTTGCGCAGGGTATCGGCACATGTCCGCGCCGCTTCCTGACCCTTGTGCACAAAGTGCTCGTAGAAAAACTTCTGATGCTCTTCGCCAGAATGGAAGTGATGCGGCGTCAGCGACACCGAGAACACCGGCACTTCGGTTTCCAGTTGCACCTGCATCAGACCGCTGACGACTGTCTGGGCGACGAACTCATGACGGTAGATGCCGCCGTCCACCACCAGAGCTGCAGCGACGATGCCGGCATAACGACCGGTCTTGGCCAGCAGTTTGGCGTGCAGAGGCATTTCGAAGGCGCCGCCGACTTCGAAGAAATCGATGTCCGATTCCTGATAACCCTGAGCAAGCATTTCGGCGACGAAGCCTTTGCGGCTCTGGTCGACGATTTCCTTGTGCCAGCACGCCTGGATGAACGCGACGCGCTCGCCGTGCGGGTGTTTGTTTTTGCTGTCGATAGCGGTGGGTTGCATGTTCAGACTCCTGTTTGTGTGAAAAACAGGGCGTTATGAATCGAAAGGGATGCCAGGGTTCGCACACGCACGACAACACGCGGACGGCCCTGTGCTTTTGATCCCGTTCTCTCTTCATCCGGACTATGACCGTCGGCCCCGGAATCACACCGGGTCTGCTGACCTTGCCGCCGATCACCGCGATTGCCGTGTTCGTCGCCAAGCGCTCGCGGGCTATGCGCATTGCGCGCAATTACCGCCGGTGGGGAATTGCACCCCGCCCTGAGAACGTTTGTCCCGCCCCTTCGGGCGGCGGCAAGTTTGTAACACATATTTTCCAGCCGTGCACCGACCCTGTGGGAGCGAGCCTGCTCGCGAAAGCGGTTTCACATCCAACGTAGATGTTGACTGTTACTCCGCTTTCGCGAGCAGGCTCGCTCCCACATGGGTTATGCCTTCTCAACGAAAACCTGAATTTTCTTGGCGCAAGGCTTGATTAATCCGCGCCATGACCGCAGTAATCCCACTTCACAAAGGGATTTCCCCTGCTGACCAGAGGCCAGGTTCATGAGCGTTATTGATCTTCGCAGCGACACCGTCACCCAACCGACTCCCGCCATGCTCGACGCCATGCTGGCGGCGGACACCGGTGACGACGTGTACGGCGAAGACCCGACGGTCAACCGTCTGGAAGCCGAGCTGGCCAGTCGCCTCGGTTTTGCAGCCGCGCTGTTCGTGCCGACCGGGACCATGAGCAACCTGCTCGGGTTGATGGCGCACTGCGAACGCGGCGACGAATACATCGTCGGCCAGCAGGCGCACACCTACAAATACGAAGGCGGTGGCGCGGCGGTGCTCGGATCGATCCAGCCGCAGCCGCTGGAAGTGCAGGCCGACGGTTCGCTTGATCTCGAGCAAGTCGCGGCGGCGATCAAGCCGGACGACTTTCACTTCGCCCGCACCCGCTTGCTGGCGCTGGAAAACACCATGCAGGGCAAGGTGCTGCCGCTGGAATATCTGGCCCGGGCGCGACGCTTCACTCAGCAGCACGGCCTGCAGTTGCACCTTGACGGCGCGCGCCTTTACAACGCGGCGGTCAAACTGGGTGTCGATGCGCGGGAGATCACCCAGTATTTCGATTCGGTCTCGGTGTGCCTGTCCAAAGGCCTCGGCGCACCGGTCGGCTCGGTGTTGTGCGGCTCTGAACAACTGATCGGCAAGGCCCGACGCTTGCGCAAAATGGTCGGCGGCGGCATGCGTCAGGCAGGCGTACTGGCAGCGGCGGGGCTGTACGCGCTGGATCACCACGTTGGACGGCTGGCCGACGACCACGCCAACGCACAATTGCTGGCCGATGGTCTGCGCGAAGCCGGTTTCGTCGTCGAGCCCGTGCAAACCAACATGGTTTATGTGCAAATGGGCGACAGGGCCGAGGCGCTCAAGGCCTTCGCGGCCGAGCGCGGGATCAAGCTCAGCGCTGCAGCGCGTCTGCGCATGGTCACGCACATGGATGTCAACCGCGCGCAAATCGAGCAAGTGATCGCGACATTCGTCGAGTTTTCACGCCAGTGACAGCGTTAGCCGTCCAATTGACCGTTTCTATCGTATAAACACGCTGTACCCCGCGCGCAGGGCCGATATAATGCGGCCCTTTGCCGTCGCTTCGTCTCTGACGTTTCGAACAGGCCTTTGGCCGCAGCCTCCGTGGAAGAACCTAATGAAAAGCGCAGAAATCCGTGAAGCCTTCCTTCGCTTCTTCGAAGAGCAAGGCCACACCCGTGTAGCCTCCAGCTCTTTGATTCCGGGCAACGACCCAACCCTGCTGTTCACCAACGCGGGGATGAACCAGTTCAAGGACTGCTTCCTGGGCCAGGAAAAACGTGCCTACACCCGTGCGACCAGCAGCCAGAAGTGCGTGCGCGCCGGTGGCAAGAACAGTGACCTGGAGAACGTCGGTTATACCGCCCGTCACCACACGTTCTTCGAAATGCTCGGTAACTTCAGCTTCGGCGATTATTTCAAGCACGACGCGATCACCTTCGCCTGGACCTTCCTGACCGGCGTACTGAAGCTGCCGAAGGAAAAACTCTGGGTCACCGTCTACGCCACCGACGACGAAGCGTATGACATCTGGACGCAGACAATCGGCGTGCCGGCCGAGCGCATGATCCGCATCGGCGACAACAAAGGCGCACCGTACGCGTCCGACAACTTCTGGACCATGGGTGACACCGGCCCGTGCGGCCCGTGCACCGAGATTTTCTACGATCACGGCGAGCACATCTGGGGTGGCCCGCCGGGCTCGCCGGAAGAAGATGGCGACCGTTACATCGAAATCTGGAACAACGTGTTCATGCAATTCAACCGCACCGCCGACGGCGTGTTGCATCCGTTGCCAGCGCCGTCGGTCGACACCGGCATGGGCCTGGAGCGGATCAGTGCGGTGATGCAGCACGTCAACTCCAACTACGACATCGACCTGTTCAAGAACCTGCTGAAGGCTTCGGCTGAAGCGATCGGTTGCGAGAACGGTGATCAGTCATCGCTGAAAGTCGTGTCCGACCACATCCGTTCCTGCGGCTTCCTGATTGCCGATGGCGTGCTGCCGTCCAACGAGGGCCGTGGTTACGTGCTGCGCCGGATCATTCGTCGCGCCTGCCGTCACGGCAACAAGCTCGGCGCCACCGGCAGCTTCTTCTACAAGATCGTCGCGGCGCTGGTGGCCGAGATGGGCGAAGCGTTCCCGGAACTGAAGAAACAGCAAAGCAATATCGAGCGCGTGCTCAAGGCTGAAGAAGAGCAGTTCTCCAAGACGCTGGAGCACGGCCTGAAGATTCTCGAGCAGGATCTGGCCGAGCTCAAAGGCACCGTGGTGCCGGGCGACGTGGTGTTCAAGCTCTACGACACCTACGGTTTCCCGATGGACCTGACCGCTGACATCGCCCGCGAACGCGGCCTGACTGTCGATGAAGTCGGTTTCGAGCGTGAAATGGAAGCCCAGCGCGTGCGTGCGCGTTCCGCCAGCTCGTTCGGTCTGGACTACAACACGCTGGTCAAGGTTGACGTCGCCACCGAATTCACCGGTTACGCCGCCACCAGCGGTTCGGCGAAAATCGTGGCTATCTATAAGGACGGCCAGTCGGTCGACGTGCTGAGCGAAGGCGAAGAGGCGGTGATCGTCCTCAACCAGACGCCGTTCTACGCTGAATCCGGTGGCCAGATCGGTGACTGCGGTTTCATTCAGGCCGGTAACAGCCGTTTCGACGTGCGCGACACCACCAAGACCGGCGGCGCGTTCCTGCACCACGGTGTGCTGGCGTCCGGCAGCCTGATCATCGGCGCTCCGGTGGAAACCCACGTTGATGCCGAAGTGCGTCATGCCACCGCGCTGAACCACTCGGCCACCCACTTGCTGCACGCAGCATTGCGCCAAGTGCTGGGCGATCATGTTCAGCAGAAAGGTTCGTTGGTCGACAGTCAGCGCCTGCGTTTCGACTTCAGCCACTTCGAAGCGATCAAGCCTGCACAGATCAAGCAGCTGGAAGATATCGTCAACGCCGAGATCCGCAAGAACTCTGCGGTTGAAACCGAAGAGACCGACATCGAAACCGCGAAGAACAAAGGCGCCATGGCGCTGTTCGGCGAAAAATACGGTGACAGCGTGCGCGTGCTGAGCATGGGCGGCGATTTCTCCGTCGAACTGTGCGGCGGGATCCACGCCAACCGTACCGGCGACATCGGCCTGCTGAAGATCATCAGCGAAGGCGGTGTGGCTTCGGGCGTGCGTCGTATCGAAGCCGTTACCGGTGCTGCGGCGCTGGCGTACCTCAACGCTGCCGAAGAACAACTCAAGGAAGCGGCCAGCCTCGTCAAGGGCAGCCGTGACAATCTGATCGACAAGCTGTCGGCTGTGCTCGAGCGCAACCGCCTGCTGGAAAAGCAACTCGAGCAGTTGCAGGCCAAGGCAGCCAGTGCGGCGGGCGACGATCTGTCGGCCTCGGCAGTGGACGTCAAGGACGTGAAGGTTCTGGCCGCGCGTCTGGACGGTCAGGACGGCAAGGCGCTGCTGGCGCTGGTCGATCAGCTGAAAAACAAACTCGGCCGCGCAGTGATCCTGCTCGGCGGTGTCCATGAGGAAAAGGTCGTACTGGTTGCAGGCGTAACCAAGGACCTGACTGGCCAACTCAAAGCCGGTGATTTGATGAAGCAGGCTGCTGCGGCAGTGGGCGGGAAGGGCGGTGGTCGTCCGGACATGGCGCAGGGCGGCGGTGTCGACGCCGGCGCGCTGGATGGCGCACTGGCGCTGACCGTTCCATTCGTCGAGCAGGGTTTATAAGACGGTTCGCCCGGCTCGCAGTCTAGTGGCGCGCCGGGCGGCTGTTCGATTGATTATTGGGCGCCCTTCATGGGCAGAGGCGGCTTTGAAATGGCTTTGATCGTACAGAAATTTGGAGGCACCTCGGTCGGTACTGTCGAGAGAATCGAGCAGGTCGCCGACAAGGTTAAGAAATTCCGTGATGCCGGCAATGACCTGGTGGTCGTTCTGTCGGCAATGAGCGGCGAAACCAACCGTCTGATCGATCTGGCCAAGCAAATCAGTGGCGAGACGCAACCGGTTCCGCGTGAACTGGACGTGATCGTTTCCACCGGTGAGCAGGTGACGATTGCCCTGTTGGCCATGGCGCTGATCAAGCGCGGTGTGCCAGCGGTGTCGTACACCGGTAATCAGGTGCGGATCCTGACAGACAGTGCGCACAATAAAGCGCGTATCTTGCAGATTGATGACCAGAAGATTCGTGGCGATCTGAAAGCCGGTCGCGTGGTTGTGGTCGCGGGTTTCCAGGGCGTTGACGAGCACGGCAACATCACCACCCTCGGGCGTGGCGGTTCCGATACCACTGGCGTGGCCCTTGCAGCTGCGCTGAAGGCTGACGAGTGCCAGATCTACACCGACGTTGATGGCGTTTACACCACCGACCCGCGTGTTGTTCCGGTTGCACAGCGTCTGGACAAGATCACCTTCGAAGAGATGCTGGAAATGGCCAGCCTCGGTTCCAAGGTGTTGCAGATCCGTGCAGTCGAATTCGCTGGCAAGTACAACGTTCCGCTGCGCGTACTGCACAGCTTCAAGGAGGGTCCGGGCACCCTCATTACTATCGATGAAGAGGAAACCATGGAACAGCCGATCATTTCCGGCATCGCTTTCAACCGCGATGAAGCCAAGCTGACCATCCGTGGCGTGCCAGACACCCCGGGTGTGGCGTTCAAGATTCTCGGCCCGATCAGTGCCGCGAACATCGAAGTCGACATGATCGTGCAGAACGTTGCGCACGATAACACCACCGACTTCACCTTCACCGTGCACCGCAACGACTATCAGGCCGCACAGACCGTGCTGGAAAACACCGCTCGCGAGATCGGTGCCCGTGAAGTGGTTGGCGATACCAAGATTGCCAAGGTCTCGATCGTCGGCGTCGGCATGCGTTCCCACGCGGGCGTTGCCAGCCGCATGTTCGAATCGCTGGCCAAGGAAAGCATCAACATCCAGATGATCTCGACGTCGGAAATCAAGGTTTCCGTGGTGATCGAAGAGAAGTACCTGGAACTGGCTGTGCGCGCCCTGCACACGGCTTTCGAACTGGATGCTCCGGCCCGCCAGGGCGAGTAATTCCGTTTCTTGAAGGGCGCGGTCTGACCGCGCCCTTTATTTTTGAATGGCGCGAGCCCTGAACTGTTCTTTTGCTCGTGCTGGTCAATACTCAGGCATGTAGGGCTACGATCGCTTCGGTTGTAGGTCGGGTGCCTTTTTTTTGCAGACTGTTGTCCCTGAAAGAATTGCGTGAGGAGAAAGGTATGCTGATTTTGACTCGTCGGTGCGCAGAAAGCCTGATTATCGGTGATGGCGAAATCACTGTGACCGTGCTTGGCGTTAAAGGAAACCAGGTGCGCATCGGCGTCAACGCGCCGAAAGAGGTTGCCGTGCACCGTGAGGAAATTTACCTGCGTATAAAGAAAGAGAAGGACGAAGAACCAAGCCATTAATTTTTATCGATTTTTATGTTTGCAAACGGGGAAAAGGTTGGTTAAGATACGCCCCGTGTTGCGGAGAGCTGGCCGAGTGGCCGAAGGCGCTCCCCTGCTAAGGGAGTACACCTCACAAGGGTGTCGGGGGTTCGAATCCCCCGTTCTCCGCCATTATTTGCTTAGTACGTTGTAATCTGGCTTTTTCGGTAAGTGTTTGAATTTACTAGAAAAAGTGGTTGGAATAGAGATTAGACGGGCTATAATGCGGCGCAACAAATGCACTCGTAGCTCAGCTGGATAGAGTACTCGGCTACGAACCGAGCGGTCACAGGTTCGAATCCTGTCGAGTGCACCATTTAAGAGTTAGTTGCAGCGATGCAGGTAACTCGGCTTCAACCAGATGTGAGCTGGTCTAAAAACACAAATGCACTCGTAGCTCAGCTGGATAGAGTACTCGGCTACGAACCGAGCGGTCACAGGTTCGAATCCTGTCGAGTGCACCATTTAAGAGTTAGTTGCAGTGATGCAGGTAGCTTGGCTTCATCCAGTTGTGGTCTGGGCTAAAAACACAAATGCACTCGTAGCTCAGCTGGATAGAGTACTCGGCTACGAACCGAGCGGTCACAGGTTCGAATCCTGTCGAGTGCACCATATACCAAAAAGCCCGCGTTTAACGCGGGCTTTTTGCTGTCCGGGATTTGGCTTTTGCCTTCACGCATCCTCTCTCGTCAAAATCGATCTGAGCACTGCGGTCTCGCTTGAGGTCGTAACTGTAGCGGGTGGTCGATGTTCTGATACTCACCTTGTGTGGTTTGCCCAGCGCGCTTTCGACGTCCTGTTGGCTCATGCCGGCGATGACGCGCCGATTGATGATCGCTTCTCGCCGCTGTCGGTTATCGATCAGATTTCCGCAGTTGTCTTCCGCATGACCAATCACGGCCGGTTCGCGCCTCATGGCCTTCAGTTCGGTCATGCGTTCGTGGTCGTGCTCGGGCATTACGGCAACCGATCCAGGCGAGTAGGGGTGTACTTCTTGTGTCGATCGCTGCTCTCCCTGCGCACAGCTCATTGAAGTGAACGTGACGCTGCCGTCGCTGGCCTCGCAACGATGAAGCGAAACAGGCGCTGCGCTGGATGGCAGGCAAAGCAGGCAGGCGGGTAGCAGAAAAACATAGGGTTTGAACAGCATTCGATGTCCTCCATGACAATCTGCCTTCAAGCGTAGCCGCTACATTTTCTGCCGCCGGTGTGTTTTCTTTTCAGAATGAGTCGTCGCATTTGCAGGGTTCAGGACGGCGCTCAGAATTGTTTCGCAAGCGCTTGTTTCGGCCGTGATTTTTTAACGTTTTAAACCGTCAAGCGGTGTATCATTGCGCCCGTCAGCCCCGCCGGGGCTTATGGAAAAATTCCATGGACTTACCCAGTAGTTACTCAGTACCCCGTTTCACCAATCACGAATTGACTGATTGATCCTTCCGGCGTGCCCCGCTGCTGGGAGTGGAGTTCGCCTATGTCTGAAATCGAAGTAAAGAAAACTCAAGAAAGCCTGCAGGATCGCCTGGCTCAGGTGGTCGAACTGCTGCAGCGCCAGCGCGTCGTCGAGGACCTGACTCATCGTCAGGAAGGTCCGCATCACGACCGCGTCGAAAACCTGGTCCACCGGCAAAACCTCGTCGAACTGCAACGCAAGCTCGATGATCTGCACTCTGCCGACGTCGCCTATATTCTCGAAGCCCTGCCGCTGGACGATCGTCTGACGCTCTGGCAATTGGTCAAGGCTGACCGCGACGGCGATATTCTGCTCGAAGTATCCGATTCCGTTCGTGAAACGCTGATCGCCGACATGGACGATCACGAACTGCTCGCGGCTGCCAAGGACATGGACGCCGACGAACTCGCTGACCTGGCTTCCGAGCTGCCGCGAGACGTCGTCCATGAATTGATGGAGAGCCTCGACAATCAGCAGCGTGAGCGCGTGCGTTCGGCCCTCTCCTACGACGAGGACCAGGTCGGTGCATTGATGGACTTCGAGATGGTGACCATCCGTGAGGATGTCAGTCTCGAAGTGGTACTGCGTTATCTGCGTCGCCTGAAAGAACTCCCCGGCCATACCGACAAACTGTTCGTGGTCGATTACGACGGTGTGCTCAAGGGTGTGCTGCCGATCAAGCGTCTGCTGGTCAATGATCCGGAAAAACAGGTCGCCGAAGTCATGGCCAGCGATCCGGTAAGCTTCCACCCGGACGAAGACGCCTACGATGCGGCGCAGGCGTTCGAGCGTTACGACTTGATCTCGGCGCCGGTGGTCGACAAGAACGGCAAGCTGATCGGCCGTCTGACCATTGACGAGATGGTCGACCTGATCCGTGAAGAGAGCGAAAGCGAAGTGCTCAACATGGCGGGTCTGCGCGAAGAGGAAGATATTTTCGCTTCCGTCTGGAAGTCGCTGCGCAACCGTTGGGCATGGCTGGCCGTCAACCTGATCACGGCGTTTGTCGCATCGCGTGTGATTGGTCTGTTCGAAGGATCGATCGAGAAGCTGGTGGCACTCGCTGCATTGATGCCGATCGTCGCCGGTATCGGTGGCAACTCCGGTAATCAGACGATCACCATGATCGTACGCGCCATGGCGCTTGATCAGGTCAGCACCGGTAATACGTCGCGGCTGATGCGCAAGGAGCTTGCGGTAGGTCTGATCAATGGCCTGGTGTGGGGTGGGGTAATCGGTGTAGTGGCCTATCTGCTATACGGCAGTTGGTCACTAGGCGTGGTAATGACTGCCGCGATGACACTTAACCTGTTATTGGCTGCGTTGATGGGGGTATTGATTCCGATGACGCTGGCTAAGATGGGCCGGGATCCGGCGATGGGCGCCAGTGTGATGATCACTGCCATGACCGACAGCGGTGGCTTCTTCATCTTTCTGGGGTTGGCGACGATCTTCCTGCTCTAACTGATCACGCTGAAACAACCCGCCGGTCTGGCGGGTTTTTTTTGCCCTGTAAAACGCGAATTTCGGGCAAAAAAAAGCCAGCAATCACGCTGGCTTGAGGTGTTCGTTGTTACTCAGGACGCGTCTGCGGCCATTTCTGCATCGTGTGCAATCAGCGAAACCAGTGCGTTCTGCTGACGGTGCGACAACTGACGGAAGCGTTGCAACAGCTCGCGCTCGTGCAACGACAGCTCCGGGCTGTCCAGGCGCATGCTCAGCTCTTCGCCCAGTGCGCCTTCCTGAATAAGGCTCTGCTCAAGGCGCGCAATGATCTCGGAGTTCATGCTGCGATGATGATTGCGAGCCACCTCGGCAATGCGTTCACGCATTCCGTCTGGCAGACGTACGACGAACTTGTCAGCCGTACGGCTGGAATAAATTGCCTGTTTCAATGGGCGCATATATTTAACCGGTTAGTTCAGGGGAGCGGTTCTCGGGATTGGCCGCAGGATGTGTGGTAGGACAAGCATCCGCGCCAAATGGTTCAACCTGAATTGTTAAGAGGCCGGCATCATGCCTCAAAATTGCCAGATCATTGGCGTCAATTCTGTGACAAATATTGAGCCGGGTAAAGGCGTAATGCCAGCACCAATCATCAGAAATGCGGACTGGTTGGAAATCTTTGCCTGTGTCCCGTGCTCTGCCTGGGTGTCATTGGCTTCCACGGATGCTCTTAGGTGCCATAAGGTGCATGCTAAGCAGCTGCGCATCGTTGTTACTGACCTTTACAGGATAGTGGCAAATTGCCGATTTACTAGTGGCGGGCATCCGTAGAGGGCGTTTAAGGGATGGATGGCAAGCTTATTTATTTGATGGGCCC